>DATGYA010000072.1:0-3926 GCA_035298405.1 Kamptonema sp. | reverse complement strand
GAGGTTTTCCCGCAGCGGGCAGGGGCTTTGATCCGAATCAAGGCTCCAGCTTTCCTAATTTCTTCACAGGAACGTTCTTCAATGGGAGGGCGCTCGATGTAAAAGGGGGAACCGAGAGGAACTTGACCTCCGGGCAATTCTGGCTCTGCTAGAGGTATTCGAGGGGGGGATAGATTGATAATTTCAGATGGGGGATTACTCCCATTTTCCCCTTTTTTGACTTGAAATTTGCCATTCATGGTCTTTTTTCCTCTTGCTGCAAGGGTTGTGGCAAGGGGCGCTAGATTCGCACTGATGCACCCTATTTTTAGTTATTCCCTTACAGCATAAAGTGACCTGTGGCGAGTTAGCAGTGACGAGTGTTGCAGTTAGCAGTGACGAGTATTGCAGTTAAGGTAGATAGACATATCATTGTGAGGAGTTAGGAGGAACGAAGCCAACTAATGGCAAAGGCTTGGGATTGCTTCGTTCCTCGCAATGAGATGAGGGCATTTTTGTTTCTAAGACATCGCTTTCTCCGTTAATCTGACTTTGCCCAAAGCCATTTTGCGACTGTCAAAAAGTTTCATTACTCCAGTGGCGATCGTCCCGACTACATCAGGATCGCAATAAGAAAGAAATTCCTCTGAGGGGATATTGCCAGCAAATAAGTCCTTAGCTTTTTTCAACAGGTGTTCAATTTCAGCAAAGCCGATAGATTTGATAATAAATGTAGCAACTGGCGAGTTTTTAATATCGTAACGAGATTCTTGATTTCGCCCTTTTGCTAACAAATCTAGGACTTCTTTTTCTAATTGATTTTTCAAAGGATAAGCCAGCGGTATTTCGGGCAGAAAGTTCTCTAAAGCTGATGTTGTAAATCCAGGGGAGGGCATTTCTCCCATCATAGTTGAAAGGGGAATTTCTCGTCCCAAGCGGTAAGAAAGGGCTTCGAGAATGGCGATCGTAATTAGTTTCGCACCCAAATAAAGCTTTGCTACTTCGATGTTTTTTCTAGTTCGGGAAATCAGACCTAAGTAAGTTTCCTCGTTAGGTTCTCCCATAAAATGATGAAAGACCAGTTCGGGTTTGAGGAAGTTCATAAATCCTTCCATTTTTTGTAGAGACCTACGATATCCGCCTACTGTGTAGGAATTAACATTACTCAGCTCGTGGTTAGTTTCGGGCATGAGATTCCAGGTATTATCTAAAAAATCAGCCGAATTTGGATAGGCAAAGTTCTCAACGTCGCGGTTGCCCAATCTTACTGATTGCCTAACTACTTCGCAAGTTTCGGCATCTGTCCAGCCAAAGTTAAACTGAATATTTGCAGCAATTAACCGTTGGTGTAGTATTTCGCTAGCACTTAAACCAGCGGGGGAAACTGGGCGAAATGGAATAGTCGCTTCGATGCAGGCTGCTATTTTAGCAATTATGCTAGGAGGTAGAAATGTTTCCAAACATTTTGCAGCCATAATCGCGCTCAAAAATTCATTTTGACCTGCGAAGGGTGAGAGAGTTTGGCCGGGAACAAACCCGAAGATGACTGCTACTAACTCGTACATCAGGTCTTTAGTAATTTCATTTTCGTCTTTAATTACTAGCTGCGATCGCACCTCCTTAACAAAAGGACAAATATAGCTGCTGATGTTGAAACCAACGCCCTGATCTACTTGGACGTATACCATATCGTGAAATAAAGCTGCCAATATCTCGACGGGATCTTCTGACCCGCCGACTTCAAAAATATGTTCTGACGTATGAAAATAACGCCAAGGGCCTCTCATGGTTTGAATAATCAGCTCGGCTGTATATTCCAGTCGATCTGGTTCTACTTGACCGCCTAGCTGTCTGATTGACGTTACCAAGCAATCTAAGCATCGTTTCTGCTCAGCTAAAAGCTCCATCGCGCACCTCCACTGCTTTCCCTGATTCCTCGGCTTGATTGCATACTATTAAAAGCGCTAATTGAATGCCATCTGTGACTTAAGTATCGTACATTAGAGCAGATTTCTCTCCTGCTAAATTTGTTGCATTTTCACTAGAAGGATGACAAAGATAGGACTAAAGCCAACTGTCACACTCAAATCGACTTGTAGGGTGCGTTAGACGAAGTTCTACAACGAGGATCGAGAGTTTGAGGTTCTGACGCATCCTATTATATATGCCAGTTGGCTTGAGTGGTGAAAGGGATGTCTCTACACCGTAGCCTTCCTCTAGAGGGATGTCAAAATTCTAGCGATCGCAGCATTATTAACTGAGAACTGAGAAATCTAGGAGATAGCTGGCGTGCAATTTGTATCTGACCCGCCAATTCCCGTTAAAATCGGCAAGATGAAAGAGCGGGTACGCTGGCAAGATCGATTAATTGTCGAGCGGGGGATCGATCAAACGCGGCTGGTTTTGGGCGATCGCTCTCCAGATAGCGAGGAGTTCTCATTTTTAGTCGCGGGGGACAGCGGAGCGGGAAGTGAGGGGGGACATAACCCCCAGCGTCGGGTTGCCGAAATTATGTCGGCTTGCCGCGATCGCTGCCGCTTTCTGCTCCACACTGGAGATGTTGTTTATCTAGTCGGTTCCAGCGAGTATTACCAGCAAAATTTTATTCGTCCGTACCATGAGTTTTTAGTCGGAGGGGAAACGCCTTCTCGTATTGCCTACGACAAAATGGTGTTTAATCTGCCGTTTCTGCCAGTTCCGGGTAATCACGATTATTACGACTTACCAATTATCTACGGTATTCTGGCACAAAGCGCTTTGCCCCTGCGCCGCCTGTTCCGGTCGAAGTTAGATTTTGATGTGGGATGGCACGGATCGGGCCAAGGTAATGCTTATGCTAAAGCATTTCTAGACTATCTCCAAGCTTTTAACCTGCCAGGTCAGCTCGATCGCCACTTAGATGCTCATTACACTGCCCAAACTAACACGGGTCGCTGTTTGCATTATGAACCTGGACGCTTTACCCGCTTGCCCAATCGTTATTACACTTTCCGCAGTGGGGGAATTGATTTTTTTGCTCTGGACTCGAATACTTTTAACGCGCCACTCCCCCTACCGACGACGCAGGCAGGAGATGCTTACCGCCGCGAGTTAGAAGCTCAAAGGCAGGATTTGGAGCTAGAAAAGTTGCAAATTCTGGAAACTTCGGCCCAACTAAATCGCGATCGCGCTGATGAGGCCGAACAGTTAGACGATTTCCGGGCTAAGTTAACACAAATTGATGAGCAAAGGTTGGACATTGACAAACACTTGGCAGCGGACAAAACAACTGTAATTGACTTGGAACAGCTTAACTGGCTTAAGGAAAGACTGATTGCATCTTGGCAGAGTCCAGATGTGCGAGGGCGGGTGATTTACTTGCACCACCCTCCCTATGTCACGGAGGCGACGAAGTGGAATCAAGGTCAAACTTTAGCTATTCGCTACCGCCTCCGCGAGGTATTTGATGCCGTAGCGGATGCAGTTGGGGATTTGGGGGGGCGGCGAGGAGTGGCGGATCTGATTCTCTCAGGGCACGCTCACTGTTTAGAATACATACGGACTGTGGATACTGGACACGCTGATGCTTATACAAATTGGATTATTTGCGGAGGTAGCGGTCACAGTTTGCGCCGTCAGCGGGTAGAAGGGCCTGTGTTGGTGGAGGCCTTTGATGAGGCCCAGAGTTATCAATTGGCGCGATCGCATCGCGGAAAAGAACCGGACAAGGGCAGCATCACCGTTGCCGAATCGCTACTTTTTGTCGGCCGCAACGGTCAAGGTTCGCAAAAACGCCGTCCTTATTCGTTTTTGCAGATTGATGTTTTGCCAGGGAATCCGCCTAAATTCCGAGTCCGACCCGCGATCGCTGAACGTTTTAAAGGACAGTGGCATCACAGCGAAGTTAAACCCTTTATTCTTTGATTTTGGGGAATGTTAACTGTAACTGTTAACTGTTAACTGTTAGA
>DATGYA010000071.1:0-7657 GCA_035298405.1 Kamptonema sp. | reverse complement strand
CCGCAGAATATTGGAAAAAGTAATAATATGCGCTCAGGATTTGCCGCAGCCAAAGGCACATATTTTATCAAATTTGATGATGACGATCGCCTGACTCCAGAGTTTTTAGCGCGGACATCTGCTATCTTAGATAAAAACATTGATATTGATTTTGTCAGTACAGATCACTGGGTAATTGATATTAATAATCTGATTAATGAAAATCAAACTAAATTAAATTCCTCTCTCTGGGGGCGCACTGAACTTGCTGCCGGAATTATTGATAACTTACTAGAAGTAGTTTTTTTGAAACAAAGCCTGCAAATTGGTGCAACTTTATTTCGCTACAGCATTTTACAAGAAGTAGATTTCATGCGACAAAATCTCCAAAACTGCGAAGATAACGATCTATTTGTCCGCCTTGCTATAGCTGGGAAAAAGTGCTATTATTTACCTGAAATGTTAATGGAATATCGTTTCCATTCTGAACAGCAAGGCATTAACCGAGCCATCCCTTATTTAACGGATAAACTGCGTTATTTAACAAGTTATGAATTTGATTCTGAGAAGTTAGAATTAGTGAGGCTCAAGCGGATTACAGAAACCAAATTAGCACTAGGCTTGCGGTTAATTGAGATTGGTGAAACGCAAAAAGGTAGGCAGATGCTTTGGGCCAGAAAGCCTTTCTCGACAGCTTCTGCATGGACTGGGTTAGCGCTGTCGCTATTGCCTATAGGGTTGCGGAGAAAGGCGTTTATCATTTTGCGGCAATTACGCAATTGATCGGAGTGTTGCTGAGAGATATTTCTAGTTAATATTATTCAACCAACTCATTAAATCTGCTGGTGTAGAGAAATCTAACAGCGCCTCACTTAATAACTCTAACTGAGTCAATGATAAGGCGCGAATTCGCTGTTCAGTAGCGGGTGCGATCGCACCCACGCGCCGCCCTAATTGGCGCAAAGTCTGTGATAGTGCTTGCTGTTGCTGACCTTGTTGTAAGCCTTGTTGTAAGCCTTGTTGTAAGCCTTTTTGCAAGCCTTTTTGGATAATTTCTTGGTAAAACAGAGATTCTTCCATAATATCCTCCCGGAATAGTTGACGAATCACATGAGGTTGATGCCGCAAACCAGCTAAAATACTGGTACAAGCTAAAATTTCCCGTCGCTGTGCAAAGTCTGCAATCAAATCAACTTGTGCTGCTACTTGTTCTAACAATGCTTCGGGTGAATCAGTGCGAGTTAATGGTGCTAATGGTAGCAAAGCGGTGTCTGCTAAAAATGGTGCAGAATCTGGGTGTTACGATCTAAAAGTGCTGTGAAAATTTTAATCGGTTTAGGGGTTAGAAAGAAAAAAGGCGATCGCGCTTTCTACTATGTCCGATCTTTCACCTCTTATACCATGAAAGAAACAGTCCTAATATCGCCCCAAATCTTGCCCTTAAATTTGATAATCCAAAAACTCTGAATCTTGCAGAATAATCCTATGCAATGAAAGACGGTTAATCAAACCCTGTTGCTCAAAATTATTGAGGGCGCGAGTAATTGTCACGCGGGTTGTACCTAAAAATTCAGCAATGTCTTGATGGGTTAAACCTAGATCGATAAGCTGTCCATGTTTTACCTGAGAACCAAACTTTTTGGCCAGCCAAGCCAAGAGGTGATAAAGCATGGCATCAACCTTTTTGTAGCCACGAATTAACATAAACTCTTCCGCCTGCTGAAGGTGTGCAAGCAAGACATCTCTAGTATTATACCAGCCGTCAGTAGGGAGTGCAGTAACCTCTACTTTTGTGAGGCATTCAATTTGATAAGGATCGCACTTAGACATAGCTTTGCCAACCACGTCCCCTGGCCCCCAAATCCCCAAGGGTACGATCGTGCCGTCTTCTAGCCATGTCAAAGTACGTACTGCTCCAGTTTCAATTTGCCAGAGAAAAAGTTGGCTGTTGGGCAGGGGTGAGCGGCGGGCAAACTGATGTCTGCTCATTTCGGTGGGGCGAATGGGGAACAGGGGGGAGACACTCATAGAGATACCAATTCGTGATTGCAGCTTGGATGAAAAAACCAGGGAACTCTGAGAGCAAAAAATAGATTTTGCTGTATAATACTGTAATCTGATAGACTAACCGGAGTTAATGGATATGTCAACCTCCGTAGGATGCAGATCGCCAATCAGTGCAGGAACACGATATTAGTAGGAAACTTCTACAAAACTCTCTAAACGCCCAATCCTCAAGGGGATGGGGTTCTTCTTCTGTTCGGAAATATCAGCGAAATGTCACCTAAGAACATGAGTGCTACCAACAAATTTTTAAATTCAGTGACTAGGGCAATACCAGGATATCGCCGTTATCTCATGGCGGGAGTGACACTTTTGGCAGGAATGGGGCTATCTGCGATCGCCTCAAATGCAGTACGCAACTGGGAATACAAATTTATGCAGGCGGAACTTCAGGAGCGGCTGGATAAAGTAGCCACAGATATCGAGAGGGAAGTAAATGGTAACTTAGAGGTATTGAGGGCAGCCGGCACCTTCTACAGTACATCTGAGGATGTCAAAGAAGAAGCATTTCAAAGATTTGTGAAATCAGCTCTATATAGGCATCCGAGCCTGAAGACGATCGCGTGGCTACCTCGCATTTCTAGCGAACAACAGCATGAATTTTTCCCACTGTACTACTTGACTCCCTCTTCCAGCAGCGAAACACCTCTAGCTTTTGACTTTGCTGCCAATCCTGCTTATCGCTTAGCCTTAGAAACAGCAGCAAAGAGAGAGGAAATAATTGCTACTTCTCGCCAGCTATTATCAAGGAACAATCAACTCAGCTTCTTCGTATTCCAGCCAATTTTCAGAACCTTATATCCTCAAGAGACTCATTCATCCTTGCCAAAATCACTTCCTTTGATGCGCGAAGACTTGAGAGGTTTTACCCTGGGCGTATTTCTAGTTAATCCCATTCTCAAGTCTGCCGTACAGGAAACAAAGCTAAACTCAATTAACTTGTATCTGCAAGATATAATGGCCCCAGATAGTGAAAAATTTATAGCCTTTTATGAAGGGAAAACAAACAGAGTAATTACAGATCCAAACAGCCAAAAACAACTGCAAATCGGTCAAACAACTTATTGCCCTGACGGTAGCAGTTGCACCCGCATCCTCAATATTGAGAACCGCAGATGGTTGCTACAACTGCTGTTAGACCCAGAGTATATCACGCCTCAAAAATATTGGCGCTCCTTAGCTACGTTAACTCTGGGACTAATTCTCACTAGCATCGTGACCATCTACGCACTCAGTTTACTGAGTTATACAGAGCGCATTGAAAAAGTAGCAGCAGAACGTGCGGCGAAATCTAAACAGCTAGAGAAAACCTTGCAAGAATTGCAGCAAATGCAGGCTCAATTAGTTCAAACTGAAAAAATGTCTAGTTTAGGTTTGTTAGTTGCTGGTGTCGCCCATGAAATTAATAATCCAGTTAATTTCATTGGTGGCAACCTCCACTATGCCAATCAATACACTAAAGATTTATTAGGATTAGTAGAATTATACCAACAACACTATCCGCAGCCCTGTGAGGAAATTCTAGAATATAGCGAAGTCATTGAATTTGACTTTCTCATCGAAGATATGCCGAAATTGCTATCTTCGATGAAAATTGGGGCTGAGCGGATTATTCAGATCGTACAAAATTTGCGGAACTTCTCTCGTTTAGACGAGAGTGAAATGAAACCAGTTAATATCCACGAAGGGATCGATAGTACATTGTTGATTTTACAAAGTCGGCTGAAAGCTAAACCCGGTCATCCACCTATTGAAATAGTTAAAAAGTATGCAAGCTTACCATTAGTAGAGTGCTATGCGGGACAATTAAATCAGGTATTTATGAATATTCTTGCTAATGCCATTGATGCGCTGGACAGTTACAATCAGGAGCGAAATTATCAGGAGTTAGTAGAGAATCCTAGCCGGATTAGTATCGTTACATATCTTTCACCCTCAGATAAAATAGTGGTGCGAATTGCTGACAATGGACCTGGCATCACAGAGGAGGTAAAGAAGCGGCTATTCGATCCGTTTTTCACGACTAAACCCACAGGTAAAGGAACGGGATTAGGACTTTCTATCAGCTATCAGATTGTGGTAGATAAACATAAGGGGTTGCTGCGCTGCGAATCGGAACTGGGGCGGGGTACGGAGTTTTTGATTGAAATTCCGCTGCGGCAAGAAGTTAGGCAAAGTGTACCGATTATGGCACTGAAAGTATCAGAGGTAGCTTAATCGTTAACTGTTAACTGTTAACTGTTAACTGTTCAAAGACAATAGTAGGGTGCGTCAGCACCGAAGCTTTTCGCATTAAGCAAAGCGTATTCTAGCTGACGCACCCTACAAGCCTCGTTAGTGGTTTAAATGCGTAACAGCTTAATTGTTCATAGGGTACATTTCTACTATAGTGGTAGAGAAATTAAGTTAGTTTTTCCTGAGCATTGTGTCTATATTTGCTGAAATTCCTACTGTCTGGCTGCAAATTTCCCTCGTTGCAGGTTGGTTGGGTTTGATTTTACTTGTAGCTGAGGGGCTAAATAGGTTTACTTCTGCCAATCCAGAAGTGTCGCGGAAGGTGGTTCACATTGGTAGTGGCAATGTAATTTTGCTGGCATGGTGGCTGGGAATTCCGGCTTGGGTGGGAATTGGGGCTGGGGTTTTAGCGGGTGCGATCGCGCTTTTATCTTACTTAATTCCTATTTTACCTAGCATCAACAGCGTCGGACGCAAAAGTTGGGGAACATTTTTTTATGCTGTCAGCATCGGCACTCTGATTGCCTGGTTTTGGCCGCTACAACAGCAGCAATATGCTGCCTTGGGAATTCTGGTGATGACTTGGGGAGATGGCTTAGCTGCTGTGATTGGTCAGCGTTTTGGTAAACATAGTTATAAAGTTTGGGGGATACAGAAGAGTTGGGAAGGTTCTTTTACTATGTTTTTAATTAGCTTTGTTGTCAGTAGTCTGATTTTATTGGCTGTTCAGGGTAATGTTTGGCAAACTTGGGTAGTTTCGGCTGTTGTGGGTTTAGTAGCTACTACTTTAGAGTCTGTCTCTAAATTTGGTATTGACAATTTGACTGTGCCGTTGGGTACTGCTGCGATCGCGTTTTTCCTGAACCAATTTTGAGCAATACTTACAAACGAATCAAAACCCCATTCACAGGCAGTGGATGGGGTTGATTTGAGTTATTTAAAATTGAATTCACATTACCGTTGTTGTCTAAGTTCATTACCTTACATAGGCTTAACTACCTACGCTTAGCTTTCGGTGAGCGAAAATCCCTGAATCCCTACTTAATCTTCCTTGTTAGACCGTTTGGAGGGTATGCCTTCAAATGGCTGTACGCCGACTACAGGATACTTGTCATCACTGAGGCTAAAAATCCGCATCGCTGCTTCCGAAACAAAACGCATGGCACTGGCAACGTTTTTAGAAAGATTCATAGTATCCACCTCGTTTGTCTAGGTCTTGATACTTTATAGATTACTCTTAATTTTTGCTGCTAATTCAGATTAGCAATATTTATTTTAATTCCTTATTAGTCCGCAATATTTGAGGCGATCTGAAGAGGATTAATTTAGCAGTTTTGCATTATTTCTTTACAATAGTTTACTGGTTAGTAAATCAGCGATTTTTCTATAGTTTACCATAACATAATTTAAAGATGAGAGTGACTCAGCTAAGAAGGGGGCAGGTTTTGGGCCAATATTATTCTCTCCTGACTAACTTTATTCGCTAAACCCGCCCCTAAACCTGCACCTATACTTGCTTATACACTTGACGCTACATCTGTCGGCAACCTGTCGGCAAGCTAATTGTCTAGGATTTATCACAAACTTTAATCAAATCCTGAGTAGACAGATTTGGTGCTTTTCACTATAATTAGGAAAATTGAGCTTGCAGGGATTTGCCCTATGAGAACTGCCACGGAAAGTGACGCGATCGCCGCCTTAACTGAGGGGGAAGACCAAGAACTAACGCTTTCGCCAGAGGACTATAGCTTGTTGACCGATCTCTACCAGTTGACAATGATGGCTTGTTATGTTGGTGAGGGGTTGGAGCAGCAGTCGGCTAGCTTTGAGCTGTTTGCTCGCAAGTTACCTGAAGGTTTTGGTTATTTAATTGCGATGGGTTTGGCTCAAGCATTGGATTATCTGGAGAAATTCCGCTTTAGTCCGGCACAAATTGATGCTTTGCAGTCTACGGGAATTTTTGGGAATGCTCCTGAGCGATTTTGGGAGTTGTTGGCGGCGGCCCAGTTTACTGGGGATGTTTGGGCAGTTCCAGAGGGGACGGCGGTATTTGCGAATGAGCCGCTGCTGAGGGTGGATGCTCCTCTCTGGCAAGCTCAGCTAGTGGAAACTTATTTGCTGAATGCAATCAATTATCAGACTTTGATTGCGACGCGAGCTGCCCGACTGCGGGATGTGGCAGGGCCACAAGCTCAACTGCTGGAGTTTGGCACGCGCCGCGCTTTTGGCCCTCAAGCTTCTATTTGGGCGGCTCGTGCGGCTTTGGCTGCGGGTTTGGATGCGACTTCTAATGTTTTGGCGGCTTTGAAGTTGGGTCGCAAACCTGCGGGTACGATGGCTCATGCTTTGGTGATGGCTGTGGCCGCTAGTGAGGGAAGTGAAGAGGGGGCATTTGCAGCGTTTCACCGCTATTTTCCCGGTGCGCCGCTGTTGATCGATACTTACGATACAATTGCTGCGGCACGTTTGTTGGCGGAACGAGTAAATCAGGGTGAAATGCGACTGGAAGGGGTGCGGTTGGATTCGGGGGATTTGGTGGAGTTGTCGCGGGGTGTGCGATCGCATCTTCCGGGAGTACCGATTTTTGCCAGCGGCGATTTAGATGAGTATGAAATTGCTAGATTAAAAAATGCGGGTGCTTGCATTGATGGCTATGGTTTAGGAACTAAACTGGTAAGTGGTTCGCCTGTGAATGGTGTTTATAAGTTGGTAGAAATTGATGGAATTCCGGTGATGAAGGAGGCAAGTGGGAAGGTGACTTATCCGGGGCGGAAGCAAATTTTTAGATATTTGGAAAATGGTCAAGTTGTCGGAGATTGTTTGGGTTTAATGACAGACGAAGGAAGGAAGAAGGAAGAAGGAAGAAGGAATGAGGGAGAGGAAAGATTGGAGGAAGATTTATCTTTAGTTAACTGTTACCAGTCTCCAGTTCCGTTGATGGAATTAATGGTTAAGGATGGCGAACGGGTGCGGCCGGTGGAAAGTTTGGAGGCGATCGCACAACGCACGGCCGCTGCTGTTGCCAGTCTTCCTCCTGAAACTCGCCGTTTAGATCGGCCTATATCGCCGATAGTAGAAATCTCGCCAGAGTTAGAAATTCTCACTGAACGAACAAAAAAGCGATGATTGTTAGTTGTTAGTTGTTAGTTGTTAGTTGTTTGATACTCCCTTGATGATTGGGCGATTGAAATCGCTACTACAGAAACAAAGTCCGCCTACACGGACTAAAAAATCAACGGCGTATTTTACCACTAACCACTAACCACTAACCACTAACCACTAACCACTAACCACTAACCATTAGCCATTAACAATGAAAAAAATTGCTTTATTTGGTACAAGTGCAGATCCGCCGACTGCGGGACACAAAGCCATTCTT
>DATGYA010000070.1:0-3953 GCA_035298405.1 Kamptonema sp. | reverse complement strand
CTAACTAAAGATTCATTTTGAATGTAAAAACAAGTATCTGGTTCAATAGCACGAGCTAAATCCTCCCGTTCGAGCGTCAACGCACCTAGACTCATAGCTTCAATTTCTAACTCATCTGCTAAAGCTCCAATAAATAGTTCGAGCATAACTTTAGGTCTTTCATGTTTAGGTAATGGCATTCTGAGCTCTAACACTCCTTCAGCATAAGCAATTCTCCATGCTCTACCATCGCCGACATCAGACATTATAGCTTTAAATGTTAGCCATTTAATGCCAGTCAAAGTAATGAGTTTTTCCTCATTACTTTGTAGTGGAGAAGTTAATGTAGTTGTTACCATCTTAGGTAAGATTAGTTAATTTTCTATTAATTTTAACACGCCCTAACCTCTAACCTTCAAGGCGGTTGCTATACTTAAAAGCGCTCACCTAGCAACCTCTGTCTTACCCCCTCAGCAATTTTCTGCCCCAAATACTCAGGAATTAAGCTCTCATTCGGCCCCAACAAATACAAAATCAAACGAGTACGGCCCCGCCAAAACAACAAATTAGCATTCACCACCAACAAATCCTCTTGCCAAATGGCATACATTACCTTATAGAAAAGTCCAGGCTGGTTATCTGCCTCAATCAGCAAAGCTGGTAAATGAAAAACGGGATCGACATAGAACTCAGTCGCCACATCCTCCAAACCTGCATCAAGATTGAATTCCACAGCCAACATCTCTTCCACTTCAAAATGCCCCGCCAGGGCCTCTCGAACTGCCCTACAGACATTTTCTGCGGTCTTATCCGTCATAACTTTACCCCCGCGTGATACCACCAACTTGATAAACACCAACATCGGCGGGTAAATTTGTCCATACAGACTCAAGCTGTGAATCGTCAGCCCGTAGGCCGCGAGCACCCCGAAAATATCACTCAGCAGAAAAGACTGGTTGCGGTAGGCAAAATGCAGAGCACTTTTACTACCCTCCGGTCTAATTTCAATCACGGCTTGCCTGGTTTTGTACAACTGATAGGCCAGCTTCAGGTTTTGCAGTTGAATCTCACTGCTGACAAATTGCTCATAAAATTGGGGAAACGCCCGATTAAAGCGCTTGAGCAGTTCCAATGTAGATGGTTTTAAACCCGGAGCCATAATTGAGGGGATGTACGGGAGATATACTAGCTAGTAACGTCATCCAACTTCTACCTTAACCACGCCGGCATGGGTTTTTGGAAAAACTTATTTAGCAGTTCTGACTCTGCCTCTTTGCCCCACACAGCGGAATTTGAGGAAGATTTGGCTTTTGGGGCGAGCGAATCGCTATCCTCGCCATTTCGCAAACCCACTACTGGCAATGGTCGCATCTTTTTTAGTACCGATCGCGACATTGACCTCTACGAGCTCGAAGAACTCTGTAATGCAGTTGGGTGGTCTCGCCGCCCTCTGCGTAAAGTCAAAAAAGCTATTCAGCATAGCTTCCTGGTAGTTTCCATGTGGGAGATGCGAGGCAGCCACCGACGGCTGATTGGTTTTGCCAGAGCAACATCAGATCACGCTTTTAATGCCACGCTCTGGGATGTAGTGGTTCATCCAGAATTCCAGGGTGCAGGTTTGGGTAAGGCACTGATGCAGTACATCATTAAAAAACTCCGAAGCGAAGATATCAGCAACATTACCCTATTTGCTGACCCTCATGTGGTAGATTTTTACCGAAACTTAGGGTTTATGTCCGATCCAGAGGGTATAAAAGGAATGTTTTGGTATCCAGACTAGGGCTGGAAATTAAAAATTAAAAATTAAAAATGCGTAGCGCTTGGCAATTTTTAATTTTACATTTTTAATGACTGAAGATCCCCCAACCCCCACTCCTTGGGGGGAAGAGGCTCTTCAAGTCTCCTTTCTTAGGGCAGCACGTATAGCAACCGCCAAGGTGGTTAGGACGTTCTGAGTTCCTGAAAGTCGCTTATTCTATTCACTTCTTCCCTAGTCCCTAGCCCCTAGCCCCTAGTCCCTAGCTGTAAGTTTTTATTGAAATTAGCCAAAAAGCTTGACAACTGCATCTTTTTGTGAGCTAATTGTGATAGGAATAGAAAAATAACTACACCGGGATGTAGCGCAGTTTGGTAGCGCGCCTGCTTTGGGAGCAGGATGTCGCAGGTTCAAATCCTGTCATCCCGATTCAAAAGCTGTATAACTACGTGATGGGTCAGCCCGACTCTCTGGGATCAACCTGTTCCCCAAACCATCGGGAACAAACCAAAAGGGTCGGCGACTGCTTATCATGGGTGAAGGCGAGAGTCTTTTTTTAACTGTATTTCAGGATTGCTCCTGGGAGAAAGCATGAAATCATTAGTTCGTTTGGGCGCAGTGTTAGGGATTTTAGGCAGTACTTTGCTGGGCCCTTCCCTGACACGCAATATGTCTGCACTGGCACTGCCGGATCAGCAAGTTCTGGAAAAATTGCGCCCCGTGCCGGTATTTACAATTACTGATGCACAAGGTGCGCCTCTGATTGCTTCAGTTCCTAAAGAGGGTCAAAGCGGCAATAATACTTCTGTCGCAGGTGTTTTTATTAGTCAAAAGGATGCTCAAGCTTTTGTCGATCGCTTGAAAACTAAAAATCCGCAGTTAGCAGCATCAGTGCGGGTAGTACCTGTGTCTTTGGGCGAAATTTATCAGTTAAGCCAAGCTAACAAAGGTAAAGCAGAGGAAGTGCAATTTGCTTATGTTCCTACTTCTGTGCAAGTTGAGTCTGCTAAGACTTTACTGCGGCAAGGCGGTCAACAACCAAATGAATTTACTGGTGTTCCTCTTTTCTTGGCTAGAGGTGGCCCTGAAAACGGATATTTGACTATTCAACGGGGTCAACAGCAAGTAATTCCTTTGTTTTTTAATAAAGAGGAATTGCAGGGGATGTTGGAACGTTTTAAGCAACAACAGCCGAATGTAGCTTCTTCGATCAAGATTGAGGTTGTGAATTTAGAAGCTGTGCTGGAAGCGATGCGGACTGATAACGATCCTTTCTTGAGTCAAATTATTTTGGTACCGCCGCGAGAGTCGCTGGAATACGTGCGAACGCTGCAACCAGCAGGCGGGAACCAAGCTCAACCTCGTTCTGGGTCTTCGGCCCCATTGCCAAGCCAACCTCGGCCATCTCAATCTCCAGCGCCAAGACAACCTCAGCCATCTCGCTAATGCTTAATGGTTAACTGTTAACGGTTAACTGTTAACTGTTAACTGTTAACTGTTTTTTGAGAGGTAGATATTGGAAAGTGCTGTCAAGTTTTATGGTTGTATCAGGTTTAGAACTTTGGCAATGGTTACAGGAAGCTAAGACAGAGGCGATCGCATCGAATATTTCTAATACTGAAATTGAGTGGCTATTGCAAGAATTAGCAGTAATCGATCGCTTAGCGCTGCGTTTAGAATCTTTTAAAGAGTTGCCAAAAGTTACGCTAAAAATACCTTTTACTGACCTAAAAAATTTGTGGAGTCGCCGCGTTAGGGAACAAATACCTGTGCAGTATTTAACAGGAATTACCTATTGGCGGCATTTTTCTTTAATAGTAACGCCGGCGGTGTTGATTCCGCGTCCAGAGACGGAGTTGACGATCGATTTAGCGGTGGCAGCAGCTAAACGTCAACCCCAGACAGAGAGTTCAAATTCAAAATCCCATTGGGTAGATTTGGGAACTGGTAGCGGTGCGATCGCGCTGGGTTTAGCAGAAAGCTTGACAAATACTTTAATTCATGCTGTAGATTTTAGCTCAGATGCGATCGCTGTTGCTCGACAAAATGCGGAGAATTTGGGTTTAGGCGATCGCATTCAATTTTATCAAGGTTCGTGGTGGGAACCTTTAGAAAGTGCGATCGTAGATGGTTTGCCCCTACGCGGTCAAATTAGCGGTATGGTTTCTAATCCGCCTTATATTCCTAGTAGTCTAGTACCTAATTTGCAGCCGGAAGT
>DATGYA010000069.1:0-3587 GCA_035298405.1 Kamptonema sp. | reverse complement strand
TTCAATTCCCATCAGTCCCACCCGTTCTGTAGCAAAAGTGTGCCTTAAATCATGAAGTTTCACCCCCTGAAGCTCTGGAATATTCCCAATCAAACTTGTCCAGGATTTATGCGCCATACGGTAAGAAAGACGGGAGACAACGCCAGTTTTGGGCTGTTGAGCAGTAAACAAGGCTGGATGGGTTAGATGTCTGTAATATGTGATGTAGTGATTCAGACTTAGTTGCACAAATTCACTGTAAAAACACCACCGTTGCTTATTACCTTTGCCAATAACTTGAAATTTCCTAGCTTTGAAGTCTATTTGCTCTAAATTTAAAGCCAGTATCTCAGCAATCCTAGCACCGCTACTATGTAACAAACGCACCAACGCAGACAAGCGCACATCTTTTTTGATGGCATGATACAGAATACTTAATTGGTTGGGCGTAAGATAGCGTGACGAACCAATTATGTCGCTGAAATTCAAATTTTGCCCTTACTGTGGTGTCAACTACAAATTTTCACCCAACTAATTCGTCATTAATAATAATTACAAATAAATATAGGTAATCTAATTGGCAACTCGTGAACTTTTATCTCCAGCACAGCGGCTACAATTTACGGAAATCCCCCATTTTATCACCCAAAGAGACCTAGCTCGCTACTATACTTTTAGCAATGACGAACTCAGGGTTATAAAACAGCGGCGTAGACCACACAATCGGCTTGGTTTCGCCGTACAATTGTGTTATCTACGCTTTCCTGGTCGAGTTTGGAGTTTAGAAGAAATAGTACCGGAATCTGTACTTTTTTATATCGCATCTCAATTACAACTTGACCCAACACTCATCAGAGAATATTCTCAAAGAGATACAACTCGACGCGAACATTTGGCAGATATTCAACAAGAATTTGGATTTCGGGCTTTTAATACATCTATATACAAGCAACTCTCAAAATGGTTATTACCTTTTGCCATATCCTCAGATCAAGGGATGGCACTTGTAGGAGCATTAGTTGATGAGATGCGCTTCCGTAAAATCATTATTCCAGCTATTTCTACGGTAGAGCGTTTAGCCTGGGAAGTCAGGCATCGCGCTCAAAAATTAGTATGTGTTGAGTTGACTAAAAATTTGACACAATTACAAAAGATAGCATTGGATAAGTTATTAGTTGTAGCCCCCGATCAAAAGCTGACTGAATTAATTTGGCTGCGTCAACCACCAGGTCAAGCTAATCCGAGAAACTTTTTAAAAGTTGTGGAACGCCTGGAATTTATTCGCCGTCTTGCTCTCGACTCTGGATGTTTAAAACGAGTACACCAAAATCGGCTACTACAATTTACAAAAACTGGTGCCAAGTCTACGCCTGCTCATTTATCTAGGTTAGATGAATTGAGACGCTATGCTATTTTAGTTGCTTTCCTAATTGAATGGAGTGCATCCTTGGTTGATTATGCCATAGAAATGCACGATAAAATGATGGGTAAATTGTTTAATAAAAGCGAGCATCAGCATGGCGATAAGTTTCAACGGGATGGGAAAGCCATTAATGAAAAAGTCAGATTATATGCTCAAATCTGCAAGGCGTTAATCGCAGCTAGAGAAGAGTCTGATGATGCTTATCAAGCCATTGAATCCGTATTAGCTTGGTCACACTTTATTAGTAGTGTTGCCGAAGCTGAAAAGTTGGCTAGACCCGCAGATTTTGATTATCTTGAACTGCTCGCTCACCGTTATTCACAGTTGCGAAGATATACACCTAAGTTGTTAGAGACGTTTGAATTTAAAGCTGTTTCGGCTAGTTTGTCGGTAATAAAAGCTTTGGAAGTGATTAAAGAATTAAATAGCTCTGGTCGCAGGAATGTGCCGGAAACTGCGGACATAAGTTTTGTAAAACCGCGTTGGTCAAAGCACGTAATTAAGGGCAATACTATTGACCGTCACTACTATGAGATGTGTGCTTTGGCTGAGTTACGCAGTGGTTTACGTTCTGGAGATATTTGGGTCGTCGGCTCAAAACAGTTCCAAGATTTTGAAGATTATCTGTTAACGGATAGTGCATGGCAGTCAATGAGTTCTTCTCAGACAATACCTCTGGCAGTAACGACGGATTTCACTACTTATATTGAACAACGCTCAGTGGAATTGACCTCACAATTAGCAATTGTTTCTTCTTTGATGGCAGAAAATAAGTTGGTAGATGTTAGAATAGAAAACGAGCGGTTAGTTATTACTCCCCTGACTAATGCTGTCCCGAAGCAGGTTGATGAATTCAGTAGAAAACTTTATGCTTTACTGCCCAGAATTAAGCTGACTGATTTGTTGGTGGAAGTTGATTCTTGGACGCATTTTACTAGGCATTTTACGCATTTACATTCAGGAGCAGAAGTAGAAGAACGGGTTGTTTTGTTGAGTGCGCTACTGGCTGATGGGATTAATCTGGGTTTAACGCGAATGGCAGATGCGATTCAAGGAATGTCTTTTGAACGTTTAGCTTGGGTGGCAGATTGGTATATTCGAGATGAGACTTATTCTAAGGCTTTAGCAGAAGTTGTAAATTTTCACACACAAATACCTTTTGCTGCTTATTGGGGTGATGGGACAACTTCTTCTTCTGATGGTCAGCGATTTAAAGCGGGTGGACATCGCAGTTTTAATGAGGAAATTAATGCCAAGTATGGTAAGGATAGAAGTGTAATTTTTTACACGCATATTTCTGACCAATATGTGCCTTTTCATGTCAAGGTTATTAATGCAACGGTCAGGGATGCTACTTATGTTTTAGATGGTTTGCTTTATCATGAAAGTGATTTGCAGATTCAGGAGCATTATACAGATACAAGCGGCTATACTGAGCAGGTGTTTGCTATGTGCCATCTGTTGGGGTTTAGATTTGCTCCACGAATGCGCGATTTACCTGATAAGAAACTTTACACTTTTGAGTCTACTTCTTCTGATGAGGTTTTATCACCTCTGTTAGGTGGGAAGATTAATGTGAAATTGATTTCTGAGTCTTGGGATGAGATTCTCCGGCTTGCTAGTTCGATTCGCACGGGGACGGTAACGGCTTCTTTGATGTTGCGGAAATTGGCTTCTTATCCTCGCCAGAATCGTTTAGCTTTGGCTTTGCGGGAGTTGGGGAGAATTGAGCGAACTTTGTTTACTTTGGAATGGTTGCAGAGTCCTGAATTACGACGAAGGGCGACTGCGGGGCTAAATAAGGGTGAGGCAAAACATACTCTGAAAAGGGCGGTATTTTTTAATCGTCTGGGTGAAGTGCGCGATCGCTCTTATGAAGACCAATTTTATCGTGCCAGTGGGTTAAATTTGGTTATTGCTGCAATAGTTTTGTGGAATACGGTGTACTTAGAAAAAGCTGTTGATTATTTGAAACAACAGGGGCTGGATATTCCTGAAGAATATTTGCAACATTTATCGCCGTTGGGTTGGGAGCATATCAATCTTACGGGTGATTATAATAAGTAGGCGGGTATAATTAAACGTTAAAAACTTATTCATTTTGGCTTTGTACATTTATACAGTTTGAGTTGAGTTTAAAATGCTGAAGCTGATAACCTACTTGAGCGCTCCTGTGTGTCAAGCT
>DATGYA010000068.1:0-4242 GCA_035298405.1 Kamptonema sp. | reverse complement strand
ATGGGGTGACAGTCGGAGAGACGACAAATAGGAAGGCAACACCTACCAAAACCCGCCGTTAGCTAGATGGCGTAAAACTTGTCAAGCCGTGTCTACCCCGTGAATGTAGATGACACCCCGGAAAGACGGGGGCGCATCAGTTGTGAATAACGATCCAAAGGAGAAAATGCCATGAACTCAGTAAAAATCACAGCTCCAGTCATTAGGAAGAGGGAGGGACAGGACTGGTATCAATCCGAAGGACAAATTCAGGTTGTCTATGAATCCACTGATTTAGCTCAAGCGGTTGTAGGAGCGAAAGAACAGGCAAACAAGGTACTTGAGGATCTGGGTGCTGAATGCCTCTTAGTGAAATCGCTTCAAGAGATAGAAGGGCGCATCAAGGATGCCGAACTTCGGCTTGAAAGGGTTAAGGCGAGGCAAGAAAAAGCTCAGCACCATTTCGATGCTCTCATGAATTTCTTAGGAAAATTTGGCGTTGATGGCACAGCTTATCGCGATGAATTAAGGATCTCTGCTCAGCCAATTTTAGAAGCTGCTGCTAGCAACGATGATGACGATGATGATGATGATGATGCGTAGGCTTTAATAGAAATCCACTGGCTGCGGGAGTGCGATCGCAGCCAGTGGATTTTCAAATTAAAAATTAAGGAGTAGGATTTTCTGGTGTAATTTGCTGGTATCTTTTTACATCTATGCGATCTTGAATCAGAAGCATAGCTGCTTCTAGCCCTGGATCTTCCTTGCAATTAAAAATCAAAGGTGTCCCGTCCCAAACTCTAGCCTCTTCCTTCCCATCGACAATCGTAATTTTCTCAAAAAAAACTTCGATGTTCATTTCCTGCACGTTTCCATGTGCGGTTTTAAGATTTATCTGCAATCGCTCAGGCTCGTGTGCAGTTGTAACCACGCCCTCAGTTATATTGATTGGCATTTTTAACCCCCAAACTAAACTATATTAACTACATTGCCATTCCGCCATAGGTCGCCGCTAGCTAAGCCAACGGGAGAAGTAGGTAGCCCACTAAAATTAATTCTCCCACCCCCCACAAACAAATTGCTTTGAATTCCAGCGCTATAAGCCTGTAAAGCCCCTGTAGTGGTACTTGTTGCCTGAGCGGGTGACAATATTCTGAAAAAATCACGATTGAATTGATATCTAGTATTCAGAGTAAATGCATTCCCTGCATTCCCTGCATCCCCAAAAGAATAATAAATCTCCCCCCCCAAAAAATATAATAGAGCCGCCTTACCATTAGCTCTTAATCTAAAGTTTCCAGCGCCATCAAAAAACATATTATCGCCGAGCCAACAATTGTTAGTGGCGTATCCTTGAATCCCAAAAGATCCGAATTCCGCGCTATTTCTAGTGGGACTGCCCGCAAATGTAACTTTGTCAGTGAAAAATTTTTCTGCCTCTATAACTTGGACTTCAGCTACAGACACGAAATTACTCTGAGGAATTGGCACGGCTACGCCGCCATCCGCGCCGCTGCCTAAAAGTTGGTAGGCGGGTAGGTTGGTTAGCCTGCCATAAAGTGCAACTTCCAAGGCTTCAATTCTGGCTAATAAGCTAGCAGTGTCAGAGTAATTACTAAAAGGCATTTATTATTAGGCTATAATTTTTGATTATTGTACCTCTTTATCGCGCATGACCGCAATTGTAGCCGGGACAACACCAGGAACAATCAAAGCCGTAACTTTGGGAAACTATATTTGGCAGCTTGTGAATTGGGCAATACAAGCCCAAAAAGATACAACAAAAAACCCACAAGTTCTTGATTACATTTCCCTGTCCACAGACCCAGAAGCTGTCTACGATAATTACCCCACTGCGAACGGGGGAGAAGCTACGATTAGTTTCACTGCGCCGTGCAGTACTATTGTTTTTCCCTTCGCGCAGCCAGAAAGTGTAGTTGTCCCCGACTACCTTACGAATAGTGGATTTGTGGCTGGAAGCGGTGGATCTCCTACGTTTACATCCGCCTCTTGGTGCCAGAATTTGTGGGACGCGATTCAAATTCTGCAATCACTTCAAATAAAAGCTGCTACAAATACTCTCGCCTTACAACTCGTAAGCAGCGCAGCAATTAATCTAGAGACGAATATCGGAACAAATTTGAATGCTAGCTTAAATGCTTCCCTAACTTTGCCATTAATATCAACTGTAGATTCCGGGACTGGAAATATTTTGGTAAGCGGTGCGTCACCGATGGGGGGCTTGAGCTAATGCCAGATTCAATGCTAAGGCCAGAAGCTACTAAGGCTTTTCAGATTGAATTAAATCAAGCTAGTGGTAGTAGCACTGTTGAGGTTTTGAATTTCGCAACACTCACCGCAGCGCTAACCCCCCCCGCTGGCTATGTTGCTTCTAACTGTTTTGCTTGTCGGGTTATCACTTTACAAGCTCAATATTTACTGCCTTCCATTACTGGAATCGCGCCGCCTAATATTTACGAAGAAGATTCTGAGGCGGAAAAATCCGCTAAATATAACGAGAATTTAGGAAAAGCACCAGCGAAGGGTCTAGCTCTATATGTGGATACTGGATCGGGATGGAAACAGCGATCGCAAGTCAGTTTACAAAATAGCGGGAAAATTGGTGTAGGCTCCTGGAGCTACAGACCGCTACTGAATCCACTTTTAGATGATGGGTCTGGGTTTTACGGCAGTTCCGACAAAATTGGAGCCTCCATAGTTAATGTCGGATCGGGGACTTTGGGGGCTAACGACAAAATTACGATCGTCGGCTCAACCCTGATAATCCCTTCATTTGTTCAGGATGTTTCCGCCGTTCCCTTCACCAATGCCGCGAATTTTTCAGTAAGTGTCGGCACGAGTACGCCAGTGCAAGTGCTAGCCGCGCGATCGACTCGGAAAGAACTCAGGCTGACTACTACTGGAAAAATCTGGTTTAGGTTTGGCAGTAGTTCTGCTGGTGTAGCCGTTAATCAGTGTGCTTTTCTTGCCAGTGGCGGTGCTTTGAGTTACGAGAATGGCAGGTTAGCTTTTGACGGCGATCGCGGAGAACTGATCGCGCGATCGTATACTCAGGGTTTTGCTTTGTGGGCGATCGCAGAAGGAGCGACGGCCACCGTTAGCGGTGAGGAGTTCTGGTAATGGGTAGCCCCGTCACAATTCAAGATGGAAAAATTCACGGGGAAGTAAAAATCGGGCCAGGTTCTATCTCCACTGATTTCGATCCAAATAATCCAGATGCCGCGACGGTTGGACTTGGTGGTAGCGGCATAGTTCCCGGCGGCAACCCGTTACTACCGGGCGGCGGCGAAGTTTCTACAGAAATATCGATCAGCGGCAAAGGTATTGATATTAAAGGGGGGCTTGATAGCAAAAATGTGGGTTTAGGCGGCGAGGTTGGCGTTGATATTTCACCAGGTGGAGACAAAGCTTCTGTTGATGCCAGCGTTGGTTATGGGAGTCAGGAAATTATCTCAGTCCAAGTGGTTAAAGAAGGGTGCACGATAACAGTTCAATATCAATTGTTTGGCGGGCAAAGTGTTACAAACACCTTTACAGATCCAAAGTGCAAAAAACCAGAGTTGCCGGCACCTAGTCCATCACCTACACCATCGCCTACGCCGGGGGGTAATCCAGGTATAGATGTTAGTAGTATTGGTGATAATTGCACGGTTTATGCGGCTTGGATAGGTAAAGGGTATGAATATGAGCATCGGTGTTATTTATACTCTCTCGGTGCTGATGGTTCAAAAAATTATTATTGGGATGTTCGCAGACAAAGCACCAAAAAAGCGCGAGGCTCTTTAGATGCACAATTCGGAGTCGTCAATCCTGGTTTACCAGATTCCAATGCAGCTAAATACGGCTGGCTTAGTATAAAAACTGGCGAGGAGAAAGAATCGCCCCCCGATGTTTGGATGGTAAATGTAGGCACTTTTACCGATACAAATAGAATGATCCGCTCTAGTTACAGTAATCCCACTGTAGGGGATTGGTTTGTGCCGGGAAATTTTGGCGCAACTGGTAGCTTGATAAATACAGGCGCTTGGTTTAAGTGGGCATACAGCCTTTTGCTAACTCAATATCCTGCTGAAGTTGAAATTGATATTTATGTAAAATGCCCCGGTAGCGGTTCTACGCCGCCACAAAAATTTACGCCTCCCTCACCCAATCCTCCACCTAATTGGAATTCACCACCTAAAAATATGGCTGATAAATGCTGCAATGCCTCCACTTCTATGATGCGAAAAATCATTAGATTTT
>DATGYA010000067.1:0-6280 GCA_035298405.1 Kamptonema sp. | reverse complement strand
CAGTTGATTGATGCTATTTTCAGCGAACTAAGATTTGAGTCAGTTAATGTGGTTTTAGATGGGGCGAATCCTGTAGTATCAACGGCACTTAAATCGGGGAATGATTATTTAGGAGTGGTTTATAATGTGAATCCAACTGCTTTTAATAGTAGTTCTTTCTTTTAGTATTACTTAAGGCCTGGCGAATAGAATTCACGGCTACAAAAACAAAGTCCGCCTTCGCGGACTATATAAATTTAACCCGCCCAGGCGTTTTTTTGTATATGTGGTTTGAACTGCCGGATCTACTAAGATTAATAAAACAAATGTTTTATCAATCACCATCGAAATCGGAACCAAAATCAGTGATACCAGCCTCTTCTACTGAATAACTGTCAATCACCCATTTCCCATTTTTGTTGATAGCTTGACCTCGAACTTTTGCTTTAATTTTGGTTCCCATGAAACAACGTTCATCTTTTTGATCGCCCCTAAAATACATTTCAACAGAAAACCCTATTTTTGCATATCCTTCAAACCATGCCTGCAAATTATCATAAGTGTCTAGTCCCCAACCATCTGCATTTGTGATAGCCATTAAACCTGTTATTTCCTCATCACCGTTGGTTATATCAAACGCCAGATCATGGAAATTTAGACTTTCTGCAATAGGGAGAGCATCTTTATGTGCCATAATTTTTTACTAAGTTTTTTACAATTATATTATAGGCAAATTTAAAATTTTTGCCATTTTTTTATTCGGCTTGTACGATCTAATTTTTCTTGTCCCTAATTATGTTACTCTCGGCAGAAAATTTTGGGGAACTACTGGTTTGTAGGGCTTTCGCCTTGCGAAGCCTAAATTATTGAGCATGGCTAAAATCCAGGCACAATTCGTAGGGTGCGTCAGTAGCAAAACCATGATTTTTTTGCTAGAATCCATTGTCTGACGCACCCTACAGCTCAATGGTCGTGTGACAATTGCATAAGTTCTAATAAAAATAAAACCGGATTTAGTATGAGCCTTTAAATCCGTAGCGCGATCGCCTCCAGTAAAATACGTTAAACTATCTATTCAACTAATTGCTGTGAGGTTCCCGAACTAATGAGTGTCCCCACCACTACCCCTAACTCCGATGTTGCTATCCCTGTGGTTACTGCGATTGCAACCATCCCGTCGAAAAAGTCTTGGAGAATTGAAGATAGTGAGAAACTGTACCGCATTCAAGGTTGGGGCGAGCCCTATTTTTCGATTAACGCAGCGGGTCACATTACAGTATCTCCCAAGGGCGATCGCGGTGGTTCTCTGGATCTGTACGAACTGGTGGAAGCCCTCAAACAGCGCAATTTAGGTCTGCCCTTACTGATCCGCTTTTCGGATATATTGGAAGACAGAATTGAGCGATTAAATTCATGCTTTGCTAAAGCGATCGCCCGCTACAACTACAAAAATGTCTATCGGGGAGTCTATCCCGTCAAGTGCAACCAACACCGCCACTTAGTAGAAGATTTAGTCCGGTTTGGTCAACCCCACTATTTCGGTTTAGAAGCAGGATCGAAGCCGGAATTAATGATTGCTTTGGCAACGCTAAAAACTCCCGGTGCAATGCTAATCTGCAACGGCTACAAAGACAGGGAATATATAGAAACAGCTATATTAGCCCAGCGTTTAGGCCAAACTCCAGTAATTGTCATCGAGCAAATTGAGGAAGTCCAACTTGCGATTGATGCTGGCAAAAGTTTGGGGATTAAGCCAGTTTTAGGTGTGCGAGCCAAACTCAGCACTAAAGGCATTGGTCATTGGGGTAATTCGACAGGCGATCGCGCCAAATTTGGCCTCACTATCCCAGAAATCATGCGGGCAGTTGATGAATTGCGGTCAGCAGGAATGTTAGATTCTTTACAACTATTACATTTCCACATCGGCTCTCAAATTTCATCAATTAGCATCATCAAAGAAGCCATCCGGGAAGCTAGCCACATTTACGTGGAATTGGCTAAGATCGGAGCTAATATGAAATATATTGATGTCGGCGGCGGGCTAGGAGTTGACTATGATGGCTCTAAAACTAACTTTCACGCCTCCAAAAACTACAATATGCAGAATTACGCCAACGACGTAGTAGCGGGGGTTAAGGATGCTTGCGACGAGCGGAAACTGCCAGTACCGATTTTAATTAGTGAAAGTGGAAGGGCGATCGCATCTCATCAATCAGTATTAATTTTTGACGTACTGGGAACTAGCGATGTCCCTAGAGAAATAGTTGAATCAGTCAGCGAAGACGATCACTTAATTCCTCGGAATCTTTACGAGATTTACCAGTCAATCAACGCCGAAAATTATCAAGAAGTCTATCACGATGCCATCCAGTTTAAGGAAGAAGCGATCAGCTTATTTAACTTAGGCTATTTGGGGATTGCGGAGCGAGCTAAAACAGAGCGGCTTTATTGGGCTTGCTGTGAGAAAATCCAGGCGATCGCACGTCAGAAAGACTACGTACCTGATGACTTAGAAGACTTGGAAAAAATCATGGCTTCTATTTATTACATCAACCTGTCAGTGTTCCAATCAGCACCCGACAGTTGGGCGATTAACCAGCTATTTCCCATTATGCCAGTCCATCGTCTTGACGAAGAACCAACTCAACGGGGAATTCTAGCAGATTTAACCTGCGATAGCGATGGTAAAATCGATCAGTTTATCGATTTGCGAGATGTCAAATCTGTTTTAGAATTGCACAAAATTAAGACAGGAGAACCCTATTATTTAGCCTTGTTTTTGGGCGGAGCTTATCAGGAAATCATGGGGAATTTGCATAACTTATTTGGCGATGCTAACGCCGTGCATATCCAGTTAACTCCCTCTGGTTACAGAATTGAGCACGTTGTCAAAGGTGATACAATGAAAGAAGTTTTGAGCTATGTTCAGTATGATGCTGAAAGTTTGGTTGAGAGTATTCGTCGTCAAACTGAACAGGCTTTGCAACTCAATCAAATTAGTCTTTCTGAAGCCCAACTTTTGCTGCAAAATTACGAGCGGAGTCTCGGTTGTTACACCTATCTTCAGAGTTAATGAGGTAATATCTAACACTGACCTGCGGATCGTTATCCTCAGAATATTGCTTACTTTACAGGGTGATGGAAGATCCAGGTATACCTGCTTCGAGCAACTATAATACCATTTCTCCAAATTAATGCAACAGTAGCAACAGTAGTTGATTATATGTAGTAAAGTCAACGATGTAGACTGTAGCATACTTTTAGAGGAATGGTATAATTCCCGAGTAAAGCAACAACAGAAAATCAACGTACAAGCTATTAATTGGCTCAACCAGAATACTACTGCTCTCTGGCCAAATGCCACCACTCAAGATAATCCTCATGGTCTAAATTGGAATTTAGTTGTAAACTTAGAGAATCGGCAAGGTAAACAACGCTTTTGCTCTCAGTATTGGCGTGTTAACATTACTCTATCGGAGCATTCTGTATTATCTGTTCCCGGTAGCTATCAGTTTCGTCTTCAAGCCCATAGCTCCCGGTGGGATAATCGCCCTCCCAGGTTCAATAACCTCTGCCTAACAGAGGATTGGGTCGATATTTTCTCAAAGTTTACAGCCTAAAATTGTCGCCCAAATTGCTAAAAAGATATTGTCGTTGAAGTTTATAAAAAGCTTGAGCGACTTTTTTAGAACAATCCTTCAACTCAAATATTTATTACCCTACTCAAAACAAATTACAAATGATTAACATCAACGGCTATCAAATTATTACTCAAATCTACGAAAGTACCAACTCCACTGTCTATCGAGGCATCAGACAACAGGATAATCAACCCGTAATCCTCAAATTCCTTAAAGAAGATTATCCCACACCCTCCGAACTCACTCGTTATAAACAAGAATATGAAATTACTCGAAATCTCAATCTGGAAGGAGTAATCAAAGCTTATGAATTAAAACCCTATCAGATGACTCTGTGCATTATCCTTGAAGATTTTGGCGCGTCATCTTTAAAACAGTTGATGAACGAGCGTAGGGAATCAGGTATGGGAGCATTTCCCCTACAGGAATTTCTGAGCATTGCTATTAAAACGACTGAGATTTTAAGCAGTATTCACGCAGCAAATATTATCCACAAAGATATTAACCCCGCCAACATTATTTTCAATCCAGAAACCGGACAAATCAAAATCATTGACTTTGGCATTTCTACTCAATTTAGCCGTGAAAATCCCACCCTCAAAAATCCTAATGTCTTAGAAGGAACTTTAGCTTATATTTCACCAGAGCAAACGGGAAGAATGAATCGTTCCCTAGATTATCGTACCGACTTTTATTCCCTTGGTGTCACCTTCTATGAATTATTAACAGGAAAATTACCTTTTGAAACAAACGATCCCCTAGAATTAGTACATTGTCATATCGCCAAAGTACCTGCATCTCCCCATCAATTTAATCCAGAAATACCTAAAGCTGTCTCAGATATTGTAATGAAACTGATGGCAAAAACCGCTGAAGAGCGATACCAAAGTGCGTTTGGAATCAGAAATAATTTAGTAGAATGTTGGCAGCAATTAGAAACTACAGGAAATATATTAGATTTTTCTTTAGGAACTCAAGACATTTCTGAGCATTTTCAAATCCCCCAAAAACTGTATGGAAGAGAAACAGAAGTTGAACCACTACTAACATCTTTTGAGCGAGTAGCTAACCCAGAAAAATCCCAAGTAGAAATGATGCTGGTTGCGGGTTATTCCGGCATTGGCAAATCATCCCTAGTAGCCGAAATTCATAAACCAAATACCCGACTTCGGGGCTATTTCACAGAGGGCAAATTTGACCAATTTCAAAAAAGTATTCCTTACTCGGCTGTCGTCAATGCCTTTAAGGGATTAGTGCGGCAACTGTTAACTGAAAGTGAAGTACAACTGCAACAATGGCGAGAAAAACTTAGCAGTGCTTTTGGGATAAATGGTCAAGTAATTATTGATGTAATTCCCGAAGTAGAACTAATTGTTGGGACACAGCCACCCGTGCCAGAATTAGGAGCAAGTGAGTCACAAAATCGCTTTAATATTGTCTTTGGTAACTTCATCCGAGCCTTCTGCACAAAAGAGCATCCCTTAGTCATATTTCTTGATGATTTGCAGTGGGCAGACTCCGCGACACTCAAGTTAATTGAACTGATGATGACAGATACAGATATGCAATATCTGTTTTTAATTGGAGCTTATCGAGATAATGAAGTTAGCCCTAGTCATCCTTTGATAATGACACTAGATAGATTGCTCAAAGAAGGCGCAACTATCAATCATATTACCTTAGCACCTTTAGCACTAGAAAATATTATACAAATCATCGCCGATACATTATATTGCGACACTAATTCAGTAAAACCATTGGCAGAATTAGTGATGAAAAAAACCGGAGGAAATCCATTCTTTGTTAATCAGTTTCTGAAAACTCTGCACGCTGAAAATTTGATCGATTTTATCCCCCCTCAATCCCCCCTTAGTAATAGGGGAAGTCAAGGGGGATTCTGGCAGTGGAATATTGCCCAAATTGAGGCACAAAATATTACCGATAATGTGGTAGAGCTGATGATAGGCAAGTTGAAGAAACTGCCGGAACTCACTCAGGATGTTTTACGTTTAGCCTCTTGTATTGGGGCTTCTTTTTCTTTAAGCACTCTGGCAATCGTTAGTGAAAAACCCAAAGAGGTAGTTTTTTCTGACTTAGTTGTGGCAGTTCAAACTGGATTTATATTACCGACATCAGAATTAGATGAAAACCTCTTAATTCAAGATTATAAATTTCTCCACGATCGAGTACAACAAGCGGCTTATACTTTAATTGCTGACTCAGATAAAAAAGGCGTTCACCTGAAAATAGGGCGCTTATTACAACTCAATATGTCCGAGACAGAAAAAGAGGCAAAAATTTTCGATATAGTTGAACATTTTAATCTGGGGCGCGAGTTAATTACCGAGCAAACCGAAAAAATCGCCTTAGCCAAATTTAATTTAATCGCGGCCTGCAAGGCGAAAGACTCAACCGCGTATCTAGCCGCAAGAGAATATTTAGAAATCGGCATATCTTTATTAAGTGGTGATTTTTGGGAAGACCAATATCAATTAACCCTAGAACTTCACAAAGAAAGAGCAGAAATAGAATACTTAAATAGTAATTTTGATCGTGCAGAAGAATTGATTTATTTGGTTATTGAAAAATGCAAAACTAATGTAGAAAAAGCGGGACTTTATAATATTTTAATTGTGATGTTAACCATGATGTCTAAATAT
>DATGYA010000066.1:0-5671 GCA_035298405.1 Kamptonema sp. | reverse complement strand
TCCATAACGGAAACCTGTTTAGGTTCAGTTTTTGGGGGCAAAATCACGAAAACATCGACGCGATCGCCTACACTCCCCTCTGGAACATCAATCTCTATCTTATTCCCAGGCAAAACTTTAGATTGTATGTGCAAAGCTGATTGCATAGCTAATACCTCATAAGTTATGAATTAATTATACCATCTTGCTAAATTGATGCAAAAAAATAGGTAATCAGCAATGTAAAAAATACCCACATTACCAATTACCTATTACCAATTTCCACTTTTTACAGCGTCAAAGACTGAGGATTTGTTTCAATTAACTTAGCCAAATCCTGCAAAAATGCCGCTGCATCAGCACCGTAAATAATCCGATGATCGCAAGTAATATTCACCTGCATTTGCCGTTTCACTCCGATCAATCCCTCTTCATTCGCCACCACTTGCGGCCGCGAAGATCCGATCGCTAAAATCGAACCCTGACCGGGCGGTAAAATCGCATCAAACTTATCAACTCCAAACATCCCCAAGTTCGACAAAGTAAAGCTTCCCGTGCTGTATTCCGCAGGTTGCAGTTGCTTACTTCTAGCGCGATCGACTAAATCTTTCCAACTGCGAGAAAGCGAATAAATATCAAGTTGATCCGCCTTTTGGAGTACAGGCGTAATCAATCCACCACCATCCATCGCTACTGCTACAGCAATATTAATATCAGCGCGGTATTGAATCCCCGAATCCACATAACAAGCGTTGAGTAAAGGATGTTTTTGCAGCGTCACAGCTACCGCTTTCGCCAGCAAGCCCGTCATCGTCACGCCCTTCGACTTCACTTGTTTGTAGAGTTTGTCCAGATTGTCAGTAGTAATTGTATAACCAACATGGAAAACCGGCACCGAAAGGCTGGCTGTCATATTCCGCACTACAGCATTTTGCAGCGCATTCATCGGCATTACTTGACCCAAAGGTGCAGCAGAAACCGCTGGCGCTGCTGCCGGTTTAGCGGCTGCTGACAATGGGGCAGCAGCCGGGACTGTTACTGGTTGCTCAATAGCAGGCGCTTTCACCTTGCCCGCCGCCGCTTCCACATCCTCTGCGACAATGCGACCGTGAGGCCCGCTACCTTGCAGCGAGCTCAAATCAACCTTGAGTTCCTTCGCCAACTTGCGAGCGCGGGGAGAAGCGACGCTGCGGCCATTGCGACGGTTTGGACTTTCTTGCAACGCGGGTGGTGCGGAGGCGACAGCGGCCGCAGGTACGGCTGAACTTTGGGCGGGTGTAGAGGCTGTTTTAGCGGGTGCAGAGGTGGCTTGCTGCTGAGCTTTTTCGATTTCAGCTTCCGTTTCTGCGACTAAGGCGATCGCTGCCCCCACAGGTGCAACATCCCCAGCAGCCACAATAATAGTAGCCAAAAAGCCCTCGTAGAAAGACTCAACATCCATGTCGGCTTTGTCAGACTCAACCACAACCACCGTTTCGCCCTTTTCTACCTTGTCTCCAGGCGATTTTACCCAAGAAACAATTTTACCCTCGGTCATAGTAGAGCTCAATGCGGGCATGAAAACTTCGCGAATCATCTCTCAAACATCCTTTCTCAACGGCTAACTCGGTAATTTGTAATGGCATTAGGAAATAAGCAAATGAAAAGGGTAATTGGTAGCAGCCAGCCGATTTTAAATTTTTGATTTATAAATGGCTGAAAGTCGATTGCCAATTCCCAATCCTCACTTACCTATTACCAGGATTCCCGTCTAAATATCCCCACGAATTTCTTCAACTATACCGTCGCGCAAGAGAACTTCTACTTGCATCTTTTGAATCAAATTGTCTCCAATATTGGCGGTGAATATGCTTTCAATTTGACCCTGGGCAACTTCTTGTTCGAGGTCGAGCATCTGTACTTGGTTAAGCTGTTGGAGGCTCTGATTTTTCTGATCTAACAGTTCACTTTTCTTTTGATTTACTTGCACTTGCACATTTTCAATTTGCTGCATTACCTGGGGGCCTGGAGGTTGCAGACTTTGCCTTTGAATTTCACCAATCATCCGCTGCCCTTGCATTTCTAGCTGTTGCAGTTGAGAATCTATTTGGTTAATTTGGGCTTGAAGCTGTTGTTGAGCCTCTTCTTTCCAGCGCGGAGTAACAACGACTTTAACGTTAATTGCTCGCTTCAAGAGTAATTGGGTGTTGGAGACATCCATAGAGATTTTGCTTGTTTGTTGTCAGTTGCTAGTTAGGAATTGTTGAGAATCGTCAGGGAAAACTTTTATGAGTAGTGAAGTATTGACCCTTAACTTTGAATCTTCAATTTTCAGTTATGAGCTGTCAGTTAAAAACTCAAAACTAGGGGCGGGTTGTGTACACAACCGATCTGTTGGTTGCCACAATTATCGGCTAAATCCGTGCCTACAAACTTAGCGCGGGTACGGAAGCACTACCCCTACAAAACTCAAAACTCACCAGTCCCCTGGCTAATTTTACTTAAACATCTCGTTAATCATATCGCGGTAGTGTTCCATTACAACGAGGCGCTTAATTTTCAGGGTTTGGGTCAGCATCCCATTGTCCATTGAAAAGGGCTCCAGAATCAGGCGGAAGGGGCCGATGCGGTCGTCTAGGCGGTATCCGGGGCGGTTTTGCACTTCCCGATTCAATTCTTGGCGAAATAAATCCTGAACTACCTTGCTATTCCAGTCGATTTCCTGTATTGAGGTATTCAGACCCGCTGCCCACTTGTGCACGGCTTCCTGATTCGGTACGATCAATGCACCCAGACATTTTTGATCTTGACCTACTAGCATAATTTGGTCAATATAGGGGCTGCGGAGGCTGGCATCTTCTATCGGTTGTGGTTCTATGTTTTCGCCGTTTGTAAGCACGATTGTATCTTTTGCCCGGCCGGTTAAAATTAAATCATTTCCAAGTGTGAGCCAGCCTAAATCGCCGGTATCAAACCAGCCTTCAGAGTCGATTGCTTTAGCTGTGGCTTCGGGATTTAGATAGTAGCCTTTCATAATTTGCGGCCCTCGACCTAAAACTACGCCCCGCTGACCGGGAGGAAGGGGTTTTCGGGTTTCGGGATCGACTATTTTAATTTCTGTATCAGGAAGTGGCTGTCCTGCCGATCCTCGTAAGTTATGCCAGGGGCGGCGAACTGTGAGAACTGGGGAGGTTTCGGTTAAACCATATCCTACTAATAAGCCGATGCCGGTGATTTCAAAGAAGTTGTCGATGTGTGTAGCTAAGGAACCGCCGCCGCTGATCGCCCATTTGAATTGTCCGCCTGTGGCTTCGCGGACTTTTTGGTAAATTAGTTTTTCGCCGATCGCGTGGAGAGGCCACATCAGGATAGTTTTGATTTTGGCTGTTAATTTTTGAGCTGGAGTCGATGGTTCTAAATCTAAGGTTAAGCCATCAGCAATACGCCGAGATTCTATGTATTTTTGGCTGGCTGCTAAGAAGAAGTTTACTAACTTTTGTTTGTTGGCTGGTTGTTCCCGGAATTGCTTTTGTGCGGCTTCATAAATTGAATCCCAAATGCGGGGTACGCTGATCATGTAGTGGGGTTTGCAGGTTTTGAAGTCTTGTTTGAAATAGCGGATGTTGGTGTAAATTTGGGTGCATCCTTGGGAGAGGAGAAAGTATTCAACTGTGCGTTCGTAGGCGTGCCAACTGGGGAGGATGCTGAGGGCGCATTCTCCCGGATCGGGTTGAAGAATTGCGCCGAAGGTGGTGAGTTGGTGTAGGAGGTTGCCGTGAGTGAGGATAACGCCTTTGGGTTTACCGCTGGTGCCGGAGGTGTAAATTAGGGTGGCGGGGGTTTGTTTGTTGTGGTGGGTGGGTTTGAGGGGGCGGTTGGTTCCTGTGGCGATCGCTTGTGAAAATTTGATTACTGTTAGGGTTTCGCTGTTATCTGGTTCTTCGTCAGAGAGGAGGATGATGAATTTGATGGGTAAGTCGGGGAGGCGATCGCGCAGTTTCTTTAAAAGGGCTTTATTTTCTATTACTAAGGCTGTGCTGCCACTATTTTGAAGGATGTAAAGCAGTTCTTCGGTCTCCGCCGCTGCACCCCGCACTACGCCGACACCTCCAGCAGTCATTATACCTTGGTCGGCGATCATCCAGCGGGGGCTGTTGTCAGCGAAGAGGGCAATGCGATCGGGTACGCCTTGTTCATCAGTTTGTCCGACTCCCAATACTTGTAAACCAGCAGCAAATTGTTGAATTTGCTGATATAAATCTGTGTAGGTAAGCTTGACTTCTGGCTTACTGTGGGGATCGTGGAGGGCGACTACTTGAGGAAATTTTTGGGCGACAATTGGCCAAATTTCAGGCAGAGATTGGGCAGAGGTGTAATCTACTACCTTGCTGAGGTTGACTCTCTCGATTTCGCTCATTTTTAAGGAATTGCAGGCAGCGGGGCGGTTCATAAGGTATTTTCCTGAGTTTTTGGGGATAAAATTATTGGCTACAACTTTAATATCAGAGGTATTTTAATGGTTAGGGGTAGTTTAGGGACAGTTTGTAAACCTGCCCTTGTCTATTTTTACCTGAGTGTGGGACTTTGGCAAAAACTTTGGTTGTGAGAAACTTGGTTTCTCGCTTTAGCGGTATAAATTTCCTTGACTATGGCTGAGTTGGTGGATATTAATGTTAAGTTGGATAGTTACATTAGTAGTAGAACCGCTCACTCAAATACAACTGTTTTATTCCCATAAACTAAGACACGGTTTCGCAAGTGCGATCGCACTGCTCTAGCCAATACTATCCGCTCTAAATCTTTGCCTTTACGAATTAAATCTGAGACTTCATCTCTGTGACTAACTCGCTCGACATCTTGTTCTATAATTGGCCCTGCATCTAAGTCAGATGTAACATAATGTGCAGTTGCACCAATAATTTTCACCCCCCGCTCATAGGCGCGTTCGTAAGGTTTTGCTCCGACAAAGGCAGGTAAAAATGAGTGGTGAATGTTGATAATTTGCGGGAAATTGGCAATAAAGTCAGCACTCACAATCTGCATATATTTAGCCAGTACAACTAAGTCTATGTTATAGTGACTTAGCAGCTTTAAATGTTTGGCTTCCTGTTCAGGTTTGTTCTCTTTACTGATGGGGATATGGTAGAAATCTGCGCCGCAACGATCGGCGATTGGCTTTAAGTCCGGATGGTTGCTAATAATTAAAGGAATTTCGGCTAAAAGTTCTTGAGATTGTTGTCGCCAAATCAAATCTAACAAACAATGGTCTTGGCGGCTTACCCAAATAGCCATTCGGCGTATTCTGTCGGAAAAGTGTAGTTGCCAGTTAGCTTCCAGCGGTTGCGCGATCGCGCTGAAAGCAGGTGCTATTTCTTCTCTGGATAAATCAAATCCTTCTAATTGCCATTCTATCCTAGTTAGGAATAGTCCAGCCGCAAAGTCTGTGTGTTGATCGGCGTGAATAATATTGCCATTATGTGCATAGATGAAGTTAGCAAATTTAGCAACAAGTCCGCGTCGATCTGGACAAGAAATTAGTAGAGTTGCTGTGGGGTTAGTCATAGTTAATTAGTTTATAAATTATTTTGTCGCCACAAGGCGCGAACTAACTTAATTTCATCATAGGTGTATTTTTCACCTAAAATTTGATAAATTGCGTTCAGTGAATTATCCCCCACAACTTCAATTGCAGCAATAATAGATTGCTAACGCT
>DATGYA010000065.1:0-16539 GCA_035298405.1 Kamptonema sp. | reverse complement strand
GTGGCTGAGCCTGTGTATTTGCTCCAACACTCATACTGCCATTACGACCAACCGCTGCGGCAGCCATAAGCTGAGGGCTGTCTGGTAAAATCACCTGATGAATTTTTCCCGGCGGGTTTACCACAATTAACGGTTCTTGCTTCGGTCGCAAATGGTGGTCGCACAACTGAGGCAGGCGATCGCTCAAAAACCGCTCTAAACTCTTGAGAGTAGAACACTGTCCAGAACGCAGCCCTTCCAAAAGCGCCGCCGCAAAAAAACCTTGCCGCAGAGCCGAAGTTTCACGAGAAACTTGATTAGGCCGACAAGAAAGCACCGTCGGGATTGCCATCTCGCTAGCTAACTCAGCCGTCTGAATCCCGATCGCCTCCCCCGCCTTCAAACTCTGAGAACGGTTCATATCCAACAGCACCAACACTGTTTCCGTAGGAGCACCCTTCAACCTCTCAAACAGAGTCTTCACCGGAATCCCCGTACCCGGCACGTCATCGGGATTGCCGTCTATAGGCATCAGATAGTCCTGACCTTCATAGCTGACACCATAGCCGCTAAAAAAACACCAGACTAAATCTCCCTGTTGGACGTGCTCAGAGCATAAGCTATCTATCAGTTTGAGTATATTTTCCCGCGTAGGATACGTTGAGTTGTTCCACATCGCCGGCGAGGAGTCAGTTAATAATAGACATCCATCCGGCGAAAAACCACCTTCGCCCACCAAATAACTATGCAGTGCATCTGCATCTTCTTGGGCATAACTCAATGGCTGGAGGAATTGATATTGATTAATGCCAATTGCAATACAAGCGTGATGTTTCATCCCCTATGCCCCAGATATATAATGGGTAGCCTGCAAAAAAGATAGCACATACCTAGCATAGGGTTGACAATCCCGCAACCTTCCAGTTATGAAGCAGCTAGTGTCAGGCAGAAATTTAATTAGAAATTGTCTAAACAGGTTAGATTATAGAGAGGTGCGTCATTATCGTTTTTTGCTAATTCCTCTGTTTTTTGCCTGGAGGCCCCGCTCTACTTAAACGGTCAGTGGTGGGTTGTTGAAACTTAAGTAGGCAAGCTCGAATTTCACTGGATCGAATTTCACTTGATGTTAAGCAAGTTACAGCAAACAGGAGTATTGTGTAAATGGTCTCTGCCCCTAAAAGAGAAGTCGCTAACCCCCAACCTACTCTCAAGCAGCTATATCCTAAAAGCCACAATCATTACAGGTTTAAGGATTTTTTTGCATTTGATGCCCAGGGCGGTACGATCGCTGACTGGAATGAATCCCGCAATATTTTTACCAGCGAAGACTTCATCATCGGTTTGGTAGAGGGACTAGAAGAAGAAGTTGGCCCCGCTTCATCGGTGATCATGTATACGATTGGCTGCCAGTGGGGTACTCTAGATTCAGAATACTTTCAGAAATGGTTTGGAGACGAGTTCGGGCATAACGTCCGCCAGTCAAATTTAATGTTTTTACTAGAAACTTGGTGGTGGCCATTTACAGCTCAGGGTTGGGGTCGCTGGGAAGTTGACATGAGCGATCGCAAACACGGGTGCATCTTCATCAACCTGTTTGACTCCGCAGTTGCTCGTACTTTAGGCGATGTTGGCAAACCCGTCTGTCACATCTATGCTGGTCTATTTGCCGGTTTCTTCGGTGCTTTAGTTAAAAAACCTCTCAGTTGCATCGAACTCCAGTGCTACTCAATGGGGGAAACTTACTGCAAGTTCCTCTTAGGTAATCCAGATAAAATAGATGCCGCCGCTTTCTGGGTTAACGAAGGTGCAACAGCACGAGATATTCAAAGGCGGTTACAAAATGGGGAAAGATTACGATGAAAACAGAGGCTTCGTGGTTGTCCAAGTCAGTTCAAGATTTTTTCAGTCATTGTAACTGGTTAGGAAGATCCCTAGAAACCCAAAATGGCTCGGCTACAGGAGGTGAAATATTGAGTTTAACCTCGTCAGTAGGAGATTTTTTTCGGGCAATTTCATGGGAAGGCACTCCTGAAGTTGGTGCAATGCCCACACCTTTACCTATAGCGGTAGTTCCTACTTCCCAATTCGCAGAAGTCACCCTCGACGATTTGCTCGATTTGTTCTAACTAACAGTTAACAGTTAACAGTTAACCGTTAACCGTTAACAATTACCAATTTCTTAAAATCATGCACCCTGAGATTGAGGTACTGCTCGATCACGCGGAAACCCGCTTTCTCAAAACCGAAGAACTTGCAGCTTTTAAGCGTTATGCTGCAACGCTAGCCCAGCGCTTGAAGGTTTACGAATTTTTGCGGGATAAGGAAGTAGATATCTTCCAACCTATTGCCAATCAGCTACAAGAAATTTTTCCGAAAGAAAAACAGGAAAACTTAGAGCGATCTCTTACACATTGGCTGTTAGCCTTGCGTCACTGCGCTATGGCAATGCTGCTGAATGACTCCCTCTTCCTTGAGCAACGGCTGTTAGAATGGTTGGCGGGTATAGTCGAAGCTCACCAAAGCCAAGAAATAGAGGAAACTATTTGGAAGTTGTTACAGTCTCGCTTGAAGGAAATACTTTCTGAGCAAGCGATCGCAATATTGCAACCTTTCTTAGACCAAGCAAAATCAACTCTTTTAGTGAGTGGTTAGTTGTTGGTTGTTAGTTGTTAGTTGGTCGTGAGCTGTGAGTTTTTTGTTGTTAAAAATAAACAAATACTAACTCAATACTAGCCACTACAGCTTGATAAATCAAAGAATATTGCTATCGCAACAACCAACAACTAACAACCAACAACTAACAACTAACAACTAACAACTAACAACTAACAATGATTAATATTGCCAATTTAATCCAACAGCCTCGGCTCCCCGGAAATTACTTTGCAACCGATGCCTATGTTCGGGGGGACTTGGAACTTGGTTTGCTAGAAAATCGTCGAGGAGATCGCCTTCTAGCACTTCCCGAAACATTAGTTCAAGCCATATATAGTGGCTTGGAACAAGAAACTGGTCAAGCGGCTCGTCTAGTGCTGTTCAACTGCGGGCGCTGGTGGGGCAAAAACTTCTACGCTCGTTTTTGTGAAGAGGTAAGCGAATACTACGGTAAACCTCTGTCGGAGATGGAAATGGTCGAATTTCTCCAGTGTCTCCAACAGTGCTGGAAAACTCATGGCTGGGGGACATTTGACCTCGACCACAACTATACCGAACATGGTTTTTTAATCGTAAAAATTACTCAATCCATGTTTGCTCAAAAAGCTCCTAAGTGGAACAGTCCGGTATGTTTTCTCGAAGCTGGTATTTTGAGTGCTTTTTTCAGTCAACTGACAGGTCGCGAGCTCCACTGCGTGCAAACAAGTTGCGAGTCTATGGGTGCTGAATGCAACCACTTTATTTTAGGATTGAGCGATCGCCTCCAACCCGCAGAAGCCATGGTTGAAAAGGGTCAAGACCACGAAACGATTCTCAAGAGTCTTTGTGAAAAACGCTCTTAGCGATCGCCCCTCAATCTTTCTCCCTTACAACAGACATCTTGCACCATTCTCAACAACAGCCAAGATGTCTGTTCTATAAAGAGTAAATTTTCTTGTGGGATGGGCATCTTGCCCATCTTAGTTATTTTGGCGCGATCTCACAATCAAGAATTTTTATCAATATCCTGATAAATTTAAGATTATCCTGATGAATCAATATCAATTTTGTATATAGATAAAGTTTAACACTTTTGGGCATAGATTATTATAAAGATATGAATAATTTTATGTATTAATATAGTTAATTTTGAGAAATATTACACGATCGTAGTGAACCTTATAAAATATATATTAAAATAATAAATGAGCGGGTTGCATCCAGTAAGGTTTTGACGATTACTGCCCCACTACAAGTTTGGATAAACAACTTTTTAATGTGTTTTCAGCAAAAAAGATACAACAACTCCCCCCTGTCTGTAAAACCTACTGCTCTACGGGCAGGCTCAAAGTCCCCTGCGGAGGTTTAAATGGATGCAATTGAACTCCTGAAGCTATACGCAGAAGGTGAAAGAGATTTCAAGCGAGCCAACTTGCGAGGACTGGTGCTCAGCGTGGCCGATTCCCACAGTGGCAATACTCCTACCCTCGTTTTAACCAACAACGAACAGCAGAATAGACCTTACCTAATTGGAGCGAATCTCAGCGAAGCTGACTTAAGCAAAGCTCACCTCAGCCGCGCCAACCTTAGCAAAGCCGATCTGAGCGGTGCAAATCTCTCTGGAGCCATTCTAGTAGGAGCAAGTCTCAGCGGAGCCAATTTAACAGGGGCCAACCTGACGGGAGCCAACCTGACGGGAGCACACCTAAATTGGGCAAATCTGAGTTCAGCCAACCTGAACAAGACCAATTTAAAGGGTGCAGACATGAGTGCGGCCAATCTTAGCGGCTCTATCCTTAACGAGGCTAATCTTGGTAAAGCCTATTTGATCAAGTCCAATCTTTCTGAAGCCCAACTTAAAGATGCAGACCTGACTCAGGCTAACCTCAAAGATGCAGACTTGACTCAGGCTAACCTCACCGGGGCAGAATTATCTAGGGCGAATTTAGCCGGGGCGAATTTGACTTGCGCCGATTTAACAAAAGCCAATCTTTTAAAAGCTAATCTCCGACGCGCTGACCTGACTGAAGCTTACTTGAATTGGGCAAGTTTGGGAGAGGCAGATTTGAGTGAAGCTACTTTAAGTAGGGCAAATTTGAGCAAGGCAGATTTGAGTAAGACTTATCTGAGAAAGATAGTTTTGCATGGGTGTCATCTGAGCGGAATTAATCTCAGCGGAGCCGATCTCGGCGGTTTAGATTTGAGCAAGAAGCTTTTAACTGGAATTAATTTGGCTGGGGCATATTTGAGCGAAGCCAACCTGAGCGGTGCTTATTTAATAGAAGCTAATCTCAGCGAAGCTAACCTCTGTGGTGCTGATTTTAGTGATGCTTGTCTGATGAAAGCGAATTTTATCGGTGCTCGTATGGGCAACATCAATCTGAGTAATGCTAACTTGACTGGGGCAAAATTGTGCAATGCAGATTTGATGGGAGCTAATTTGCGGGGGGCTGTTTTAGCTGAGGCTGATATGAGGGGTGCGAATTTAATTGGAGCAATTCTGCCTAATGGCAATACTTACAAGTGAAAATGTAGGTAGGTGATGCCCACCCTACAAATTTTGGGACTTAAGCTACTGGTACAGACATTAGGGTGCGTCCGAGGCTCAAACCCTAGTGAATCATCAACTAATGAATGAAAGCCTTATAAACTCTACAAGTTGATTTAAGTGTAACAGTTGGCTTTAGTGCTGAAATTTATTAGGTAAAGCGATCGCGTAGCGGAGTCATGGGAGTTTGAACTCACAAAGAAAGCAAGCTCAAATATCGCCTAATTAAACCAATAGCGATCGCAGGAAGTTCTAACTGTGGCGTTAACCCTACATTTGCTAACGGTTGAAAAGCTCGGATTGCTTCGGGGTTCAAATTAGCTAAACGCCGCCCAATATCGGGGCCAGTAAATTCTGATTTTTCTCCCCAAATAATTGCTGTCGGTGTTGTCAGTTGGGTGATAAACAGTGACAAATCAAAACACAAATCTCCCCGGACAAAAGAGAGGGCAGCATATTCTGCATTGGGTTGCAGGGCAGATTGCAAGTAAGCCTGTACAATTTCATCGTAAATGCGGCGCGGTTCGGCAAATTGGCGCTGTTCTAAAAAGCTTCTGATACCGCTGCTAGTGGCAATTCCGGTACTGTAAAGCAGGCGATCTAAAAGGGGGGTGCTGACTATCTGAGCGAAGAAACTGCGGGAGTAATCTTCTCCAAAATCGGATAAACCTGCTGGCGCTGTCAAAATTAGGGATTTGAAGAGATCGGGGCGCGCGATCGCAGCCCGAATTGTAAAAGCTGCCGTTAACGAAGATGCAATTACTGTTGTTGAACTGCTACAAGTTTGTTCTAAAAATTCAATCAGAGTTGTGATATAATCTTCAGCTTTGTAATTCCGCGCTGGATGCTCAGAACGTCCCCAGCCAATTAAGTCTGGCGCTAAAATTCGGTATTCAGCCGCAAAAGCCGGATAGACTTTCGACCACTCGTAGGCACTCGACCCACCGCCAAAGCCATGAAAAAACACCAGCGTCGGTAACTTCTCTAAATCTTGTGTACCTGTGGGTGTCCAAGGCAAATCCTCAGCAGTGTAGTAAACCATTCTGCCGAGGGAAGTTACTATTGAGCGTTGACCAAAACCTAGTGGCTGAAACATAAGTTTCAATCCCTAATAGGGATTTAGTTGTCATAGTTTTTTTACCTTTATACTTTACCATTTTATTCACGATTTGTCCACTTATTAAAAATTAAAAATTAAAAATTAAAATAGATTTTAGATCCGAACTCAAATATTAATCAAAGGTGAAGAGGCTGCTAATTTTGTAAAGATTTTATAAATATTTTTTCTATTTTAGTTAGGTGTGCGGACTGAAACTGTAGTCATTCTAGGAGTTTTGACGTTCTGGCTGCTTGTGCGACGCATCGCACGACCATTGCAAACTCCGACAGATAGGTAATAATCCATCAATGAGGGGTGACACCCCTCATCACAGGAAATATATTTAGGAGTTAATAGACTCGGTGCGATCGCGCCATAGATTTATTAACTTGACTAGGGCTAATTTCTTCCTGCTGGGCAGTCCATCGGGTTGAAAGTAGTAAGGTGAATGCTCGACTACCATCTCTGGGAAAGAGTTATCAGCTTTTTTGCAGCGAGTACCCACCATAGGTCACTCTACGACATCACATTCATAACCGCAGAAATAATTAATTAGGGGAGGTCTACTAACAATGCAACTGCTCAAAAAAGGGGATCGTGAAGGTTTTATGGTTGACATGAAAAATGTTCAATCTGACGACTCCGCTGAGTTGGAGACTCCTGCTGGCAACATTGAAATTAACGACCAAAACGCTTTTGTAGCAACTCCCGAACGAACTCTTACGGGGTCAGATTTTAGTTTGCCAGTCACCGCGCCTGCTTGCGTTCGTTTAGCTTTAGAAGACTTGAAATGTTTTGAACTGGTGAATTACCAGTTTGAACATTGGGGAGTAACATTTGCCAATGCGGTTGCGATCCAACCATCAAATCCAGCATTTTCAATTCGTTCTGGACTGACAGTATTAATGGGAGCACCCAAAAGTGGACTCATAGAAGTTACTTTCAAGCATCCAGTTCGCTTTGTGTCAGGACTTGTCACCAGTTCGCGAAGAACTGTTTTGTCAGCGCGCGATCGCGCGGGTAATTTAATCGCTGAAGACGAATTGCCTGCACCAAATCTAGCGGGCTTTAATTCTCCCATTCCCCCCAACACTAAACTAAGTGTAACATCCCCGAATATTTATCAAGTCACTTTTTATGCTTTTGACGGTCAGCTAATAGTAGATGAATTTAGCTTTGGGTTTTAGGGAGTGCGTGAGTTTTGCTAGGGGGAGGTTTCAGCTAGGGAGGAACCTGTCTGCACTCCCGCCTGTGTGCGATGATCGCGAACGAGCTTTGAGCCAAATTGAGTATTTTTTAACAGATACACATCAGCTTTTATCGGTCGTTAACATCAAAAATCGAGAGCTTACAATTCCCCTTGAGATATCCATGCACCGCAAAAATAGGGATGAGATAACAATTGATAATCAGGGTTAGTCTTAATAAACTCCTCTGAGATAACTTTTGTCTCCATAAACTCAGCGATAATATCGCGACCAAGAGGCAATTGTTGTCACTCCTGAATCGTAATTGTGCAAATATAAGATTGAGCCTTTAATAAAGCTTCTCGCTTACCTAAACCCCTCTCAACATCACTTAAAAACCGATCCATTAATAGCACCGATGCACGGGTAGGAACTGACCACAAACTCATAATTAAAGCTTTCGATCGCCCCTAACAGGCCCGCGCTGTCCTACCACCGACAGGCAAAGATTCGCCTGCTACTCTCCAAACCCATCACTTGCCACCCCCCTCAAATTTGCTAAAATTAAAAAGAATCCTCTCAAAATCGCAACAATGCAACAGCATAATTGCTCAATAATCCCATAATTGCTCAATAATCCCCCCCATCTGGCGTGCCTAGTCTCACCAACATCAGGCAACGCGCGGACGGTCTGCGGGAAAATTGCAGACCCCACGCCTAACCAAAATGTTAAAAATTAATACTGGAAAAGTATTGCTCTGAACTGCTAAGCTTTTTAAATTAACAAGAATTCAGTTGCTCAAAACAGAGCGATCGCCTGAGTTCTTGTAGCAAGTGCATCTCTGGAGGGGAGGCAACGGCATCGGAAAAGCTTTTCTTGCCACAGTCTACCCCAAAGTGTATCTACGAAGGTTAGGCTAGTGAAGAGTCGGGAAAAATACTTGCGCTCCAGACTTCAGCAGTCTACCTTGTGATTTCTTAACTCAGTTATCAAGCCCAATAGTTTTGCTTGCGTCTTGCAGCCTTATATATGCTGAGATTGCCGGGTGGCGGTAAACTCCACCGCCAGACAGCCTGGGTTTTGATGGCAAAGACGTTACCGAGATTAAACACTTTACCGATGGATCGCCTAAGAAATCTTGCAGGAACACCCATGTCTAGTATGCAAAACCAATTCACGGTTCACTTCTGGGGCGTTAGAGGCAGCATAGCCTCTCCAGGGGCAGAAACAGTGCGCTATGGCGGCAATACGCCCTGTGTAGAAATGCGAGTGGGGAATCACCGCCTGATTTTTGACGGCGGTACGGGTTTGCGGGTTCTGGGGCAAAGCCTTCTATCGCAGATGCCCGTAGAAGCTTATATGTTCTTCACTCACTCCCACTGGGATCACATCCAAGGATTTCCGTTTTTCGTCCCTGCCTTTATCAAATGTAATTCTTTCCGTATCTACGGAGCTATAGCTCCTAATGGGGCTACTATTCAGCAGCGCCTCAATGACCAAATGCTGCACCCAAATTTTCCGGTGCCGTTGCAAATTATGGGGGCTGACCTCAAATTCAACGATATCGAAATTGGTCAGCCAGTAGAAATTGGTGATATTAAAATCGAAAATGCTCTGTTGAATCATCCAGGGGAAGCAGTAGGCTACCGCGTTAATTGGCAAGGATATGCTGTAGCTTATGTCACCGATACAGAACATTTTCCAGACCGCTTGGATGAAAATGTCCTGTTCTTAGCTCGCAATGCTGACGTGCTGATCTACGACGCTACCTATACTGATGAAGAGTATGCTTCTGAGAAGTCTCCTAAAGTCGGCTGGGGACACTCGACTTGGCAGGAAGCGGTGAAGGTGGCAAAGGCTGCAAATGTGAAAAAATTAGTGATTTTTCACCATGACCCTTTGCACAATGATGATTTCCTCGATCGCATTGGAGAGCAAGTGGCCCAAAAATTTCCCGATAGCTTGATGGCGCGAGAAGGTTTGTCGATCCAGTTGGTTCCTCCTACTAATGGTGCTGCTGAGGAATCTGTCTCATCGGAAGTTAAGGTGTCTGCGTAATATCTAAAATCTAAATTTAGCCTCGCGATCGCGTAGCGGCTAAATGTGTCAAAATGTTAAGCGTGTGGATAACTTCTTCTTTTAGCGCTGCTTTGACTCCGACTGCCGTTGCCTTGGGTAATTTTGACGGTTTGCATCTAGGGCACCGACAAGTCGTGTTGCCAATTTTAAATCGAGTGGGACTGCCCGATCCTCTGGCTATTTCCCCACCAGGGTCAGAGGTGCGATTGGGTAATGATATTGTTGTCGGTTCTGCGCCTACTGGGGAGCTAACTAAGCCGCTGTATCGCTCGCTGTATAATAATTCTAGCGTTTTGCCACCTATCGCTGAGGGCAATAGCGATCGCTACAAGTCTGATTGTTCCGATCGGATAGAACCAGCCTGTGCCACAGTTGTGACGTTCAGCCCGCACCCGCAAGAGTTTTTTAGCGGTCAAACCAAAAAATTACTAACACCACCAGCAGAAAAAGCCTTGCTGCTGCGAGCCATGGGCGTTAAGCAACTGGTATTATTGCCCTTTGACAGAGAATTAGCGGCCCTTACTCCTGTTGAGTTTGTCGAAGAAATATTGGTGCGGAAATTGCAAGCAAGGCGAATTAGTGTGGGATTAGATTTTCGCTTCGGACGATCGCGATCGGGTACAGCTACAGATTTAGCCGCGATCGCAGCTACTTATAACATTGACGTTACTCTCGTACCACTCTACACTTACTCTGGAGAACGGATTAGCAGTTCTGTGATCCGGGAAGCTCTCCAAAATGGCGATCTCCAAAGAGCGAACCAGTTATTAGGTCGCTCTTATAGTTTGTCAGGAATAGTTATTGAGGGTCAACAAATAGGGAGAAAAATTGGATTTCCTACTGCTAACCTCCAGTTACCCCCAGAAAAGTTTTTGCCACGATTTGGCGTATACGCCGTGCGAGTTTTTCTCGAAGAAGGAACAGGAGAAGAAGTTTTAGGGGAAAGAAAAGCCGATCCAAATTTCAACTCTCCCATATTAGGCGTGATGAATATTGGCTGTCGTCCGACTGTGGAAGGAGTTAGTCCGACTGTGGAAGTTCACCTATTAGATTGGTGTGGGGATTTGTACGGCAAAACCTTAACCGCCAATCTGGAACATTTTTTACGACCTGAACAAAAGTTCCCCAATCTGGAAGCACTCAAGGCTCAAATTCAGTCAGACTGTGCAGTTGCCAGAAATTTGCTACTATAGAATTTACGCAGGAGGTATCAAAAATTGGGGTCTGAGATTGCTTCGTGCCGAGCAATGACAAAATTGTTCCTTTGTAATCCCAATTCTTGAAACTAGGACTACAGATAGTAACTATTCAAATTTTAGATGATAATATGAGATTCTATAATCTAGCCCGCATTTAGAGAATTGGTATAAGTCCTATGGTAGCTAACGGCTAATCGTTCGCAATCTAGGGTGCATAAGTTAAGACGGATGAGTAATAAAAATTAGCAGTTAGCAATTAGCAATATGAGAGAACGGATTGAACGGCTCAAGCAAAATCTAAGTCAGACGATTGTGGGTAAAGCTGATAGTATCCGTTTGGTGCTAGTAGCAATGCTTTCAGGGGGTCACGCTTTATTAGAAGACGTTCCCGGTGTGGGTAAAACTCTGTTGGCAAAGTCTCTAGCGCGATCGATTGCTGGCAAGTTCCAGCGGATTCAGTGTACTCCCGATTTATTGCCAACAGACATTACGGGAACTAATATTTGGAATCCCCGCAGCGGCGAGTTTGAGTTTTTACCGGGGCCGGTGTTTGCGAATGTGTTGTTAGCGGATGAAATTAACCGCGCTACACCCCGCACGCAGTCGGCGTTGTTAGAAGTGATGGAAGAGCGACAGGTAACGGTGGATGGGATTTCTCGCGCTGTTCCTAGCCCGTTTTTTGTGATTGCTACTCAGAACCCGATTGAGTATCAAGGTACTTTTCCTTTGCCAGAGGCGCAGATGGATCGCTTTATGCTGTCTCTGACTTTGGGGTACCCTACGTCATCGGAAGAGTTACAAATGCTAGAACGGCTTTCTAATAGCGTGGCAGTTGAAGAGTTACAACATTGCCTGGGTTTGGAGGAAATTCAAGAGTTGCGGCGCTTGTGCGCGATCGTGAAGATTGAGGGGTCGTTGAAAGAGTATATTGTCAATTTGGTGCGATCGACGCGAGAGGATGAGGAAATTACTTTGGGTGTTAGTCCTCGCGGTGCTGTGGCTTTGCATCGGGCGGCCCAAGCTTTGGCGTTTTTGTCGGGGCGGGACTATGTTATCCCTGATGATGTGAAGGAACTCGCACCTCATGTGCTTTCGCACCGCTTGATTCCAGCGGGTGGGCGGCGTTCTAAGACCATTATCGATCGCCTTTTGCGTTCTATTGCGATTCCTTAAGATTATAGCACTTCTGGATTTGATGTGAAATATAACCTTTTGGGCGTTGCTGAATGAAAGTCTGTAGGGGCAATCCCCCTGCGATCGCACCTCCACTCTCTGTGGTAAGCACGGGGGCATTACCCCTACTCTGGGGTAAGCACGGGGGCATTACCCCTACAGATTTCTATGTTTACCATCATTAGCCGTTTATAAAAAAATACAGGTATTCTTTGCTTGGGAAAGCAGTAATTTAGTCCAATACGGTTCAGTTAAAGCTCTGCGACGAATTTAACCTTACGATTTTAGGGGAAATGCAGGCATCTTTTAGAAGTCAGATTCTTCTTAACTGAACCGTATTGTAATTTAGTCTGTAATAGCGATCGCAATGAATCAATCTGGAAAAGTTGGGATTGCTTCCTTTGATTCACAATGACAGATAATGACAGATTAAGTCATACTCACCTGACACAAACCAGGCAAAATTTGATTGCTGAGGTTTACTGCTGACTACATGAGACGATCAAAAATAGTAGGCGATCGGAACATTGCAACCAACTTTTACAAGCAACTTTTTCATAAAAACTTCTACAGAGGCCCGAAAAATCGAAATTAACGCCTGTGAAGATAGAACCAATGCTAAGCAGAGGCAAACCTTTGCAGGCGTTCCTAAGAGATATATGGAAGTTTCCCCGCTGGCCTTGTGAGGAATTAGCGGGGGAGAAGAATTACGTATTCAAGAGTAATAATACAATTGCTGGCAGTGGCCGTTATCCAGCCATTGCCATCAGTTATATAACTCGTACACTTTCAAGGGCAATGAGAAAAGTTAGAGAGCATGAAGCTAAACTGCTACTGCTTCTTCTTGATCGATTTGTCGCAGGTGAATGTGCTTGCGTCCCAGAGAGATTTCAAACTCATCACCTGGTTGAAGTTCCATCTGTTTGGTATAGGCTGCACCAATCAGTAAGTTACCGTTAGACTGGACGCTGATCCGATAGCTGGCAGAGCGTCCGCCGCGTCCGTTACCGTTTTGCTTACCATCAAGCTGAATGCCCTCAGCATCAATAAGAGCATTGAGGAACTTCATCATGTTGACCCGTTCTACACCGTTTTTGGTAACGGTGTAGTAGCCACACGCTCGTGCCTTTTCTTCCTTGGTAAGGTTCTCTAGCTCTTTAACTTTCTTGATGAGAGCTTCGCCTTCTAGGGGTTCGATATTTTTCTTTTTAGCCATCTACTCTGTCCCGAAATAGTCAACTACAGGTTTACGATTTTTTTTCTTGGCTTACTTTTGCTATCACCAAGAAACTTTAGCTTCATAGCCAGTCGTAAAACTATATTACACCGATTTGCTAAATAGTTAACCACTTGATTAAAAATATTTTAGAGAAACAGAGTCTTTCTTAAGGAGTAGGTGCTCAGTAGAAGCAATCTCTCAACTGTGTAGCGTAAGCTATGAGCTATCAGCTAGCTAAATATTTGCCCCATATCTGACTGTCAATGAAGTTAACTACTCGCGGACACTATAGTGTGAAAGCGTTACTCGATCTGAGTTCGCAACCTGCTTATGGGCCGGCTTCTGTGAAAGCGATCGCTCGCCGACAAGAGTTGCCTGCACCTTATCTAGAAAAGTTACTCATTGAGATGCGGCGTTCTGGTTTAGTTCTATCAGTTCGCGGTACTCAAGGAGGATATCAATTAGCTAGGCCACCTGCTCTAATCTCTCTTGGACAAATCTTAGAGGCTGTTGGCGAAACTATTGAACCTCTGGCTGGTCATTCTCCTGATGCTGCTGTTGCAGAGGACTGGGTGACATTTACTCTGTGGCACCGTTTGCATAAAAAACTTACAGAAGCTCTTTACAGTATTTCCCTAGAAGATTTATACTATGACGTTCGCAGTTGGCAAGCGGCGCAAGGGGAAGAAACGAGCTTTATCATTTAGCTCGGTTAAAAAAAAGGGAAGTAGAATTTCCCGTTTGTTAATGATTCTTAATGCTGGAAATGAAGATCGAGGATGAATTTATCTGTGTTGCTGCCTGATGCTGGGCCTGCTGCTGTTTTGCTTCTGGCTGCTAGCTTAGATTATTTGATTGGCGATCCAAGAAATTTGCCACACCCTGTGCAGGTAATGGGTTGGGCAATCAATCGTTACACTCAAGTTGTCTTTAATATATGGAATAATCCGGCAGATGAGATGTCTGTGTCACCGCTTCGGTTGACAGGTATAGTAGGCGCGATCGCGCTGGTTGTTGGTAGTGGAACTTTAGGTTGGTTGGTAACGGCTGGGGCACTGTTAGTTCACCCAATGTTTGCGATCGCGCTAGAGACTATCCTTTTAGCAAGCTGTTTTGCTGGTAGAAGTTTGAGAGGGGCAGCGGTCGATGTATTGCATCCTTTAAATAGTGGAGATTTAGTCAAGGCGCGGGAACGGTTGAGCTTTTATGTGGGCAGAGATACAGAAAAGTTATCTGAGCCGGAAATTCTCCGTGCGGTACTAGAAACTGTAACGGAAAATGCTGTTGATGGAGTGATGGCTCCGCTATTTTATGGGGTAGTTGGGGTTGCTACAAGTTATATATTATTATCTGTTAGCGGTGGGATGTTTGCTGCTGGTAGAGGGTGGCTCAGTTTGGGTGTTCCCTTTGCGATCGCCTATAAAGCTGCGAGTACATTAGACTCGATGGTGGGCTATAAAGAAGCACCTTATACTGATTTAGGGTGGTTCAGTGCCAAACTTGATGATGTGTTGACCTGGCTACCTTGCCGATTAACGGTTATTACTTTAGCTTTTTTATCTGGCAAACCTCGCTATGTTTGGCGGATATGTGAAAGAGATGCCATTAAAGATGCTAGTCCTAACTCTGGTTGGAGTGAGTGCGCTTTTGCGGCAATTTTGGGCGTGCAAGTGGGAGGTACTAATTCCTATCGGGGGGTTCTCAAACATAAGCCGCTTTTAGGGGAAGCGATCGATCCGATTACGCCAGAAAAAATCAATCAAGCTTTGCAACTAACTAGGTATTGCTTTCTGATCTGGTTGGGATTATCATTTTTGCTTTATACTTTCTTCTTTGTTTTTTGACTGCTAGCGAGTTTTGCAGTCAAGAGCGAACTCCCAACCAGCAATGACTAAAATCGTTGAAATTTTATCATCGGCAGAACTACGCCGGACTATCACTCGCCTAGCTTCGCAAATTGTTGAAAAATCTGGCAACCCAAAGGATCTGGCGTTGTTGGGAATTTACACCAGAGGTGTGGCTTTAGCGCAGATGTTGGCGACTCAAATTGAGGTGCTTGAACAAGTAGAAGTGCTTGTGGGGGCTCTAGATATTACTTTTTATCGAGATGACTTGGATCAGATTGCGATCCGAACTCCGGCAAGAACTGATATTCCTTTCGATTTGAGTGGCAAAATTGTGGTGCTGGTTGATGACGTTATATATAAAGGTAGGACGATTCGAGCGGCTTTGAATGCAGTTCTTGAATACGGCCGCCCGGAAACTATTTGGTTGGCGGTGTTGGTGGATCGCGGTCATCGGGAGTTACCGATTCACCCTGATTTTACGGGTAAAAAGTTGCCGACTGCTAAGGAGGAACAGGTTAAGGTTTATGTTCAAGATGTGGATGGCCGCGATGGGGTGGAATTGATTAAGGGTTAACCGTTAACCGTTAACTGTTAACCCTTAACTCAATAGTCCGGACAGTTTTTAAGCAGCCAGAGTACCATAAGACAAGACTGAAGGGAGGTTAGGATGATTTAAAATCAAGTCCTTGTCTAAATCTAACTTGCTAATAAATGTATAAAGTAGATGCCGATTGAATTCCAGACGTTTATAAGAGGCCATCGAAAACACGAATGGATGGGCAGACAAGTGGCGATTATAGGCTTCATATTTGGCTAAGTTTAAGGCAACTAGACTGGCATTAAAATGAAAATCAAGCCGTTGGCTATTCACAGATTGACAATCGGACAAACCAGTGAATTGTTTGGCATCCCGAAAAATGAATTCAATTTGAAAACGAGCTTGATAATGCTCAAGTATTTGCTCAGCCTTGAGATTGGTATCGGTACTAAACAATAAAACATTTTTGGTTTTACCCTTAGCTTGAAGCTCAGAGATACAAGCCAAACGGATTTTGCATTTTAAGCAACAACTCCATACTAATAATGAATAAAGCTTAACTCCCGGCTTGATTTCTTTGACAAAAATTAGATTTTTCAAATTATTGCAGTCAACTTTACCATCATATTTACGAGGAGCGCCGAATTTATTTCTTACTCCGGTATAGAGGTAATTCAGGTTGGCATCAACCCTTAATCTACTAATCAAATTGAGATCGGACTCCCGGACAGCATCCCAAAATTTAGCGCGGTAATAATAGCCGTCAGCCACCAAATAACGTACAGATTCTGGCAACAAAGAACGAGTATTTTTTAAATGTTTTGCATAGTCATCAACTCTTGTTGTATCAGGCTTTGAGGTTTCAGACACCTGTTTTTTACTCCGTTTTTTTAAGGTTCTTTTCCGAGTAAAAGTTAGGGAGTTTTTCGGTAGTTCTGTGGTCGGACGCGAAAGAGTTTGTTGCACGCTTAAACTATAGGAAATATGAGTTTCAATTTCGACAACAGAAATCACAGAAATTTCTAATCCTTGTTCA
>DATGYA010000064.1:0-12940 GCA_035298405.1 Kamptonema sp. | reverse complement strand
AAAATCTGGTTCTAAACTGTAACGATGAGCGCAATCACCAGGAAATCTAGTTGTTACAATCGCGCGAGCGCCATCTCGCAATAACCGTAAAACTATCTGATAGCCAATTTTAATCCGTCCACCTGTAACCAAAGCAATTCGTCCGTTTAAATTAGTGCGTTGATATCTTTTCTGATAGTTAAACTCAGCACATTTTGGACAAAGTGAATGATAGAAAAAATGAATTTTTGTATAAATATTCTTGCAAATGTAGCAAGTTACAGGCTTCTTAAAATGTTGCAAATTCTCGGTGAAGCTAGGCAGATTGCAAACAGAATTATCTGATTTTTGATTCTGGACAATTACCGCTGTTTCTTTCAGTTGGCGATCTTCAGCTTGTTGATATTTTTGATTAGTCAAACGGGTAATTTTACGACCTGCTTTATAAATTTTAGCAATTAAACTTTTAAAGCGTTCGTGTTCACCCATCATTGCTGGATCTTCTGAAATTTGCTGCAACACTGCAAGGCAAATTTCTAATTTTTCTGGTGGAATATCCATGTTTACCACCTGGGTAGGAATCTATTAAAAAACAGAACAGAACCCCTAAATGGGGTGGGAACTAGAAGGACTTGAACCTTCAACTTCTTCAATGAAATTGAAGCACTCTTCCATTGAGCTATAGTCCCCAAAATAGGGGAGGCTAGGAGGATTTGAACCCCCAACCCTAGAACTGCAATTCTAAGCTCTTCCCTTGAGCTACAGCCTCCACTGGGTGGGAAGGGGAGAAATCGAACTCCCGTGCTTTGCGGCGATCGCGCAGCACTCTTCCAATTAAGCTACCATTCCAATTAAGCTAGCATTCCCAATTATGCTATTAACTATAAACTAACAAATTCTTCTATAATGTGTTGACTCTGACTCTCTTAGACCCCCAAAAACAGACTCCTCTGCAACGCTGGATCTTTGATAGCGAGTCAATTATTCGCATTGGCAGAGCTCCAGAAAATCACGTCGTTATTGCCGATCCCCTAGTATCGCGGCAACACTTGGAGTTGCGAAAAATTGATAGTTCTGCATCTAACACTACTTGGCTGCTGATTAATCAAGGTACAAATGGGACTTTTGTTAATGGTGTCTTGATATCTCAGGGTACAGTATCGGATGGTTCCCTGATCCAACTAGCGCGAGGCGGGCCGATCCTGAAATTTCAGTTGAACTCAGCTTCCTTGGCTAGTGTACCCAATGCCCAATCTCCAATTTCCATTCCTCAGCGTCCTCAAGCTTGCACTCACGCGGGCAACCAGCCTGGGAGTTTATTTTGCATCCACTGCGGCGAACCGATTAGTGTAGAACGCACAATTCGCCAATACCAAGTATTACGAACTTTGGGACAAGGAGGTATGGGTACTACAACTTTGGCCTGGGATCGCAATAAGGCGCGATCGCAACAGCCAGGAATTTCCCCCGCAGCATCTCTGGTAGTCCTTAAAGAAATGAATGCGGATATGGCCCAAATCGCCAAAGCTCAAGAACTTTTTGAACGGGAGGCCCGCACCCTGAAGGCGCTACACCACCCCGGTATTCCTCAGTTTTTTGACTTCTTTGTGGAAGGTGGGAAGAAATACCTGGCGATGGAAATGCTTCACGGTCAGGATTTAGAAAAACGCATTTATCAGCGCGGGCCAGTTACTCCCCAGCAGGGGATAGAGTGGATGATTCAAACCTGCGAGGTGTTGGACTACATCCACTCGCAACAGCCCCCCATTATTCACCGAGATATTAAACCTGCTAATTTGCTAGTACGCCACCGCGACAATGGCATCACAGTGCTGGATTTTGGGGCAGTAAAAGAGATCGGGACACCTCCAGGGACTCGCATCGGTGTTGAAGGCTACACAGCACCGGAACAAGATCGGGGTCAACCGCTAACTCAATCGGATTTATATGCTATTGGCCCCACCCTGATTTTTTTGCTGACAGGGGAAAGCCCCCAAAAGTTTTATGGTAAGAGAGGGCGAGATTTTGGGTTCAACGTGGAAAGGGTTCCCACGATCGCGCCGAAATTGCGAGCTGTAATTACGCGGACAACAGAACCCAAACCAGGGGATCGCTATCCCACAGCTAAAAAACTCGCAGAAGCATTAGCAGCTTGCCTGTAAGCAATAGCACACTCAGACTTTTATGAGCTAAAAGAGTTATTCAAAACTCAAAACTCAAAACTTTTCTAGTCCTCATCCCAACCTTCAACAACCAGCAAATCGCTAACCGGGTCTTGCATAGAAAAATCAAACTCTAGGAGTTGTTGTTTCCAGTACGGCCACTCGTCTCCGTAAAGCAGAGCAATTTTCCACAGACTGTCTGTCGGTTTGATGATATTGGATTTCACAAGTGAATGCACCTGACGCTGGAATTTAACCATCGGGTGTATAACCTGCTGGTTCATAGTACCTCTTAAATTTTTTAAATCTTCTGCAATCAAAATTTCCCTGGTCTCACTTTTGGGCTATGTGTAGATTTTTGTTGGGAAATCACCATCTAACCTTTTAGCGTAGTAGAGCTACTTTTGACAAGTAGGTATAAGCAGGACTGAAGAATCAACGCTAAGTTGAAAGAATTAATCATGGACTTGCCTGTAGGATGGACGCTACCAAAATCTAGAATTCTAGACGAAACCTGTCAGGGACTTAAGCTGTGAGGCAGGGGTTGAAACCCATACCGCACGGTCAGTTTAACGTTAGGTTGACGACAGCAGCGTCTAGCCTACTACTGGCTGCTAGAGCCAAATTTCTTCGCCTTCCTCTGTAAAGAGCACCTTTTTAATCTGCCACCCTCGATTGCTAGTGAGGGTTTGACGGAGGCTGCCGAACAAGGCTAACTGTTCGCAGCTTGACAGAGAGTTTAATTGGCGTTTGGAGTTGCGAGGAATGCGTAAATCTATTATAGCTAAACCTTGCTCGCGATCGAGAATTACCCGATAACTCAAGTCAAAGTCGCTAGTGTACTGTTGCTCTAGCACTTTTGCCACTGCTGCCTCGATGGAATGGGCTGCGGGAAGGGTGACAGTTTCTGGAATCAAAGCTTGGCACTGGTTGTCTACTTTATAAATCCTGGCTCTCACGCTGTCAGGTGTCGCTGGGGGCTGAAATTCTGGCGGTGTGGAGATAGTAAGACTTTGAGGCTTGGGTGTGCCTATGGGTGGCGGAATCGGGGGAATAGACTCTTGTTGCTCAGGGGGTAGCGTAGTGCAACTATTTAAGCTAAATATAATCAGGCTGGCAGCAAAGGCCGCCTGATATTGTTGAATACTGTTCATAAATAAACCACCAAACTCTGTTCAAGAATTCAGTGGGATTTAATATGGCTCCGTAGGAAGCAGTAGTTAATTCAAAATCTAAAATCTAAAATCTAAAATGGCTATGGTTTGGACTCGCCGCCACATTTTATCTCTTGCTGATTTTACTTCCGGTGAATACGACGCGGTGTTGCAAACTGCCGGGAGTTTTCGAGAAGTGCTTGGTCGTCGCACGAAAAAGGTTCCGGCTTTGCAAGGTCAAGTGGTGGCTAATTTGTTTTTTGAGCCTTCGACTCGGACTCGTAATAGTTTTGAGTTGGCGGCGAAACGACTGTCTGCCGATACACTGAATTTTGCGCCAGGGAGTTCTTCTCTGACTAAGGGTGAGACTATTTTAGATACGGCGAAGACTTATTTGGCGATGGGAACGGATATGATGGTGATTCGCCACGAGCAAGCTGGAGTACCAATGGCGATCGCGCAGGAAATGGATCGTTTGGGAGCGAAAGTTAGTGTACTGAATGCCGGAGATGGTCAGCACGAACACCCTTCTCAAGGTTTGTTAGATTTATTTACTATCTGTTCGCTCTTAGATCCCGAACGCCCTCGTCTAGAACTTTTAGCTGGTAAAAAAATTGCTGTTGTTGGCGATATTCTGCATTCGCGTGTAGCTCGATCTAATATTTGGAGTTTAACTGCAACGGGGGCAGAAGTTCATTTGGCAGGGCCACCTACTTTATTGCCGTTGTTATTTGCTGAGTGTGGCAATGGTAGAGAGGGAAAATTATTTTTGCACTGGAAAGTTGAACCTGCTTTACAAGATGCTGATTTTGTGATGGCGCTACGGCTGCAAAAGGAACGGATGGGCCAGCATTTGCTGCCGAGTTTGCGGGAATATCATCAATTGTTTGGCATTACCCGCGATCGCCTTAAACTCTGTAAACCTAATGTTAAAGTTTTACACCCAGGCCCTGTTAATCGAGGTGTGGAAATTAGCTCTGACTTAATGGATGATGCCCAATTTAGTTTGATTTCCCAACAAGTGACCAGTGGTGTTGCTGTGCGGATGGCTTTACTGTATTTGATGGGGGGAGGTAAGCTTAATTGAGCGAGAAAGACGCGATCGCTAATAGACCTCTCCAAAAAATACAGTCAAAGGCAGACAGGATAACATTGGTGTCAACTTAAGTTGACACCAGCCAGGGACTTAAGTCCCTGTCTAATAAATTAAGTCCTCTGAAGAGGACTATTAAGTTTCAAAGTTTTCTTAGTCCTCTTCAGAGGACTTAAACTTTGAGGCAGGGGTTTTAACCCCTGACGGACTAAGGGTTTGGCGTTAAGTTGACACCAATGAACTACAGCGAATTACGTTCTTGGTGTATAAGTCTTACTATATTAATTAAAGCTGCTAGTTATTGCATAAAAAAGCCCACTGGGTGGGCTGAGCAAAGTTCAACTAATTCTGACAATTCAGTTAGCGATAGCAAGGCTTGTATCTGTAGCTGTGGTGAGAAGTGTGACCGTAGCTTAGCCATTGGGAAGCTACCCAGCCACCGCCAGCGACTTGAGCCCACCCGTTTTTATAACGACCAGTGAGTTTGACATGGCTGCCATTGTGTATCTTGTAATCAATGCAATAATCAATTCCAGGCCCGCAGCGAACATTTAGGCGACCGCCATTAGTGCTGACATAGGCGGCGTGGGCTTCAGCAGGTATAGCCATGACAGATATGGCAACTGCCAGACCTGCCAGACCAATCCATGCAGAACTAGGAATTTTCAGACCTAACTCTTCAAAGGATCTTAGCTTAGGCTCCGAGTCCAGATTGTCGTAGGCAATGTAGGAATGAGTAAATGCTAATGTTTCCATAACTTCCTGATTTAACGTTACATTGGTCTCGCTAAACTCATGTAAAAATCCTGATTTCAAAAAAACTGCTCATGGGTCAAAGGACACATCAGTAAATTTGCTTTTCGTCTATTTTTTTGAAGTTTGGGAAATTTTACTGAGGAGGGATAGACAACACCATAACATTTACCTTGTTTCTTGCAAATAAAAATCCAATAAAATTTACAAATCCTCAACAGAGGTCTGCAAAACCTGCAATAACAATTATCAGCGGTGCTGAGGTAGAGTTATGGATAGGCGATCGCTAATAAATTCAAGCTCAGTTGCATCACCACCATTGCTAACCCATGAATACCCTCACAATTTCCCTAAATACTCTCTCCAGACCCCATCCCAAAGATAGTTTTGCTATTACTTTTGCTCCCTTATCAGTTGAAGAAGTATATACTTTGGCAGATGATGGGGCGAATGGGGCTGTGGTAATAATGAGCGGTACTGTACGCAATCAAACTGAGGGCAAACCTGTAGTTGCTCTGGAGTATCAAGCTTATGAACCGATGGCTATCCGAGTATTCCAACAAATCGCGATCGAGATTCGCCGTCAGTGGCCAGATGTGAATCGAGTAGTAATTCACCACCGGATTGGGCGTTTGCAAATAGGGGAAATTAGTGTGTTGGTGGCTGTTGGCTGTCCCCACCGTTCAGAAGCTTTTGCAGCTTGCCAGTACGGGATCGATACTTTGAAACACAATGCCCCGATCTGGAAGAAAGAATTTTCTAATGACGGTTCTAGTAGTTGGGTTAGTATAGGAGCGTGCGAAGCTAATTGTTAGATGTTGAGCTTTCGTTAAAAGCGAACTGCGACACCTAAAACTCAAGCTTTGCGATAATTAGGGAACTCCCTTATTGAAGGGTGCGTCATTAAAAGCGGAAAGTGTGACAAGCGAATTCCGCCCATGAGTCATTTTATTTCTGTACCCTGGTCTACGGTTGAGGCGACCGTTCCTCAAGTGCAATTGCCAGCCGAAAAACTTTCTAACTATGATTTGGTGTTGCGTTGCCAGGAAGGTATGCGGCCGGATCGCGCTGCCTTTTCGGAACTGCTGGTTCGGTATCAGTCTCATGTTGAGCGGGTTCTATACCACTTAGCCCCTGACTGGCAAGATCGGGCAGATTTGGCTCAAGAAGTCTGGATTAGAGTCTACCGGAATATTAATCGCTTGCAAGAGCCTGCTAAATTCCGGGGCTGGCTGAGCCGCATTGCCACAAATTTGTTTTATGATGAGTTGCGAAAACGCAAGCGGGTTCGTCCGCCCATGTCTCTAGATGCGCCTCGCTTTCTAGAAGATGGGGAGATAGATTGGGAAATTGCAGCGGACTCTCCAGGCCCAGATGAAGATTTGACAACGCGAGAGTTTTACGATCAGTTGCATAAAGCGATCGCAGATTTGCCAGAAGTATTCCGCACTACTATTGTTCTCAGAGAAATCGAAGGATTAGCTTATGAGGAAATAGCGGAAATTACTAATGTTTCTCTGGGTACGGTGAAGTCAAGAATTGCTCGTGCTCGTCAGAGACTCCAGCAACAACTGCAAAAGTATCTAGATGGTCGCTAGTTTAGCTACTTTTTGAGTAAAGTGTGAGGTTTTGATAAATTTTTGATGATGACTCAAAACTTTTCTTTTAAGATCGTAACTAAAGGATATTTTGCTCCATAACGAGCGAGTGAATTCTGAAATCTGATGAGGTAGTGTGAAAATGAATTCTAATTTTGATCCAGATAAAACTCACAAAGATCGCTTCCTACGGGATTCACTCGCTGGAAATATAGAGTCTAACAATCAAGGGCAGGGTGCAAGAAATACTATGATGCGCGATCGCTTTGAATTACTTAGTGCTTACTTAGATGGTGAAGTGACGGCTGCTGAACGCCGCCAAGTTGAAGAGTGGTTGGCGACCGATCTGGCGGTTCGCGGTTTGTACGAGAGATTGCTTTCTTTGCGGCACGGTTTGCAGGTGATGCCTGTACCATCGACACCACAGCCGCCACAAGAGTTGGCAAATCGGGTTTTCCAACGAGTCGATCGCAGGCGGAATCGGGCTCTGGTTTGGGGAGGAAGTGCGATCGCCGCTATGTTTGTAGCTATGATGTCGGGCGTGGTATCCGATCGACAATTATTTACTCCGCAGTTAGCTCAATCTCCCGTTCCGGTAAGTGGGGATGGTTTGATGCTGGCTTTAAATGAGCCTGTGGTTGATATATTGAATCCTAATGATTTGATGCTGACTGTAAATGAACCTGTGGTGGAAATTCCCAAGCCTGGTAAGGAAACTCCATAGGGTTAACGGTTAACGGTTAAAGGTTAACGGTTAACGGTTAACGGTTAACGGTTAACGGTTAACGGTTAACGGTTAACTGTAGCGGTGCCAATAACCTTCGGGCAGAGGAATACCGCCCAGGGATTGGACGCGATCGCGTAGCATTAAGTAAGCCCAAGCAGTTCCTAAAGATTGGCGATCGCGATCGAAGAGTTCAATCTCTTGGCGCTGATATAAATTTTTCGCTGGAGAATGTTGGGGATTGTAATCTTCCAGGCGATCGAGAGCAGCTAAAATAGCGTTATTGCTGAAGGTGAGCATAAAACCATAGACATTTCCCACACCTTCAGTCATCGCTGGATAGCCTGCGGGAAGGGCAAAAAGTTCACCGATGGCGATCGCGGGACAAGCATCGGCAACTTTTCCCTCACAGTATCGGCGATAATTGGATTCACCCGGTTTAAGAGTGCCATACACAAAAACTTTCAAAGGGCCGGTTTTTGTTAACATAGATAGCTAGTTGTAAATTATTACACACGAGTACGACTGCAATTTTAAATTTAGTTGTTTACCCCTACTTCAGTTCATGCCTCCAGCAGTCAATATTATTGGTTCCGCGCTTGGGTCTTTACACTTGAGTTCTTTTTTGCCGTCCCTGCCCTTGGACAGCTTATTTTCAACTCAAGGCATCATGGTAATGCTCCTGGCTGCTTATGCAGTGGCGATGTGGATGTTTCTTACCAGCGCTCCGAAAGTTCACACGATTATGGTGTCGGATCTCGCCCACGCCCGACAGTTCTATGAAGGTATCCTAGAGCTACCAGTGGCAGAAGTTCCCCTGCACTACTACTACAACTACGAGCAAACTTTGGGAACCACTGGCATTGACCCGCTTTACCTGTCCCCCAATGTCGGCAGAGCGGCGGCTCCTCCAGTGACGGGAAATCCAGATGGTCTGTGGTATCAGTTAATGAAGAATACGCAGTTGCACGTCATCAGCGGGGCGGGTTTGGGGCAGAAAAATCGCCAGCGCCACGTTTGTTTTGACCGCGAGTGTTTGGATCAGGTGTTGATGCGGGTGCAAATGCAGGGAGTCAAATATAAAATTCGTCGCGAAAAGCCGTTGAATTTCTTGGTTAAAGATTGGGACGGCCGCGTGATTGAAATGGCTGAGGTAGATAATTAGGCAGGTCGGTGCAAAATTCTACTTTTGACATCAAAAAAAATCAGACAGTTGCTTGCAAACTGGAAGTTTCGCCAGAAGCGGCTCTGGAGATAGATGCGACGCTCAAGGTTTTGGCGTTGGCTAGCAACTATATTCACAAAAATGTTGATGCCAATGCGATCGCCAATAGCGGAATTAGGGTTCGCATTTTTCAAGCTGTTAGGGAAGAGTTTAATTTGCCGCCAAATTTGGTACTTGGCGCGATCGCGATTGTAGCTGAAGCTCGCCAAATGGCATATATGACTGAGAGCTTTGTCAAAGAATTTAAGCCTAACAGTGCTGAGTTCAATTCGACAATTTTCTCGTTCCGAGAGCAGGATTTAACTATGGCTCTAAGTTTGCTGCGTGGCGAACAGCGATTTAAAGTACTAATTGGTAAACATCAATTAGATTTGCTCAAAGGGCAGCAGCTTAAAAGCGCTACTTTAGTTAAGCGTCACAATTTCTGTTATTACATCCATTTCCACTGGGAAACTATCTGGATTCCTGCGGTAAGTCGGCGCGATCGCGAAGGTTATAGTAACCGCTATGGCTAGGGAAGAAGGGAATAGAATCAGCGGGTTTTAGGAACTCAGAACATCCTAACCACCTTGGCGGTTGCTATAAAACTAACAGCCAAAGGCAGGCAGGATGCCTGCTCTACAAGAGTTATTGGAGAAATCTATTTAGTTATAGTTTCAACGATTGATGGCTCTATTTCTACTTTTTTCACAGAATAATCTTTGCGGGTAAAGATTCGGAAGTAGAGGGAAACGCAGAATTCTTTGATGGGAAAAGCGATAAATGTCAGGGGATTAATTGTAACGATGATGTTGCGGGCATCCGCTTGAGCAAGTTTTACTATTTGCTTTGCTACCCAATCTGCGGACATGATGCCGATGGGATTGAGATTGCTTTTAAATGGCCCTAAAATTAGTTTGCGGATGACGCAGGGAGCGTCGATGCGGCGCAATGTTACTAGGTCTGCCAAGGCGCGTTTGCTGAGTTCGTAGAGGGGGCTGACTGCGGGAATTACTTCGGCTTCTGAGGTGTTTACCCAGATTTCTTTCTTGGCTATGTCTTCGTTGGTGCGGACGGTAGTGAGGAATAATTCGATTAGTCGGAATGCTGAAAAAGTGTTGATTTCGTAAGAGTTGGCGATCGCCTCTTTTGTTCTGTCTCCCTGTACGTTGATCCCGTGATTGATTACTAGAATATCGATTTTTTCTAGCAATTGTGCTAAGTCTGATTCTTGACTTGTTTGCCAATTTATGGTAGTAACAGGCGATTCTTCACCGTCTAGATTCAAGCTTAGAGTTTGTGTTCCCGATGTGAGAGCAATAACTTTGGCTCCTGCCTTGTGCAGGTGTTTGAGGAGACTCTGACCGAGTGTGCCCGATGCTCCGGTGACAGCTATGGTTTTGCCTTTGAGGGAGAGTGCTGTGCCCATGAGTTTGTCTATGAGGGTGAGTGTCCCGCAGTAGTAAGCGTTTTGGTTATCAAAGTGGTGTCGCCAGTGGTAAGGACGGTTAACGAGCCATCTAGAAGGTGGGGTGAGGAAGTCTCCCGGTTGGTGGGTTAAGTCTGTGAGTTCGCCTGCACCTTTGAAGCCATAACCACGCGCGATCGCGCTTACCAGGAAACCTAATGTGTAGGTGCAACCGACGAGGGCCCAGGGGTGGAAATTGGGAGTAGTAATGTAGGCTACAACCCATAGCAATAAGCCACACAGTAGCATTACTAAGGCTTCGGGTACATCGTTACGCCATTGAGCTTGTTGGTAAATGCGATCGTTAACGGGGGTTAAATTGGGTCGAAAGACGCGGTGATGCCATACGTGCAGTCGATACAGAGGGGGGTAAATATGGGCTAGGACGTGGTATATGTCTCGTACTATTTCTGCTAATAAGACAGAACCTAGTCCCCAAGCTGCTGCTATCCAATAATTTGTCATGATTGTACCGATTTTAAATTTGAGATATTACATATCACCATTTTGGAAGATAACTTAAAATGTGTTTTCTGGCTAGGGTGTTAATTGACTTAAGCGTTCATTATAGCTAAGAAATGTTTTCACTAGCGCTTTAGTTTCCACAGCTCTGCATAGTCTAATATTGACTCTAGCCTACCTTGTTTTTGCTCAATAATAGCTGAGCGCAGTTTTTCCGAAGGCCGAAATACGAAGAATTCGGTATTACTTTTAAGCAGATCGAAGTTAGGGGAATCGCTCATTAGCAGTAGTTGCACATTTTTATCAAATAAATAACTTAGGGAAATAAAATCTCCCATATTGGTAAAATCATTGCCGTGGTCACTAATTACAATTGTGGATGTTGTGGCAACTGTGGCATTTGTTTCATTTTTATTGATAATCTTAGCAACTTCTGCATTATAATAACTCAAGTCTTTGCTCCACCAAGTATCAGAAAAAGCGCTAACTGTACATGACGCTATGCTACTGGTCAGTAAGGCAACCAAAACCAATCGCCAGAACCATTGGTGAGTTTGAATTTTAGTTGCTAAGAGGTAAGCAACTGCTAGCTGGATTCCCGGAAAACAGGAAACTAAGTAGCGGCTAACGGCTGAACGTTTCCCGCCTAATATGATATCGGGCAAAGCTAGGATTAAAAAAGGTACAAAAATTGAGGTAAGGATAAATAGGGAAGTTGAACGGCTAGTACGACGGTATACTTTGTAAAGAGCCACAATAATGAGTAGGAGAAATGGCAACCTTAGAAGATAAGTCCCGACACTATTAAAGCCAAAATCAAAGTCTATAAATAGTGCAGTAAAACTGAGTAACCAAAGTTTTAATAGGTAACTAAAGCCGGGAAATATTTGAGTCCAAGCTGTAGTATCGGCTGCCCTTTTAAAATTATTTATTAAAACAAATATCCAGGGTGTGTAAAGGATAAGTGCGGCTGTTATTGCTAGAAAAAATTTGGAAATAGTCGTCTGATTACTGATAAAATTTTTGTGGCAAATGATGAAGGCTCCCTGTCCAATCAGTGTTAGACTGAAAAAAGGATGGGTGTAGAAACCGAGTGCGATCGCGAGTGCATAAAAACCCCAATTTTTCACAATCTGCAAACGTATTGCTCTCAGCAGCAACCAACTACTACCAATAACTGTTACTGCCAGCAAACTGTACTGTCTTGCGGTTTGAGCAAATAAGATATCGAAGGGGGATAAAGCTAGAAATGTTGTTGCAAATAAGGCTGCCCAATGTGATGCGAAAAGTTCCCATGCTAAGCCGTATATCAAAGGAAGTGACAGTAAACTTAAAAGTGCAGGTAAACTCCGAGATGCTGTCCGAGAGCTGCCAAATTGTTGCATCCAAAAACGAGCTATGAGAAAGTAAAATGGGGGGTGTTGGGGGTCTTCAATTGCCAGTGAGTTAATAGTGTCGGCTGCTGTGCTTCCCGGTTTCACTTTTTGATATTTCTGTAATTCTGGGGCAGCAATAAATCGGTTTTGAAAGAGTTCGCGATCTATTTCTTGGCGGGTGTAGCCAGCGGCTCGCATTGAAGTGTAAACTTCATCATGCCAGTACACTTTTCGCTCTAGTTGAAAGCCGCGAAAGCTGACTCCTATAATAATAGCGATCGCTAATAAAATAAATAACAACTTTAGGTTAAATTTACTAATATTTTTATTAATTGTAGATGTCATTTTTGCCTATTTACTGATGAGTGAATAATATAGCAGAGATATTTTATCTTAAAATGTATAGCTCAAGCCTCAAACAAGATTGCATTAAAAAGTTCCACAAGTTTCAAATCAGAAAATACTGGCAAATATCGATATTTTTGTAAATGCTCCTTGCTGCTGGGTAAAAGTAAACCTATTCCTGATAGTCCTCTATTAACTTTTTCTGGATTTATGTGGTATTTGTAAATCATTGATTTTTTCAAGAAATTTACAAAATCATCACATTCTTTTTGAAGAGATATTGATTTTTTAGCTATAGTTTCAATTAATAAAACTACATCTACAAAATCTTCATCCCTATATTTGTATGGTTGTAATTCCTCCCTGTTGATAGGTTTTATCTGAAATGAAGTAATTATATCTATAAGCGGGTTAAGTTTTTCGGGAAGTTCGCGAACATATTGATTATTTGTAACTGTATAACTCTTGTACATATCGCTGCGTTCAAACTCCATGATTTTTTCTGCTAGTTGACCGCCGTTAAGTTCTGAGTTTTGTCCTAGAAATTTCAGCATTGATTCATAATAATAGTTTGGTGCACCCAGGAGTATTTGAGATGAAAGAGTGTAATTAGCGGCATCTC
>DATGYA010000063.1:0-2868 GCA_035298405.1 Kamptonema sp. | reverse complement strand
GGTACAAGGGTAGCGACAAATATTCGATTGACTAATGACCCGTTTTCCCCTCCAGAGTTTGAGGTGAGAGCACGGCGGGCGGTAATTAGACAGATTTCTCCCACTGCCCAAGAATTGGTAACTACTAGCCCCCGCTTAGTTTTTGACCAAGCGATTAAAATTCCGATCTATCCGCAACGGCAAGTGTTTGACAGCCGCAAGCGCAACGGCCCTTGTATAACATTAGGGTTCGACAACGGCGATCGCGGCGGTTTATACGCTGAGTGTCCTTTTGATGTATTTACCGCTGGGCCAGTGCAACTTACTGTCATTCCCCAGTTTTATATTCAGCGGGCGATCGAGAAGCACGATAACAATCCGTTTTTCGGAGATAACTATGGCATGAGAGCTCGGTTGAGTGCCAACTTCGGCCGCACTACTAGAGTTGAAGGCACAGCCCAAATTCTCAACTTTGACCAATTCCCTAATGTGGGGGAAAAGAATTTTCGGGGTAATGTGCGGTTGCGGCAATACGTTTTTGGTAACTATACTCTCACTGGGGAATACAGCTATCGCGATCGCTTATTTAACGGCAGCTTGGGATATCAAACCGTCCACAGCAGCGTCGGTGCAGTCTTTGCCTCTCCCATTATTCCTTTAGGCAAAAGCGGCATCAATGTTAGCTATCAAGTCGGCTATCAGTTTATCAATGCCGAGAGCGATCGCCCCGATTTACTCCCCCTCTTCCGCCCCAACAACCGCATCGATCTCAACCGCTTTCAAGCCAGCATCGCCGTAACTCGCGGTTTTAACCTCTGGAGTGGCAAACCCCTCCCCCGCACACCCACGCAAGGTTTGAGGTATACAGCTAGGCCAGTAATTCCCTTCGTACAACTAGCATTAGGAGTCAGAGGCGTTACCAGTTTGTACAGCAACGGCGACTCTCAAAACTCCGTTGCTGGTAGTATCGGCATCCAAGGGCAATTTGGTCATTTCGCCCGCAGATATTTAGACTACACTGCATTTAACGTGACATACACCCAGGTAGCGCGGGATGGCTTATCTCCATTTTTATTCGATCGCCTAGTGGATTTGAGAATCCTCTCCTTTGGAATCGTGCAACAAGTTTTTGGAGGTTTCCGAGTTGGCTTTCAGTCAGCAATTAACTTAGAGAGCAGTGAAGTTATCAGCACAGACTACACTTTGGAATATAGCCACCGCACCTACGGATTGATCTTGCGCTTTAACCCGCAGCGTCAAATCGGTAGCTTTACCTTTCGGATTAGCGACTTCAACTGGCTAGGTACTCCCGAACCTTTCTCTGGTGTGCGAACTGTTGAAGGAGGTGTGCGGCTATCCGATTAGTTAATTGTTAGTTGTTAGTTGTTGGTTGTTGGTTGTTGGAGGGAGAGGTGGAAAGAACTAAGTTTGAAGAATTACAGGTTTATCTACTGGCGGAAAAATTAGCAGATAAAATCTGGAACATTGTCGAAGAATGGAATCAATTTTCTAAAGATACTGTTGGTAAGCAAATTGTTCGTGCAGCGGATAGTATCGGTGCTAATATTGCTGAAGGCAATGGTCGATATAGTTTTCAGGAAAATCAACGTTTTGTCAAAATAGCGAGGGGTTCTTTGTATGAAACAAGGCACTGGTTAAGACGAGCTTATGTTCGGCAGCTATTAACAAATGAACAAGTAAACAAGCTCAAACCCATTATTGATGAATTGTCACCAAAGCTAAACGCTTACCTAAATTACTTGGAACGTTCTGCCAAAAAACAATCAACAAAAAACAACGAACAACCAACAACGAACAACCAACAACGAACCACTAACCACTAACAATTAACCACTAACAATGACAGATGTTACCGCAATATCTGCACAAGCAGCGGCTCTGCTGGTTCACTATAGTTTTGATATCAGCGGGGACACAGTTGAGGAATTGGTAGGCGAATGGCTGACCATTTACCCGGCTTATTGGCTGCGTTTAGCAGTAGTTGAAGCTCTTTATCAAGGGCGTTATAAAACTGTTTCTGTAGAGCACATATTAGCTATGTGGCAGCGGCGAGGTCAACCTCTTTATCATTTCAACCATGAATTTGAACGTTTAGTTTGCAGTATTTTTTCCCTGGATTCAATAGTTGAGGAGGAGGCTACACCGCCGCAGGAAGAGATAGATTTATCTGCATGGGAACCTCCCCTTGCATCTGAACTGCCGCCCCGTATATCTGCGAATATAAATCAGGAAGAAAGCGGAGAGGGAAAATTAAAAGATAGTAGAAATGAGGAAGTATTTCCTATTTTAAATTGGACTGGAGAGGGTGCAGAAAATACCTCAAATCAGGAAGTAATAAGTAAGTCTACCTCTGATGAATCTGACATTACGGATAATGAATCAGGAGATATTGATCCGTCAAGCCAGCCTGTGAAACACACGGACTTTTATACTAAATTGAAAGCAGTTGTCACAGAAGCAAAAAGGAATAATGAACGTTAATTATTAACTAATAATTTTTGGATAAAATTAGTGGGATCGCTCGTCATTGCGAAGTGTTACTTTTGGATGAACCTACAACTTTACTCGATCCTGATTCTCAGTTAGATTTGGTGGCTCAAGTTCAGCGTTTGGTAAAGGATCGAGGATTGACGGCTTTGTGGGTGACACACCGTTTGGATGAGTTGAATTATTGTGATGGGGCGTTTCTATTGGAGAAGGGCCAAGTTGTAGATCGGGGCGATCCAGCACGGTTGAAGCAGCGGTTGATGCAAAGTCAGGAAGTGTAGCTGTTTGCGATCGCACTTAAGAGACAATTGCAATTAAAAAGTAACATCAATCATGCAAATTACAATCGACATTCCCGATAACTTGCCGCTGACTGAAGCC
>DATGYA010000062.1:0-4446 GCA_035298405.1 Kamptonema sp. | reverse complement strand
CCTAAGAGTAATCCAGTTTTTTGTTAATTGCTAATTATTAACCCTAAAACAGTTAATCGTTAAGTAGTCGGACATAATTAAACGTAGGGTGGGCGCTCGCCGCAAAAAAACTGTAACTCATAGAAGAAGATGGTTGCGGCGAGCGCCCACCCTACAATTTATAGCGTTTATTTATGTCCGACTACTTAACGATTAACTGTTTTAGGGTTAATAATTAGCAATTAACAAAAAACTGGATTACTCTTAGGTAAAACCTGTAAGTAATCCAGTTTTTGCGGTCAATCCGACAAGAGGTTGCGATCGTGTCTAATGGCGATTCGACTTATCAAAAAAAGCTGTTAGCGCATTCCAAGCAGACCTAGCAGCCTCAGTGAGTTTCACCCCAATTGACTCAATTTCGCTGACAATAACGTGCCAGTTTTTATCAGCTTCTCTTTGAATTTGTTCGACAGCTTGCTCAATGCGATCGCGTTCAATCAACTTATTTTCTTCTACCGCTGTTCGCGCTTCCCGAACCGCTTTCAGATAAGTATCGCGGCTGACTTCACCAGCAGATTGTACCTCTGCCTGTGCTCGCGTTTTAATCGCATCCACCACCAGCCAATTTTTCTCAGCTTCCTGTTGCACTAACCGCACGGCTTCTTCCATCCGTTCTTTAACAGTAATCTGATTTTCTTCAACACTTTTCTGGGCTTTTGTCACCGCTTTTTCATAAGCTTCGCGAGTCAAATCGGTAGCTGCTTGCATTTCTGTTTGCACTCGCTTCTTAATCGCTTCAAACAGCGCAGCAGTTTCCTTAATCACATCTTCGCTGGCGTTAGGCATCTCTGCTTTTACCAAGTCTTTAGTTTCTTCACTGACCGGCCCAACAATTGAAGACTCTTGGGGGATATTAGTTTCATCCGTCATAATCGTTTCTCCTAAATTAATGGTAATGGGTTCTGAGAGTTTTGAGTTTTGTAAGGTGGAACTCGCCGCCCAAAAACTGTAATTCATAGAGCTATACAGGTTTTTCAGCGAGCACCAACCTACTTTTAAGTATGCCTGGAGAAGGGGAATTACCAGTTAACAATTAACAGTTAACAGTTAACAGTTAACAACTTATATTTGTTGTTCTAGCTTCAACAAATTCTCAATCCGTGCCTCTGTGGAAGGGTGAGTAGAAAATAGGTTTTTCAACCAATCACCAGAGAAAGAATTGATAATCAAAAGTGGCTCAAAAGCTGGATTACCATCCAGCGGCATCTGCCTTGCGCTACTATCTAAACGCTGTAAAGCACGGGCCAAAGCACGGGGATTTCCAGTTAACTTAGCCGCACCCGCATCAGCAGAAAATTCCCGCGTGCGTGAAATTGCCAACTGAATCACCGATGCTGCGACAGGGGCTAAAATAATACTCAACAACAACCCCAAAGGATTGCGACCATTGTCATCATCTCGCGAACCCCCAAACCACATACTATAACTCGCCATTTGTGCTAACAAAGAAATAGCACCAGCAACCGTAGCCGCAACAGCTTGGGTGAGAGTATCGCGGTTATTAATGTGGCTTAATTCGTGCGCGAGTACGGCTTCAAGCTCATCATCAGGCAACATATTCATAATGCCTTCAGTAACAGCAACCGCAGCGTGTTCTGGGTCGCGACCAGTGGCGAAAGCATTAGCCGCAGGACTAGGAATAATGTAAACTGCCGGCATAGGCAAACTTGCACGCTGCGACAAAGTTTCCACCATGCTATAAAGTCCGGGTGCTTGATTAGGACTTACTGGCTGAGCTCCGTATGCTGCTAAAGCAATTCGATCGGAGTAATACCAAGAACCCAAATTCATCACGGCAGCTAAGGCAATACCGATCAAGGCACCACCAGTGCCTCCGATTACCCAATAGCTAACGGTAACTAAAAGACCGCTCAACAGTCCTAACAATGCAACAGTTTTAATTTGATTCATTTGCGCCCTCTCCTTGCGGCAGTCGCTTCTGTAGTAATCTATTTAAGCTAGCAATTTGATTGCTTTCTATACTTATTGACATTGTATAGGTACTTTAGAAGCTGAGCATGGAGGAGAACGCGAATCCAGAGGTACGGTTTAGCGTACCTGACAAAAATAGTGGCAAATGAGGCAGAAAGAACACAAAGGAGATGTTAATTACCAATTACCAACTAACAACAAACAACTAATAATTACCAAATCTAAAATATTCTGATGCTACAAGACCCTAACATCCGGATTCCGATCGCGATTAGTTTAGGCGCGATCGCGGGCGCGTTGAGCCGCTACTATTTAACTTTATGGTTTGCTAAAATTTTCGGCACCAGTTTTCCCTACGGCACTTTTTTTATTAACCTAAGTGGTTGTTTAATGATGGGATTTTTCGTCACATTTGCCTTAGAACGAGTGGCGAGTATTCCTCCAGAAGTGCGGTTGATGGCAACAACTGGCTTTTTAGGAGCTTACACCACTTTCTCAACTTACGGGTTAGAAACTTTTGTTTTACTGCGCGATCGCTCTTACACAACCACCGGACTTTACTGGGCTGGCAGTGCCATACTTGGTATTATCAGCGTACAGCTAGGCGTAATTTTAGCTCGATTAGGAAAATAGAGAACTGCTAATTCTGCTCAACTAGGGAATATAATTGGCTACGGGTTGTGCCTAGTCACGGGCTATATCAGCGGACAAAAGGGGTTCAGCCTTGATGGGGATTTTATACGATCGCTCAGTTGGAACCTTAGTGTTTTCCTCGCCATCCAACTCGCTACTGTTCCCATCCTGCTGCTGGTAAAAAGACAAGCTCATCCGATTTAACCTTGATTTAACCGTTTGGGCATTGACTTTTTCCGCAGGTTGCCATCAATTAACAAAAATGTAGAGGTAGAGTCGTGGTCGTAAAAATAGCAACAGAATGCCTCATTACCCTGCAAGGAGTCAGTAAGGCTTATCAACAGCCCAACGGTCAACAGATCGCGATTTTAGAACCAATTAACCTGGAGTTGCGTACAGGAGAAATTGTAGCATTGCTCGGCCCTTCTGGGTCAGGTAAATCTACTTTAATGCGGATGATTGCTGGCTTAATTCCTCCTACAAGCGGTCAAGTTCTTTACCACAATCGCCCCTTGGTTGGCTTAAATCCCGGCATAGCAATTGTTTTCCAAAACTTTGCCCTTTATCCCTGGCTAACAGTCATGGAGAATGTAGAATTAGGATTAAAAGCTAAGGGAGAATTGCCAGATGAGCGCAAGCAAAAAGCGCTCCGAATGATTGATATTATCGGTTTAGACGGATTTGAAAATGCTTATCCGAAAGAACTTTCCGGTGGGATGCGGCAGCGGGTAGGATTTGCCAGAGCTTTAGCAGTAGAACCAGAACTGCTTTGCATGGATGAACCATTTTCAGCCTTAGACGTATTGACGGCAGAAAACTTGCGTTTTGAATTATTAGATTTGTGGTTAGAAAAACGGATTCCTACCCAAGCAGTTTTAATTGTAACTCACGGGATTGAAGAAGCTGTAATTTTAGCAGATAGAATTATTGTACTCGGTCGCAATCCGGGTAGGATTAGAGCAGAGTTAACGGTAAGTTTACCTCATTACCGCGATCGCAAGACCCCTCAATTCCAGGCGATTGTAGACCAAGTTTACAAGATTCTCACCAATCCCGATCTAAGTTGTGAAACAGATACACCACCTGCGACTACTGTCTCTCAACCTCAACCTGTTCAAAGTCCAAAATATCAATCGTTACCGCAGGTGCGAATTGGTGCGATCGCGGGCTTTTTAGAACTTTTAGAAGACCGCCAAGAAAAGGATTTATATCGCCTCGGTCAAGAATTACTTTTAGAAGTAGATGAAATTTTGCCCATTGTTGAAGGTGCAAAATTAATGGACTTTTTAGGAATTCAAGAAGGGGACTTGCACCTAACTCCTGTAGGAAACAATTTCATTGCTGGAGACATCGACGAACGCAAACAAATTGTCCGCAACCAAACTCTCAGCAATATTCGCCTCGTACAGCAGATTGATAGAATGCTTCACGCCAAGCGAAATCGCCGCATTTCTGAAGAGTTGATTCTAGATATTCTAGAAGCCCACTTTAGCCCTCAAGAAGCAATGAGGCAATTGAAAACAGCTATTGACTGGGGGCGCTATGCAGAAATTTACAGCTACGATGAACCCACGGGGGAAATTTTCTTAGAAACAGAAGTCCAAACTCAGGAGTTAATTAGCGTTTGAAAGTGTTAATTGCTAATTGCTAATTGCTAATTGCTAATTGCTAATTGCTAATTGCTAAATTCATCCTTTTTTTCTTCTTCCCTCTTCCTTCTTCCTTCTTCCTTCTTCCCTCTTCCTTCTTCCTTCTTCCCTCTTCCTTCTTCCTTCTTCCTTCTTCCTTCATTTATGACTAGACCCCTAACTCCGGCAAATAAAACCTTAGAAAGGTCAGCTT
>DATGYA010000061.1:0-9746 GCA_035298405.1 Kamptonema sp. | reverse complement strand
GGGGAGGATGGGGGAGATGGGGGAGATGGGGAGATAGGGAGTGAGGGAGTGAGGGAGAAGGAAAACAGAAATCTTTCCTCTGCCCCCCCGCTCCCCTGCCCCCCTGCTCGCCATCTTCCCAGTCCTCAGTGGGAGCGAATTGCTCTGGTTGTGGGGGCGGTTCCTGCTTGTTATAACCACAATATTGAGACGGTGCGACGGTTGCAAGGCCCTGTGAGGCGGGGGGCAAAGTACGATCGCTCTCTTGATGTTCTGCGTATTGTTAAGGAAATTAATGCTGATATTCCTACGAAATCAGGCTTAATGCTGGGACATGGGGAAACGGAAGCGGAGGTGGTGGAAGCTTTAGGGGATTTGCGAGGGGTGGGGTGCGATCGCCTAACTCTGGGTCAATATATGCGCCCTTCCCTAGAACATTTGCCCGTTCAAAAATACTGGACACCAGAGGAATTCGAGCATTTGGGCGCGATCGCGCGGGAAATGGGCTTTTCTCATGTCCGCTCTGGCCCTCTTGTTCGTAGTTCTTACCACGCCGGAGAGACTGATTAAAGCCCTATCCTCAAAAATAACTCTTGCGAATAGTACAAATGGGTAACGCTCTCTGGTATTTCTAGATACAGATAGTCTGAATTAATTAGGAGCTTTAACCTATGGCAGAGATATCCAATAACCAACTCAAGTCCGACTCCGTTATGAAAACTGGCAAGCCCCCTTATACCTTCCGGGCTGCCTGGTTTCTACTACTCTTAGGTATCAACTTGTTAGTTGCAGGATATTATTTCCACGTCATTCAATAGTTGTTGCAGTCTGACCCTTGCACGGAATTTTAGCCCTGTGCCCCAACTCCTCCGTCACCCTGATGACAAAGGGTTGGGCTCGGGCTGTCTGCTGTAAACAGTTGCAAGGCTACTTTGTTGATGACTCTAGCTGAGATAGCCGCTGTTGCATTGAAATTACATCTTGCTTAATTTCGATCACCATAGTTGCCAGATTGTCAAACATAGGATCTCCCGATCGCATTCTGGGGTTTGTCCTAGTTCCACCGGGAGTTGTTGGTGGTTGCGAGCGAATGCCTGAAGCTTGAGACTCTAACCTATTTATTTGTCCCCTGAGATCGGAAATTTGACTTTCCAATTGAGTAATGCGAAATTCGAGTTGGTAAGACCCTTGGGCAGGTGTGAAAATTGGCAGGGCAATCACTACCAAAATCACTGCAATGCAGAGGAGGATGATTTTGTTGACGCGGGCAGATATTTTCTTCAGCATGGCTTCACGCTTGTAGCGGCGGCATTCTCTACATTAACAACTGTTGGATATTTTGTGCCTCTATCAGAGGTATGTAATTAAGCAAGTTGTCGTCAACTGTACAAAAAACTTACAACTTCTAGGTGGGTCGGACGCGCACACCACTATTGTTTAATAATTACCACAATAGTTTAATAATCCTATGACAAATAAGAAAGTAGCTATTTTGCTCTTCAATGATGCTGAAGTTCTTGACTTCGCAGGCCCTTTTGAAGTATTTTCTGTCACCTCAGAATTAAACAATTACGTACCTTTTCAAGTTTATACCGTTGCGGAAAAATCAGGGGCTATTCAAGCTCGCAATGGTCTCAGTGTTAATCCCGATTATACCATTTCAGATTGTCCTCCACCTGATATTTTAATTGTACCTGGAGGGATAGGAACTAGGATTTTAATGAATCACTCTCCTGTAATTGATTGGATCGAAAGTTGTTCGCAAAATGCCGAATTAGTGCTTTCTGTCTGCACGGGTTCGTTACTTTTGGCAAAGGCTGGTTTGTTGGAAGGTTTGACAGCTACAACTCATCACAAAGCTTTTGATTTGTTAAGAGAAATAGCTCCGAACACAACTGTTGTGGAAAATCAACGATTTGTGGATAACGGGAAAATTGTTACTTCTGGGGGAATTTCTGCGGGAATTGATATGTCTTTGTACGTTGTGGGTAGACTTTTGGGAAGAGAACAAGCTGAGAAAACAGCAGAACACATGGAGTATAGACAGTTAACAGTTAACAGTTAACAGATTTAGGAATCTTCACCCCACAACTTAAGCTGTAAGTAAACTAACATCAATGTTACAGCCATCAATAGTGTTGCTGCGGCTGCTGCATAGCCAAAATCAAATTGTGAAAAAGCTTGATCGTAAATGTAATAAACTAGCAAATTAGTAGAGTTTAAAGGGCCACCACCAGTGATAATATAAACTTGCTCGAAACTTCGCAGAGTAAAAATAGCAGTAGTGACTGTAGCGAAGACTAAAGTTGGTCGTAAACCTGGTAAAGTGATGTGCCAAAATTGCTGCCAAGGCCCAGCTCCGTCTAATTCTGCTGCTTCGTAACGGTTGATAGGAATTGCTTGCAGTCCTGCTATAAATACTACCATATTAAAGCCTAGTTGCTTCCAAATGCTCAATAAAATTAGTACTGGCATTGCCCAAATTGTACTGTTTAACCAGGGAACAGGATTTAAGCCGATAGAGATCAATAAATTATTGACTGGGCCATCGGTTTGAAATAGCCATCGCCAACCTAAACCGGCAGCAACTAAGGAAGTAACAGAAGGAATAAAATAGGCAGTGCGAAGAAATCCTTGCAGGGCAAATGAGCGATTTAATAATACTGCTAAGCCCAAAGGTACGATCAAACTGGGAATGACGGTGGCAATTGTGAAATAGAGGGTGTTACCGAGAACTTGTCGAAAATCGGGGTCGTTTAGCAGACGTAAGTAATTGTTGAGGGCAATGAAACGTATACCAGAACTGGTAAAACTGCCAGATGTGCAACTGAGGTAAAAGAGATAAATGATAGGCCATAAGAGGAATGTACCCAGGAAGATGAGGGCTGGGGCGAGAAAAGTCCAAGCCGCGATCGCATCATTATCTAGCCAATTGAAACGCCCAGACTTAATCGGAACCATTGAATTTTAGATTTTAATTTTTAGCTTTCAAATTGTATCATAATATAATAGAAGATAAGCTGTAGTAAGTAAAAACTCTATAATCAACCGGGACTATTGACCCACGAGTGTTATGATTGAGCTGTATCTAACTTAGATTTTGATTAGCTTAGAAGTGGAAAGCAAAGATATATTACGAAATTTACCAACTTTAGAGACTCACAGGTTAATCCTACGAAAGATGACGTTAGATGATGCGGAAGACCTGTTCGAGTATGCTTCCGATCCAGAGGTGGCAAGATACACGATTTGGACACCTCATCAATCTGTGAAAGATAGTAAATTTTTCTTACATACTGTAGTTGGAAGGTACAAAAACTGCCAACTAACTGACTGGGGTATTGTTCATAAAGAAGATAGCAAGTTTATCGGTACTTGTGGATTTACTGAATGGAGTTTACCTCACAACCGCGCTGAGATTGGATATGCACTTTCTCAGAAATATTGGAGGCAAGGGTATATGACAGAAGCAGTTAGTGCTGTTATTGATATGGGATTTAATAGGATGAATCTAAATCGTATTGAGGCGAGGTGTACAGTGGAAAATATTGCTTCAACGCGGGTGATGGAAAAAGTCGGGATGAAATTTGAAGGGATATTGAGACAGCACCTTTTTACTAAAGGTAAGTATTGGGATATAAAAGTTTACTCGATACTGAGACAGGATTTTTTTGGAAAAAATTGGTCTAAAAGCGAGCTAAAGTAGTAATATCTTTTAACTATCAGGATTAAGCTTTTATGACTATGATTTACTTAAACCTTCGGAATTTGCTAATAGTGTTGTGCTTGTTGCCTTTGAGTATCGGCAGTAGCGCGATCGCGCAGCAGTCACCTACACCAACGTTAACTCAATCTCCAAACCCAGCCTCAACCAATTCCCGCACCTCGCAATTTGTAGGGCAGTGGCGGCTTAAAGATTATTTGCCGATTCCGCTGACAGTTATTTTTACGCAAGATGGCAAATTATTTGTGTTGTTGCCGTCATATTTGACTTCATTTTCTTCAGGTTCTCCCTCTTTCTATGGAGGAGCTGTGAGTGCCTTGGAGTTCCGCTATAAAATCAATTCAACGACTGAACCTATGCAGATCGATGTCACCTCACCAGGTGATAATGAAACTATAATGACAATTTTTGAGTTCACCTCTGACGGTCAACTTCGCATAGAATGGGATGGGTTACGTCCGGGAGAATCAAGACCTAATGAGTTTACTGCTGGTGCGATTTTTCTGCAAAGAGTTTCTAATACAACGGCGCTGCCTCGGAATACTAAAATAATTGATTTTCCAGCACCACTAAGACAGGGGCGGGAATCGGAAGGTAGACAATATATTAATGCTATGAACCGCGCTCAACAGGCTTTCTATGCCGAGAATGAAAAATTTACTACAGTGATTGATGAGTTAGGTCTAGGCATTAAGACAGAAACAGAAAATTACAGCTATCAAATTGTACCTCAAAGTGGCTCTATTCTTAGCGTAATGATGACTGCTAAAGCTAAGAGTCCTGAACTAAAAAGCTATACGGGTGCAGTTTTTGTCATCAAAGTTGATGACGAAGTTACAACTGTTTCTATTATTTGTGGAACTGATAAACCTTCAACTACACCGCCAGCGATGCCAATTGCTCCTCAGAATGCAGAAGATGAAATTAAATGTCCGGCTGGTTCGAGTATTCAAGAATAGTTAAGTATGAATTGGGTAAAGGAGTTCGGACTAAAAAAAGCGCAGCACGAACCTACCCAATTTCTCAGGAGTTAACAAAACCTCACCGCATCGGATAGGGAACCCATTTAGAATAGTCAGCTAAATGGCCCCAATAAGCCATATAGCCAGTTAATGCCCAAATTAAACCAGCAGCTACGAGTACAATAGTACCAATCAGTCGGAGGGTATGATTAGTGCGCCAATGAAGTGCAGGTGCAGCACAAATGCCGCTTAATCCTGATAAAATAAATCCTATCCCTGAGAGTATTGGCTGCCGAGTCAAACCCAGATTGAGAATACGCAGACCAATTACTAAGGCAGCAACACCAGCAAAAAATGCGTAAATAGTAACAGTTAGCAAATCCCAGTCATTCGCAAGGGATAAAGAGGCTCCGATGAGAAGTATGCCGAATAAAACTGACATTTCGCCGAAGGCAATGTTGAAGCTACCAGGAACAGGCCAAGTAAAAATCATGTGTAAGCCAGTTGTCAATGCGATCGCACCACTCATTCCCAAACCGGGAATCCACCGTTTTTGCTGCGTACTATCAAGTCCCAGGTAAACGAAGGACGCAAGTATAAACAGTCCTGATACCATATTGATGAGCATCAAGGGAATATAGTTAACAAACATTAATTTAAGTTCCTTGACGAGAGATCGTGGCAAGATATCATCATTCTATTAGTTTCTATAATGCACTGCATGAGTACCATTTCCATACTACCTAATGCCACTGCCAGTTTGATTTACCCGACGGTCGATCCTTGCATGGTTGCAAAGGGTGTACCGTTAAAATTGGGAATTCTTGCCTCTGGCAGTGGTAGTAATTTTGAGGCAATTGCTGAGGCGATCGCGAACCAGCAACTCAATGCTCAAGTTCAAGTTGTAATTTACAATAATCCCGATGCGAAAGTTGCATTGCGAGCTCAAAAATTTGGTGTCCCCGCGATTCTTCTCAACCACCGCAACTACACTAGCCGCGAAGAGTTAGATGCAGCAATTGTCAAGACGTTTCGAGAATATAATGTCGAATGGGTAATCATGGCAGGCTGGATGCGAATTGTCACCCCAGTTTTACTAGATGCTTTCCCCGATAAGGTTATTAATATTCACCCTAGTTTATTGCCGAGTTTCCCCGGAATTAGGGCTGTTGAACAAGCACTCAAAGCTAAAGTTAAGATCGCTGGCTGTACGGTTCACATCGCCCATTTGGAAGTTGACAGCGGCCCGATTTTAATGCAGGCCGCTGTCCCAGTATTGGCAGACGATACCCCAGAAACCTTACACGCTCGGATACAGGTGCAGGAACATAAAACTTTGGTTGGTGCGATCGCGCTTTTAGCCGCTAGAGGTGCTGAAAATTTAGAATAAGCAAAATAATTAATCAGAGATTTTAACAAATTGGGCAGGAAACTATGTGGAAAATCCGGAACAAGGAAATATAATTTTCAGCAATAAACATCTCTAGCAACACTTGTAGAGCAGGCATCCTGCCTGCCGTTGACTGTAGTTTTTACTAGACAGAAAGCTTTAGCATAACTTTCCCCATTTTGACAGCCAACCAAAGACATATTTGTATTGTTCAGACTGTGGGGGGATGTTTTTTATACTAAATCCCAAGATGCTTAGATCGGGGAGCTTATAGCGGAAACTATAACATCTGCTACTCACGCATTTGAAAAACTGCGCGAACCCAGGCTGTAACGAGGGATATACTATGTATCAAATGCCAATAAATCTGGGATTGTATAACTTACCATTCTGGATTGCCCAAATTCCAACAGAGCCGGGCATCCAGAGAGCAGAGGACGCAGCGCTTCTCTATTCTGGGCCACAATTTTTTATTGCTTTAATTGCAGGAGTGGTACTCGCCTGCGCCTTCCAACTCCTGCTGACAAACCTTTCCGTAGCTGCTGGCCTTTCTTACTGGGGGAACCAGTCAAGCGGCGATCGCAACTCGGAAAGTGAAGGCAGTCCAGTTGCTCACATCGGCGCGAAAGTGGGAACTTGGACGTTAGTTACCGTTAGCGTCGCCTTATTTTTCGCTTGTTTGCTAGCGGTGAAACTCAGCCTCATCCAAAGTGTCGGCCTGGGCGCAATTATCGGTTTAGTTGTCTGGGGAACTTACTTCTCGATGCTGGTGTGGGTGAGTTCCACCACCGTTGGTTCCTTAGTTGGCTCAGTTGTCAATACTGCGACTGCTGGCTTTCAGGCAATTGTGGGCACAGCAGCGGCAGCCTTGGGCGCTAAAGCAGCTAAAGATCAAGTAGTAAACACAGCTAGAGCCGCCGCCGCCGCAGTAGGTCACGAATTGGGGAGCGCGATCGACCCCGTGACTTTAAGGGAAACAGTAGAAGATTACATAGAAAAACTTAAACCACCCGAACTCGATTTAAAGGGAATGCGGGGAGAATTTGAAAAACTGCTCAATGACCCGCAACTTAAGGCGATCGCAGGCGGCGAAAACCTGCCAAATCTCGATCGCCAAACTCTCGTAGACTTAGTGAGTTCCCGTAGCGACCTCTCAAAGAAAGACGTTAACCGGATTGTAGACCAACTCCAAGATGCTTGGAAGCAAGTAGGGAAGCAAACGCAGCCCAGCGACGGCATCGGTCAATTGGTAGACTATCTTAAATCTGCCAAACCAGGGGAACTGCTTTCCGATAAGCTTTCCAGCCAAATCGAACAGGCGATCGCCAAAATCAGCCCCAACCAAGGGCAGAATCCCACCATGATGTCCCAAGCAGGGACAATGGCTATTAACGCCTTGATGGGAGTAGTTTTAGGGCGCACAGACCTCTCCGATCTTGATGTTGAAAAAGTCGTAGGTCAGCTCAAAGCAGCCAAAGATAAAGTAACCGACCAAGCTGGTAAACTCAGCGCTCAGGTAAAAGGCGAACCCGAACCGTTCAGCCCGATTCGCGCTGACGTAGAGAACTATCTGCTCAACACTCACTCCTGGCAGATGAACCAGCAAACTATCGAGCGGGAATTTCGAGATGTACTCTACGATCCCACCGCTGACCCCGGAACAGTTCGCCGCGAGTTGGAGAAATTCAACAAATCCGACTTTGAGCAAGCGCTGGCTAGCAGAGGCGTTTTTACTCAAGCCAAAATCAAAGAAATCGCCAATTTGCTAGAAGGCGTGCGGCAGCAAGTTTTGCACACAGTCAGCTTGGCAGAGGAGCGAGAAAAAGCTCAAGATTTGCGGTGGCGAGTGGAAACTTACTTGAAGTTAACGCCCATAGACCAACTCACCGCAGAAGGTATTGGCAAGGACTTTAAAGCACTGCTGCAAGATCCAGACGCATCTTACGAGCAGTTACGCGATCGCATCTCAGTCTATGACCGCGACACCTTAGTACAAATACTCAGACATCGCGAAAACATCGGCTGGCATGAAGTAGATCAAATAGTCAAGGAATTGGAAAGGTCGCGGGATGTCGCCTTAGCAGATGCTCAAGGTTTACAAGAAGCCGCCAAAGCTCGCTTAGATAACCAGTGGCAAAGAGTGCAGGAATACCTGCGATCGACAGGTAAAGAAGAATTGAACCCTGAAGGCATCAAGCGCGACTTGCAAAAGCTGCTGGACAACCCAGAGGTGGGAATGTGGGCGCTCAGGTCTAGAGCTTCTCACTTCGATCGCGATACCTTGGTGAAACTGCTATCTCAGCGGCAAGACTTGACTGAAGATCAAGTCAATCAAGTTCTAGATCAAGTCGAGTCCGGTTGGCAGAGTGCACTCTCAGCACCGAAAGCTATAGCTGAAAAAGCGAAAGAGCAGTACGACTCGACAAGCACTGCGATCGCGGACTATCTACGCAACACAGGTAAATCCGAACTCAATCCAGAAGGGATTCAGCGCGATCTGAACAAAATGCTCGCTAATCCCAAAGAAGGAGCTTTAGCATTGCGCGATCGCCTTTCGCAAATGGATCGCGACACCTTGGTAAAGCTACTTTCTCAGCGGCAAGATTTGAGCGAAGAACAAGTCAATCAAATCATCGACTCTGTACAAGAAACAATTAGCTCAGCGATCAAAGCACCGCGCCGCTTGGCAAGGCGAGTGCAAACACAAGCTCAAGACTTCCAGGCTACTCTGGAAGGTTACTTGCGGAACACTGGCAAAGACGAGCTCAACCCTGAAGCCATCAAGCGCGACTTGCAGCTATTGCTGCATGACCCCAAAGTAGGCGCTCAGAGTTTGGGCGAACGGCTTTCTCAGTTCGATCGCTCTACGATTGTCGCTTTATTGTCGCAGCGGCAAGACATTTCCGAAGCCGAAGCGAATCGGATTGTCGATCAAATTTTGTCAGTGCGCGACCAATTCGTGCAACAAATCCAGAAAATACAAGAGCGCGTTCAAGCTGCGATCGATTCAGTTTTGATGAAAATCCGCGATTATCTCAATTCCCTGGATCGCCCAGAACTCAACTACGACGGTATCAAACAAGATGTCCGCACTTTGTTTGACGATCCACAGGCGGGATTTGACGCTTTGCGCGATCGCCTCGGCCAGTTCAATCGGGATACACTCGTAGCACTAATTAGCTCCCGTGAAGACATCTCCGAAGCCGATGCCAACCGCCTCGTAGACCAAATCGAACGAGTTCGCAACACTACTCTGCAACGCGCCGAACGCTTGCAGCAGCAAGCCCAACTTCAGTTAGAAAGCATCAAGCGGCAAGCTGAACATCAAGCCGAAGAAACTCGTAAAGCTGCCGAAGTTGCCTCCTGGTGGCTGTTTTTCACCGCTCTCGTCTCAGCCGTAGCCTCAGCCGGAGCAGGTGCCTTAGCCGTTGTACGTTAAAAGTTTGGTATTGGCTTAAAAACCCAAAAAGCCTCTCAACTGAGAGGCTTTTTTCTCGCTTGGCTGTTTTTTCAATCTTGCCAGTTTGTATAGCTAGGGGCAGGGAAGAGGCCATTGGTGTCAACTTAATGCCAAACCCTTAGTCCGTCAGGGGTTAAAACCCCTGCCTCAAAGAGCAAGTCCTCTGAAGAGGACTAATAAATTTAACAATTTTCTTCAGTCCTCTTGAGAGGACTTTAGCTATTAGACAGG
>DATGYA010000060.1:0-5079 GCA_035298405.1 Kamptonema sp. | reverse complement strand
TTTTAGGAAAACTAGGAGGATTTAATGCAGAAAATCTACAAGTGCAGGATGTAGGAATAGATATCAGACACATGGATTATGACACTGATATGGCTGATAATAGTATGATGGCGCTCATGCACAATATGGGAGATGTTGAGTATGAGGGAGTGTGGGCGCGTTGTTGGTTGGATTTGGGAACCAGCGATGCTCTAGCTATTGATATTCTGATCAATGTTTTCCAACAGCTCAGCAAGGAATTAGTTACCATTGAACAATTAATTATTGGCGGTGAAAATGAAGACTGGCCGGTTGAAAAAGACAGTCGCAAGTCTACTTTAGCCTACGAGAATTAAAAACTGAGAAGGGCTAACGATCCGTAGGGTGCGTCAGAAGCGAACAGTTACTGAATATGGGAAATACTTATGTACTGACGTACCCTACTATCCTGTTTTAAATGCGAAACAGCTTACCAATTACCAATTGTTAATTATTTAAGTTATGCACAAACAAGGTGAAATTCGCGTTCTAGCTTTGGGGTTAATTAAAGATGGCGATCGCATCTTCATCTCCGAAGGCTACGATCCAGTCAAACAAGACACATTTTATCGCATTATGGGCGGGGGTGTTGACTTCGGAGAACACAGCCTCGACGCTCTGCAACGGGAATTTCAAGAAGAAATTCAAGCCGAACTAACAAATATCAAGTATATCGGCTGTATCGAGAATATATTTGAATTCAATGGTAAGCCAGGACACGAGCTAATTCAACTTTATCAATGCGATTTTGCTGACCCCAAGTTTTACCAGTTAGAGAGCTTAGTTTTTGCTGAAGGAGAACGCAAAAAAACTGCCCTTTGGATACCAATTGAGCGGTTTAAATCAGGAGAATTGCGGCTGGTTCCTGAGAATTTTTTAGTTTATTGCGAGGGTTGATTTCCTGTTAATTGCATAATTATTCACCTTATAGGGCGGGTTTGCCAATATCCAAAAACCTTATAAATGGATTATTGAATAAACCCGCCCTACTACAATTAATGCTTATGACTCTAACTGAAGAAATTCTTTCCAAAATTCCAGGAAACGCCCTCAATAACTTACGAAAAGTTGATGCTATCTGGCAAAAACTCAGAGAAGAAAATGCACCAATCCCCCAAGTTGTCAAACAGAATACACAACCCCTAGAAACTATAGATTATGATGTAGTAATCAGCGGTGGTACTTTGGGAATATTAATAGGTGCAGCTTTAGCTATGCGGGGGTGGCGGGTTGCCTTACTCGAACGCGGAACACTGCGCGGGCGCGAGCAAGAATGGAACATTTCGCGCAAAGAATTAGACGCATTTATAGAACTAAATTTGCTGTCTGATGCAGAATTGGAGAAGGCGATCGCAACCGAATACAACCCCGCTCGCATCAGCTTTGCCAATAGCCCTGACATCTTTGTCCGCGACGTTCTTAACATCGGTATTGACCCAGTTTATCTCCTAGAAACCCTCAAAACAAAATTCCTCCAATCGGGCGGCAAACTATTTGAAAACACCCCCTTCCAGACCGCCACAATTCACCCCGACGGCATCGCAGTACTTGCAGGATTAGATTTACTAGATCGACCTGTAGATAGTACAGATAGCCTAACAACAAAACCCACCCCCAATAATCAAAAATTATTTAAAACCAGATTATTATTAGATGCAATGGGACACTTTTCTCCCATTGTTCAACAAGCGCGGCAAGGACAGAAGCCCGAAGCCGTCTGCTTAGTTGTCGGCAGTTGTGCCAAAGGATTTCCTAAAAACGAGACAGGCGACTTATTTGCCTCTTTCACACCGATGCAAAACCAATGCCAATATTTTTGGGAAGCATTTCCAGCGCGAGATGGGCGTACAACTTACTTATTTACCTACATAGATGCTCACCCAGATAGATTTAGTTTAGAAACATTATTTGAAGAATACTTGCGCTTATTACCAGAATATCAAAACATCGAACTTAACCAATTACAATTCCAAAGAGCTCTCTATGGATTCTTCCCCTGCTATCGCCAAAGTCCCCTAAAAACACCCTGGAATCGCATTCTCCCAGTTGGAGATAGCAGCGGCAGCCAATCTCCCCTCAGCTTTGGAGGCTTTGGCGCAATGGTGCGCCACCTCAAACGCTTAACCCAAGGTATTCACGAAGCCTTAGAAACTGACATCCTCAGCCACAATGCTCTAGCACTACTGCAACCTTATCAGCCAAACCTATCAGTAACTTGGCTATTTCAACGCTCCATGAGTGCCACTGTCAACCAAAATATTGACCCAAATCAGATTAACCAATTGTTAGCCGGAGTGTTTCAGGTCATGGAACAACTAGGAGAACCCATACTTAAACCATTTCTTCAGGATATCGTACAGTTTCCGGCTTTATCCAAGACTCTTTTTAAAACTGCTATAACTAATCCTGGCTTAGTAATTAAAATTATCCCTCAAGTAGGGCTAGGAAATTTGCTAGATTGGATGGTTCATTATGTAAATTTAGGATTTTACACAGGATTATATCCTTTGGGGCAAACAGTAGAACCCTGGATTAAAACATTATCGCCATTCCAACAATACTACTACCGCCGTTGGATTGAAGCCTTGCAGTATGGCGCAGGCAGAGATTTTTAGAGATAAATCTCAGGAAAAGCTAACTGTCACATTTCAATCTGCGATAGTAGGGTGTGTCAGAGTTTCATTATGAGTTGATTAATCAGGGTTTGAGCATCTGATATAAATTCTGGCGTAGGCGGAATTATATCGCTTATTCCCGTTTCTCCTATTTCTCCTATTATCCCTTTCCCCTTCATTCCGGTGCAACCAGAATGAATATGACATACCCTTCCTATGTGCCAGTTGCGTAAATTCTGTTAGAAGCCTGTATACCCTCATTGGTGTAACCATCAGGGATATTACCCCCTCATAGGGCAGGCTCTAGTGTTATCATAGAGTTCAGCCTTTCTCAACCAAAGTTGATGCGGGTAATTAAAGACAGGGTGCATATTATGAAATGGCTCCACAGTTGTCTGGTACACGCAATCCCGACAGCGCTATTGATGCAGAACAAGTGTCTCTGTTACTGGATGGACAATCTCAGCGTTAACCTGCGAGGCTCCCGCAGCCAGCAATATTGGGCGCGAGATCCTGAACTCGGTGTCATAGCACAAAGCAGTTAGCGCTGGGAGGAACTCAAATTGACTAATTTGACAAACATCAGGGAAAGACTCAGTAAAACTTGGAGCAAACGCAGCATCACCCGCAAGTTTAGATTGGCTTCTAGCGCTCAATTGCTCCTAATAGGCACAGTAGCTTTAACTGGTTTTGTTTCCCTCGGCGTAGTCCGCAACAAAACCGAATCCGCTATGGTGACAAGTGTTAAAATCCAGCGGTTGGTGTTTGATATGAATAAAAATTTAGCGATCGCGCGTCGCCAAGAAACAGAATTTTTTCGTCAGTGGTCAACAATTGGTTTTGAGAAATCGCGCCAAGATTACGCGGAACCTCACGACGAACAGATACTAAAAGTGCTGCAAATTCGCGATGAATTGCAAAAATTGCTCACCAGTGAAAGCGCAAGCGAGGGACTGCGCCGCAGCAATCCAGAGTTAGTGGAATATGAAGAAAAAGTTAGGCATTATAGTGACAATTTTAGAGAAGCAGTAGGATTAGTGGCGATGTTAGGTGAAGATCAGACAGGCGTACTGGCAAGAGCCGATCGCAAGTCTGAATTGCTACGCGATACCCTCCAGCTAGCTAGCGAATTAGAATTAATGGCTTTATACAATCAAATGCAAGCTTTAGAAAAGGAATATCTGCTCAAACGTTCCGAACCGGAAAGGCGATCGCTATCTGATGCTGTCACTGCTCTAAGAGAGGCAATTCAACGCTCCAAAAAATTAGATCCTTCACAAAAAGAGCAAGCGCAACGCTATCTCAGCGGTTATGAATTGGAATCTAAAGAACTAGCCACTCTCGATCGCGATATTCGCAAAATTAGCGATACTTTTGATGAGCAAACTGCCACTGTTTCCGACAAATTACTAACTGTAGCGACAGAGGAAGTGGAACGAGCGCGGCATCAAATTAATCTGACGAGTAAAGGTGCAGCGGTGTTACTGGGATTATCTGCGGTGGCAACAGTAATGCTAGCTTTGGCAATCAGAAATTCCTTTCAATCAGCTTTGGAGCAATTGGAAATGGAACAGGAAAAGTCGGAGCGGTTGCTCCTAAATGTCTTGCCGAAAGCGATCGCAGATCGCCTGAAAAGAGAACCAGGTACTATTGCTGATAGTTTTGAAAATGTAACTGTATTGTTTGCGGATATTGCTGGTTTTACCAAACTTTCTTCCCGGATTTCACCCACAGAATTAGTTAAGTTACTCAACGAGATATTTTCCTCCTTTGACTTCTTAGCAATGCAGCACGGTTTGGAAAAAATTAAAACTATTGGTGATGCTTATATGGTAGTTGGCGGACTGCCCAATCCCCGCAAAGATCATGCAGAAGCGATCGCAGCTATGGCCCTCGATATGCAGCAAGCAATTATCCGCTTCAATGAAAAGCACAGTGACACCTTTAGTATTCGGATCGGCATTAATACCGGATCGGTAGTAGCTGGTGTAATTGGCACGAAAAAATTTATTTACGATTTGTGGGGCGATACTGTAAATATAGCTAGCCGCATGGAATCTCACGGCATTATAGGAGGTATTCAAGTAACAGAAGTAACCTATCAATATTTGCGGGATAAATACTGGCTGGAAAAGCGAGGTTTAATTGAGGTAAAAGGTAAAGGAGAAATGGTCGTTTATTTGCTAAAAGGTAAAATCAGCGATCGACCACCGATAGAAAATCAGAATAGTGGAAAAAGTAATTTGTACGAAGACTGTACGCGAATTGAAAAACAAAATGTTTATGAAACCTAAAAAAGATTTGCTACTCATAGAAATCAAGGCAATGCTAACTATCCAAGAAATGTTCGCAGTAAAAAAACAAAAAAAACTCACTGCACTAATCTGGATTTGCAGCTTGATTTTCCCAAGTTTAGAACTCCTATCGTCCCCCAAAATTGTCCTGG
>DATGYA010000059.1:0-4919 GCA_035298405.1 Kamptonema sp. | reverse complement strand
GGTGCTGCGGGTACTGAGTCCTCTCTGATTTCCATCTCCCCCGATGGTTCAGAAGCTTGTGCAGGCTTGAGTTGTGGCGTGTTGTCAGTGGCTTTTAGTAGTTCGATTTGAGCCTCAGAAAGCTGTGAGTTTGAGCTAACTTTTAAGCCCTGCAATTGCGCTTTTTTGATGAGGTTCCCCAGTGGGGTTTTCCATTGTTTACTTAGTTCCTTGAGGGTCATATTTGAAAACTTCCTTAAAGGCCCAGAAATAGCGAAGCTGACACCAGCCGCAAAGTAGCACTTCAAACCCTTGCCAGATAAGGGTTTGAGCGTTCATCTCCTTTTTCACTCAAGAAGCCACCGGGTCAATCAACAATCGCTCATCCAAATCCAATCGAAAAGTCCCATAAGGATTAATATGCCCCCAAGTCAGCGGCGTTAGCGCCCGCAAATCATCGAGGTGCATCAACTTTAACCAATCCTTCTCCGACAAAATCCGCTGCATCATCAACGTATTGATATACACCAAACAAATTTGCAACAAATGCAACGACAACACCGCTATCTCTTGTTCTTCTAATCGATTTGTAGCAATTTCACTATTCTTACCATAAAAAATAAAACTATTCGCACTATTCCATTGTTCCACCACATTCAGCCCTGAATGAATTTCTTGACGCAACTCCTCCTTACCCAGATATTCACACAGAAAAATCGTCTTCACCGCCTTACCCAACTCAGCCAAAGCTTGATAAGTAGGATGAATAATATTAGAACGACTAAATCGTTTTAAAATTACCTCAGTCTCTGCCGTACCCAATCTCAAAGCCGTAGCATATTTAATCATCTGGTCATACTGATTCCGAATCAACTCCCAATTAATCGGTCTTGTCAACACAGGCTGTAAATTAGGATAAGCATTACTTTGACCAGCAACAACCCGATACAACTTCTGTTTGTGAATTCTTTTCAACCGAGGCAATAACTGAAAACCCAACAGATGACAGAAAGCAAAAGCCACCTCACTTTGACCGTGAGTATCAACATAATTCTTTTCCACCTTCATATCCGTAGAGTGGCGCAGTAAACCCTCAATCATCGCCGCCACCTCAGAAGAAGAACAAGTTTTCAACTGAGAATAAATACAAACAGACTTCTTCTCAACGTGCCAGTAAATCATCACCCCACGTCCACCATAGCGGATATGCCACTCCGTCATCAAATTCTGATCCCAAGAACCAAACTTTTTAGAATCAGAAGCACAAGCAGTCGTCCCTTCACCCCAGATATGTGGCAATCTGATCTGAAAAATCGCATTAACTACCTGAATTATAGCATTTCGCAAATTTTCTTTATGAAGATAACGCCGTTTAACATACAGTAAATCTGGGTAATTCTCTCCAGTTCCGCCACTACTAATCCGCTTTAATCCGGTATTAGTTCCCAATCCAAATAAACAAAGCAATAGCCGTCTTTGGAGAATCTTTCTATCCAAAGTTTCGCGAGAAGCTACACTGTGAAACTGTTCCGTAAACCCGACTCGTAAATCAGTTTCTTTCAGAACATCTAATAAACTGGTCATTGGCCAGCGCGAAAATATTTCTCCCTTGAGTCGCTGTAAATTTAACGGTTCTGGTTGTGGTTCTAGCGGCGAAACTGAAATCCAGCCATTATCCCTTGTGAGAATTTTCACAGTTTGATTTTTGGGCAGTTGAGAATCTAATTTCTCTAAAGCTAGAGCCATTTTTTGCTGTAAGCTAGTAATAAAAGCTTCGGCATCAGTTGGCTGACCTAAAGCTTGATAATAGACCTGTCGTTGCACCTCAAAATCTTTGGGTAAGTCTGATTCTGGATTACCATACCGTTTAGCACCAACTACCCAAATTTCTTTAGACCGCAGTTGCTCTCTTAAGGCCTGAAGCACGCTAATTTCATAATTGACGCGGTTAATTTTTTCAACTCCAGAATCATCTACTTCCACAACAATTTCCCGCCAACTGTTTTTGAGCACTCCATCAATAAGAACTTCATCCTCTGGTGAGTAATAATGTTGAGAACTACCCGTATACTTCTTAATTAGCTCTAGTGCCTTAATAACTGGTTGGTAAACTTCGTTATTTGACCGAAACTCCAAAGCTTCAAGGATTTGTGGCACCATGCGGCGATAATGGTGCAAATAAGAAGCTCGCATCACCGTATAAACTCGTTCTCGGTAAGTAGGGCCGCTAGACTTAAACTCTTTGACCAAATTTTTTAAGGTAGATGGACTAACTACGGGATAGATGACATCTTTTACTGATTCTTCTGGATGTTCTAAAGAAGCAGTCGCCATCCGAAATAAAATATTGTTTTTTCCACTGACTCGCTTGAAGTCGGCAATTAGTTCTTTATCTACCTTGCGTTCGGCACGGATACCAATGCCATGTACGATTTGAATCAATAATTCAACTAAACTATCTGTGATCTCTTGGCTTCTCTGCCAACAAAATGCCGCAACTAGCGTATAGCGAATTGGGTCAGGATGGCGGCGTAACTCTCTTGGAGGTTCAGCAGAAGCGCGTTGCCGATAGTGATGTATAATCTTAGGAGAAATCGCAGTAAATAGATTTTCTGGTAATTCTAATTGCCGAATAGTTTCTAACTTATCAATCTCTTTAAGTAAACTATCAAGCCCCACGCGACCTGGGTCGGCTTTCAGATGATTGAAATCAAAGGGCTGAGATTGGGTAGCTTGTTCTTCTAAGGCTTGATCTGTATTCAAAATCGCATCTATTTTAGCTTTAGTTCCTGGCAAAATTTGTTCCGAAATGGTGGCACAAAAGTTTTGTTCGTAACTATGCAGTGCCGAACGAATTAACCTTTCAATTCGCTCGCTAGTGGGGGGTTCAATTTTTAACTCTCTTAGCCGTTGATATACGGTTTCGGTTAAATGCTGTTCGTTGCGGTCAAAAGTAAGCACGTTTTCGCTCAGCCATTCACTTAAAGAGTGAAAATCAGCAACTGTGGCTTCTCTAAACCCAAAAAAAGTACGAATTTGGGCTCGATGATATTCAATTGTGCGCCCGCTCCACTTGTATTCGCGCCATTCTTTTGCCGACACTTCTACTTGAAGAGCGATGTAGGATACGACGGATTTAGGAATTTCTTGCTTTTTAACTGGAAACCGACCGTCTTTACAAAAACACTTGAGTAATACGGCGAAACCGAGCCGCGTGGCTCCGGTTTTATTAGCCAGCAGTGTCCTTTCACCCTCAAGTAGGGTGAAGTATTCGATTAATTCTTCTGACTCCCACTGGCGTTTCACGTAGACTGCTCCCCAATTCAACAGAATTCTAGTTTTACGACAAAATTGCCCCCAGTATCCGATTGAATTTAAAGATGGGACTTGTTTTGGCTTTCTTGAGCATAAGGAGTGCCGCAGTGAGGACAAAATTTATGTTTGAAAGATGCTATTGGTTCGTGGCAGCTAATACAAGTGCAACGCAGTTGAGTACCGCAAAGTAAACAATGCTTGGCCCTTGGCAATGTCCATGCCGGGTCTGGGTTAGCACCTCCTAGAAAGCAGTGGGGGCAGTATTGTTTCTTCTGCACGCCTTCTACGGGTAGTCCAGAAACGACGGCATCCAGGTATTCTTCCGGGATATTTAAGGCAATAGCTAATCCCTTTTTGGTTTTCTGGTTGAGGCGAAGTGTTTTCCCTCTTTCCAGCTTGCCCAGACTCTGGATGTGAATTCCTGCGGCGGTGGCTAGTTGCTGTTGGCTCATCGAGAGACGATTTCGCAGCCTTTTGATGTAGTTCTCTAAAGATTCTTGAGGCTGCGGAGTTATTGATTCGTCAAAAGTATACATAATAATGTGTAAACTTTTCCGGGAATAAAGTGTTTAAAGCAGAAAGACATTAGCTAATATGTGATTTCCGGAAAGTTTGGTTTTTTGTGGTTACTTTAGCTCGATTAGCGACAGAGTTTTTAGAGCGTCCCGGTTTGGCTAAAAGTACACAACGCTCTTATGAGGTAGTGTTAATGCCACTGCTTGCTCTTTATGGGCATTTGCCAGTAGAAATTATTAGTCGTCAGGTCATCTGTGACTATTTGCAAAGCTTAGAACATTTATCAATCAATACTCACCATCGACATCAAGCAATTATCCAGTCGTTGTTCAACTATGGAGTGGCTTTTGGTGAGCTTAAAAGTAATCCGATTGCTGGTTTAACTCGCCGCAAGCCATTAAAGGACAAAGGAGAGCATGGTACGGATGAAGTCATTCGTTATTTGAATCATTTGCAGCTTGTAGAGTTGTATAAAGTTGTTGAGCCAGATGTACGTTTGCACGCTATCGTCCGGTTGTTGCATCGCACGGGGGCTAGAATTGGCGAAGTTTTGGCACTGGATTTAGAACAAGTAGATACTATCGCTCGTAAATTTCAGGTGGTGGGTAAGGGGAACAAACAACGATGGTGTTTTTATAGTGAGGATGCAACAAAAGTTTTAGATGAATACATTAAGTATTATCGGGATACTGGTGAGACTGCATTATTTACTGCACAAAATCCTTTCACTCTTGAAGTGACGCGCTTATCTTATCGCCGAGTTCATGCTACTTGGTGTGATTTGACGGCGCAAAGTCCTGTCTTAAGAGGTGTGAGACTTCACGATTTAAGACATACTTTTGCTACAGAAAGAGTAGGGTTAATGTCTATTGAAGAGTTACGAGCTTTGATGGGGCATGAAAAGATTCAGACTACATTAAGATACCAAAAAGTAACTTCGCAGCGGGCACAAGAAGTAGCACAAAAGGCTTTAAATGTTCTGACTTCTATTGAATCAGAGATTTCTTATTAAATTAGATTAAAGCTGCACAGATAATATATTTTTTGAGCATCTAGGCTATGTCCGGGAGAGTAGTGACTATACTCTGCCGTGGTTAACTGAGTCTTGG
>DATGYA010000058.1:0-3482 GCA_035298405.1 Kamptonema sp. | reverse complement strand
GTTCAGAGATGGCGTGCTCACCTTCCCCGCCATGAACGTCAACGACGCTGACACCAAGCACTTCTTTGACAACCGCTACGGCACCGGCCAATCTACTCTAGATGGCATCATTCGCGCTACCAACGTCCTCCTAGCCGGCAAAAACATTGTAGTTGCAGGTTACGGCTGGTGTGGCAAAGGTACGGCGCTGCGGGCTCGCGGCATGGGTGGGAATGTCATCGTCACCGAAATCGATCCAATCCGCGCGATCGAAGCTGTGATGGACGGCTTCCGCGTCATGCCAATGGATGAAGCAGCACCAGTTGGAGACTTATTTATCACCGTCACTGGCAACAAACACATCATTCGCAGCGAACATTTCGACGTAATGAAAGACGGCGCAATGGTTTGTAATTCCGGTCACTTTGACATCGAAATTGACCTCAAAGTTTTAGGTGAAAAATCTACTGAAGTACGGACTGTACGACCTTTCACTCAAGAGTATCGCCTCAAGAGTGGCAAGTCAGTAATCGTACTCGGCGAAGGGCGCTTAATTAACTTGGCCGCCGCCGAAGGACATCCCAGCGCAGTTATGGATATGAGCTTTGCTAACCAAGCTTTAGCCTGTGAATATCTTGTCAAGAATAAGGGCAAATTGGAAGCTGGTATTCACTCAATTCCTGTTGAAGTAGACAAGGAAATTGCGCGGCTGAAGTTGCAAGCAATGGGTATTAATATTGATACCCTTACTGCTTCACAAATTGAGTACATGAACTCTTGGACTTCGGGAACATAATGGCTAATAGCTAATTGCTAATAGCTAATGGCTAATGGCTAATGGCTAGTAGTTAGTAAGCTGTCGCGCATCTGGTTTTTCACTCCTACTGCTTACTGCAAGAGGTTCAGACTCCCAAAAGTACAATTTAGATGCGCGTCAGCTTAGTTAGTGTAGGACTAAAAGCCAACTGTCACACCCAAATCTACTTGTAGGGTGCGTCATCCAAAGTTTTACAACTATTATCTAGAGCTTCAGATTCTGACACACCCATCCTACTGTATGTGCAAATTGGCTTTAGTCCTGTTAGTGAAAAAACACAATTAGCAATTAGCAAGTAGCAACTAACAACCAAAAACTAACAACTAACTAAAAAAATGTCTGAGTGGATAATTAATACAATGCAATCCCTGGGTTATTTGGGAATTGCGTTGTTGATGTTTTTAGAAAATCTTTTTCCCCCAATTCCATCAGAATTGATCATGCCCTTTGCTGGATTCACGATCGCGAAGGGAAATGGAACTATGCAGTTTTTACCTGCGATCGCAGCGGGAGTAATTGGTACTGTCTTAGGGGCTTTTCCCTGGTACTATGCAGGTAAAATCTTGGGCGAAGAACGGTTGAGAAATTTGGCTGATAAGTATGGTAAATGGATTACAGTATCGGGTAGCGATATTGATAAAGCCGATCGGTGGTTTAAGCGTCATGGTAACAAAGCGGTGTTCTTCTGTCGCCTCGTTCCCGGAGTTCGTACCTTGATTTCCCTGCCTGCTGGCATTAGTAATATGCCCTTACTACCATTTTTAATCTATTCAACTTTAGGTACTACTTTGTGGGTAAGTTTCTTGACTTTTGCAGGGTATAAATTAGCAGATCACTATGAGTTAGTTGATGAATATTTGGGGCCTATTTCTAAGATTGTACTGCTTTCTTTGATTATTTGGTTTGTGCTTTGGATAGTGAAGAAGAATATGCAGAAAGAGTGAAGGGGAGGGAATATTGGTTAGTTATTACTGTAATTTTCAAAGAGAACCATTTACGGAATAGAACTGCTCAATGTAATCAGCAATTAGGCGGCGATAGTCAAGATAAATTAATAGTAATTTATGAAGCTCTGGGAGAATCTTCATAAATTCAACTGTCACTTTCACCTTAACTAGAATACGCTATAATAATTTTTCTGCTATATAGGCTACAAATTTTAAACAAGATCGTAAATAATTTGTTGATATCTAGTTCCCAATTCGTGGCAAAATAGAAAACATTGCTATCCACACTATTTAGATATGTACGAAAAGATTACAGCCCCTACAAGTGGTTCAAAAATTACATTCAAAAATGGTGAACCCATCGTTCCCGATGACCCAATTATTCCTTTCATTCGCGGTGATGGAACGGGTGTTGACCTTTGGCCCGCTTCCCAGAAAGTGATGGATGCAGCGGTAGAAACAGCCTACGGCGGTAAGCGCAAAATCAATTGGTTTAAGATTTATGCCGGTGATGAAGCTTGCGATGTTTATGGTACTTACCAATATTTGCCGCAAGATACTAATGATGCGGTTAAAGATTACGGTGTGGCAATTAAAGGGCCATTGACAACTCCTATTGGTGGCGGGATTCGTTCTTTAAACGTTGCTTTGCGACAAATTCACGATCTTTATGCTTGCGTTCGTCCTTGTAAATATTATCCCGGAACGCCTTCACCGCACAAAACTCCTGAGTTACTGGATGTGATTATTTACCGGGAAAATACAGAGGATATTTACCTGGGGATTGAGTGGAAAGAAGGGAGTGAAATCGGCAATAAATTAATTGCATTGTTGAATAATGAGTTAATTCCAGCTACGCCTGAACATGGTAAAAAACAAATCCCTCTCGATTCAGGAATTGGAATTAAACCGATTAGTAAAAAAGGTTCTCAGCGGCTAATTCGTCGCGCGATTAAGCACGCTTTACGGTTGCCAAAGGCTAAGCAGCAGGTGACTTTAGTGCATAAAGGCAACATTATGAAATACACTGAAGGCGCTTTTCGTGACTGGGGTTACGAATTAGTAAAAAGTGAGTTTCGTAATGAGTGCGTGACCGAGATGGAGTCTTGGATTCTAAGTAATAAGGAACGCAATCCTGAGATTAGTTTAGAAGATAATGCTCGTCAGATTGAGCCGGGATATGATGCTTTAACTCCTGAAAAGCAAGCCAAGATTTGCAAAGATGTTGAGGAAGTTCTATCAGCTATTTGGGAAAGTCATGGCGGTGGGAAGTGGAAGGAAAAGATCATGGTGAATGACCGGATTGCTGATAGTATTTTCCAGCAAATTCAGACGCGGCCGGCGGAGTATTCGATTCTAGCAACGATGAATTTGAATGGTGATTATTTATCGGATGCAGCGGCCGCAATTGTCGGCGGTTTAGGTATGGGGCCGGGGGCGAATATTGGGGATGAATGTGCAATTTTTGAGGCAACTCATGGGACTGCACCTAAACACGCTGGTTTGGATAAAGTTAATCCTGGTTCGCTGATTTTGTCGGGGGTGATGATGTTAGAATATCTCGGTTGGCAGGAGGCGGCCGAGTTGATTAAGAAGGGTTTGGCGGCGGCTATTTCTAATGGTGAAGTGACTTATGATTTGGCGCGAATGATGGAACCGCCGGTGCCTGAGTTGAAGTGTTCGGAGTTTGCGGATGCGATTATTAAGCATTTTGGTTAACTGTTAACTGTTAACTGTTA
>DATGYA010000057.1:0-2089 GCA_035298405.1 Kamptonema sp. | reverse complement strand
CTTTTTTTAATACTTATTATCAAGGAGTTTGTTACGCTCCTTTATATATTTTTTGTGGACATCATTTATTAGTAGCCAAGCTCCGTCCATCTAATGTAGACCCAGCAGAAGGAGCATTAGAAGAATTACAAAGAGTGATTGGATTAATTAGAAAAGAATGGCCAACTACTCAGATTCTAGTGCGGGGCGATAGTGCTTATGCGCGAGAAGAAATCTTTAATTTCTGCGAAGAACAAGATGGGGTTGAATATGCGATAGCTATGGCAACTAATCGCCAATTAAAGTTAAGAGCTAATCAGACAATTGAGAAAGCTAAAAATGAATATTCAAAAAAACTTGAACCGATTATGGAGTTAATGGAAACTTTGTTTGAAAAAAATGAAGATTTAGAAGTAGTCAAAACGTTAGTGCCTAGTTCAACTTGGTATCGTTCTTTATGTTATCAAACCGAAAAATCATGGAGTCGGTCTAGAAGAGTCGTTACCAAAGTTTGTTATGGGAACGAAGGCTTAAAAGTTCGTCATGTTGTCACTTCTTTACCTGCTGCCAAAATTTCCCCTTCAGAACTTTATACAGACAAATATTGTCCGCGTGGAGAGATGGAAAATCGGCTGAAAGAACAACAATTAGATTTATTCGCTGACCGCACTTCGACTCAAACGTTTCAAAGTAATCAATTAAGACTTTGGTTTTCATCAATAGCTTATGTTTTAATGCAAGCTTTTCGTCATCGTTGTTTATCTAAAACTTCTTTTGCTCGCGCCACAATCGGCACAATTCGTCTGAATTTCCTGAAGTTGGGAGCGAGAATTACTGTGAGTGCTAGACGAATTTTAATGGCGATTACCAGTGCTTGTACCTGTCAATATATTTTGTCTATTGCTTACTTTAGAATTCAATCGATTCAAGATACTGGTTGAGGTTGATTTTTTTTCTACGGTAACTTGCAAGGGCTTCATAGCTCATCAATGACTGAACATTATGTGCAGTCTATTTTCTGATGAGAACTTTTTTGAATTAAGCTGATTTTACTGACGATTTAGTAACGCTTTAGTGAATTTAGATTAAATTTTTCTTGGGTGACTGTTCCCAGATCTCTTGTTTTTCAAAAAGTTCAAATTTTCATCCCCAAATCAGCTTCTCAAATCAGTTTGTGAGAAATGCGGGATTAACCACTACTCTGCTTGAAAGCATAATACTTTTACTGACAAATTTTGAGGCTACGCTTCTCAGCAGGATGTGACTCCAGGTAATCCTGCAACCATTGACATCCCTTCTCCATCAAACTCGGTAGTGATTCAATCGCCCTCAAACTCACAAACCCGTTACTCCCAGCCAGTGCAATCCGCTGACTATCTGGGCTAAAGGCAACCCCCCAAATTGCCCCCTTTGGATTTTGGAACTCTGCCACTTGACGGCCCTGAAAATCCCAGATTCGCACTGTTCCATCTATTCCCCCAGTTGCGATTAGCATCCCATTCGGGCTAATCACCAACTCATTAATCCCACTTTGATAGCTAAAGAACTCTTCCTGCACGTTCCCCGAACTATCTAAGATTTTCACATAGCCACTTTTATCTGCTGTCACAATTCGATTTCCATCCCGCGTAATTCCCAATCCCCGAATTTGATTCTGATGCACCTTCTGCCACTTTTTAAGTTGCTTGAGTTTATTGCCCACTAAATCCCATATCGCTATATTGCCGTCCCAGTCCGCCGTCACAATCCGCTGCCCATCCCAGGTGAATACCGCACGAGACACCGCCCCCTCCTGCTTCGGAGTCACCGCCACCAGTTCCCCGTTTGGGCTTTTCGGCTTCCAAATCCGCATTGTCTTGTCAAAGCTACCCGTCACAATCAACTGGCTATCAGGACTCACAGCTACACTGCCAATATAGCCCTGGTGCCCATCTTGACTGCCCTCCACACCCTTCAGTTTTGCCTGGGGTTCAGTCAAGCTTCCAGCCAAATTCCACACCCTAGCGATACTTATCAGCCCACTCGCCACAATAAACTTGCCATCTGGACTGAAAGCAATATCCTGCACATTTTGCTTGTTGAAAATCGCTTCCTGCCAAACCTTCAGTTG
>DATGYA010000056.1:0-2663 GCA_035298405.1 Kamptonema sp. | reverse complement strand
CGCCATCATCCGACTGTTAATCGAGCGGGGTGCGGAGGTAAATGTAGTTTCCAAACGAGGGGAAACCGCGATCGCTCTAGCAGCCGGAGCAAGTCATAATGTTGAAGTGGATCGAGATGTTCGTGATTCTGGGATGGGAATTCTGGAATACCGCGATGATGGCAGTTGCTGGGAGTGGCAATCCTTACCAGAAGCGCGACTAATTGAGATGGTTCAAATTTTATTAGCAGCAGGTGCAGATCCCAACCTGCCTAACTGCGAACATACCCCTCTAGGTGAAGCGGCACGAAATGGGCACCTGCATTTGCTACAGATATTATTAAGTGCTGGTGCAAGTTTGGAAGTGCGATCGCGGGATGGAGACACTGCCGCATCTCTCGCTAAACTGTATGGTCAAAAAAGTATTTTGGCATTTCTCCGGCAATACACTGGCACAGATATAAGCCAGTTCGAGGATGATGATATTGAGGATGACGAAGACTTAGATGACAATGGCGAAAAGTGGGGGGAAGAACTTCCGAGACCGGACTTTTCTACCGCCGCTCAAAATCCTGAATATCAGCAAGCCGTTAGCGATTTAGCGAAGATTTGTGGCAGTACCCCTAGCAGTCACGATGATTTTCCTGGCTGGTTTTCCATCCACATTAACAGCAAGCGCCGTAAAGATATCAAAACCGAAGAACTTCAAAGCCAATTTTTGCAGCGAGGCTGCTTTGTATATGAACCCCGTCATTATTACGGAGAAGGTCCTGAAAAGCTCTGTATTTTACCCACCATTGATAAATATGAGGCGATCGCGCTGCACCAAACTAACGGAGCTAATTATGGCATTGGTCCAGGCTATGTCGTTCAATGGTTGAAAAACCTCGAACAAGAGCAACCCTTTATTTTAACCTGTATTGCCCACGACACTTTGGCAGGAAGGTTTCTAAACCCAATTGTCAATCCCGAAGAATTAGCAGAACGGATGTATGATTTTTGCTCAGATATTGTCGATCAAGGTTGTGGTTCAGTTGAAATCTTGGCAGAAAACTTAGCTACCAGCGATAATTTATTCTTTTGGTGGGATTAGGGAAATTTCTGTCAAAAAATTAGTCTAACATTTCTAATGGCTAATGGCTAATTGCCTTAGCTTTACCAATTAGCCATTAGCCATTAGCTACTTCAGTTCTTGCAATGCTGCCTCAGTTTTTTGTACTTCCTCAGTTTTGCCTTGTTGCTTGTATAGGTCGCGAGCTTGTTCAAAAGCTGCGATCGCTTCAGATTTACGATCCTGTGCTCTTAATGCTATGCCCAAGTTATAGTAAGCATTTGCATTTTCCGGGTCTAAATTAATCACGCGGCGAAAGGTAAGAATCGCTGAAAAATAATCTTCTTTTTCTAGTTGAATAACTCCGATAGCTGCGTGTGCCTCAATTAAACGGGGCTTCACCTGCACTGCTCGCTGATAAGCTGCTAGTGCGCCTTCAATATCATTCTGAGCCTTCAACAACGTTCCTACCTCAAACTGTACGTCAGCATTGCGGGGTTCTAGTTTGGCGGCTGTTTCAAAAGCTGCTATGCCTTCAGGGGTGTAGCCGCTACGAAGCAAAGCTGTCCCTAGTTTGAGCTGTACTCCTGCTTGCTTCGGGGCGAGTTGGGCGGCTTGTTGGAGTACCTGGATGGCGTTGGGGTAGCGCCTCTGTTGGATTAGTACCATACCGAGTGAGGAATAGGCTTGCCAATTTTTGGGGTCGAGGGCGATCGCTTGTTGGTAAGCACGAAAAGCGCCGTTGTAGTCTTGCTGCTGGAATAAAGCCACACCGAGGCCGAGGTAAGCGTTGATATTTTTTGCATCGAGTTGGGTGGCACGGCGGTAGGCGGTGGCGGCGGCCGGATAGTTTTCTAACTTGACAAAGGTGAAACCCAAGGCATACTGAAAATCAGCATTGTTAGGGTCGAGGGCGATCGCTTGTTGATAGGATTCGGCGGCGGCTTGGAAGTTACCCTGACGAGCTTCTAGGTAGCCAATACCGGAGAAAATGCGAGGGTTTTTGGCATCTAAACGAGCGGCTTGCTGATACAGCGCGATCGCTTGATCGATTTGTCCAGAGTCAACTAATTCGCGCCCTTTACGGAGGAGTTCGTCAAGATTTTGAGCTGTTTGAGGGTTAGCTTGAACCAATATTTCGGCGGAAATTGCCATCTGGGGCGTTGCGGCGGTGAAAACCACCGCTAATAGATAGATTGCCAATAGAGTTTGTTTGTGGACGGCCATGCTGTTGTCAAGTGTGTTGGAATTCGTGTGCTCGTCAAGGATCTGGAATCTTTAAACTGCGAGATGTAGTTCCTCTACAGAGTTCGATCAGGTCAAGATTTCAAGATTTTTGTGTTTGAGGATAACAAACGATGATTGTAACAACAACTGATGTCATTCAAGGTACAGAGGTTCAGACCTATTTGGGAGTTGTCACCGCTGAGGTAGTCTATGGTACTAACGCCCTGCGGGATTTCTTTGCTGGAATTCGGGATATTATTGGTGGCCGCACTGGTAGTTATGAGGAGGTTTTTCGGAAAGGTCAGCAAGATGCACTGGCTGAGTTGGAACAACGTGCTCGGCGTATGGGGGCTAATGCTGTTATTGGTGTTGAAATTGACACGGGGACAATTAATGTTGATAGTTC
>DATGYA010000055.1:0-2899 GCA_035298405.1 Kamptonema sp. | reverse complement strand
GGTGAAGTAGTTCAACTCAAACAGCCGTGTTTTACGCCGGGGAGACTGTTTGAACCAGGGAGGTACATTGTTGGAGATTTGCCGGATACTGCTTTTGAAATGGGTTTAGTCGAACAATTGCCACCAGTTAGAGGCAAGAGTGCAGAAATAAGTAATCCTGAATCTCCATCAAATTGAGGAAATTAGAGTTGTTTTCAGTTGCATGAGAATAGGGTTAATTTTTAGGTATGTAGTTGGGCTTTAGCCCCCAGGTATGTAGTTGGGCTTTAGCCCCCAGGTACGTAACTACATAAGCACAATTAAGAGGGCTAAAGCCCAACTACGTACCTAACTTATCGATCAACCATCCTGATTAATTTGTGCGATCAACTCTTTTAAAACTTCCTCTGCTTTATCATTATCTATCTGACAAGTTCCTGCATTCTGATGTCCACCGCCGCCGTATTTCAACATTAACTCCCCTATATTTGTCTGAGAAGTTTTTTTGAAAATTGACTTGCCAACTGCAAAAACTGTATTTTGTTGCTTCAGTCCCCAAAGCACATGAATTGAGATATTGCAGTCGGGGAACAAGGCGTAGATTGTAAATCTGTTGCCAGCATAAATCACTTCTTCATTCCGTAAATCTAAGACGACCAAATTGTGATAAACTTTTGCACAGCGGTGGATTTGGTCTTTAAACTTCTCTTCCTGCTCAAAGTAAAGGTCAACTCTCTCTTTTACATCAGGTAATTGCAAAATTTCCTTGATTGAATGAGCTTTACAGTAATCTATCAACTGCATCATTAGCTGATAGTTGGAGATTCTAAACTCTCTAAATCTGCCTAAGCCTGTCCTGGCATCCATTAAGAAGTTTAACAATACCCAATTTTCAGGATGTAGAACTTCTTCTTGAGTAAATTGAGCAGAATCTGATTTATCAACTGCCTCCATCATTGCTTCGGAAATTTCAGTAAACTTTTCTTTGCCGCCATAATAGCTATATAATACTCTGGCAGCAGATGGCGCATCTGGATCGATAATGTGGTTATTTTGAATATCCTGATTTCTGATGGTTTCGCTGAGGTGGTGATCGAAGGCTAAATAAACGCCTTCAACATAAGGCAAATTGGTGGTAATATCATTACTTGTTACCTCGATTTTTCCATCTTGCATATCTTTGGGATGTACAAACTGAATTTCGTTAATCATGTCAAGTTCTTTTAACAGAACGGCACAAACAAGACCATCAAAATCGCTGCGGGTAACTAATCTGTATTTTTTATTTGTTGTCATAAGTTTCTGGGAGTCGAAAGAAGTTTTCGGGTGCATCTCACGGAGAATAAATATGCTGGCGAATGAATTCGCTGCTACATAAACAAAGTCCGCCTTTGCGGACTATAATTGTCAAACTGAGAAGCATCTAAGTTGTCATCACACAATATAACCTATTCTCTGGAATGTTTCCACTATGTCGTCCGATCCTTATGCTTGGATAGATAAATCGCTGGCTACTATTCACCGCGCTGACTGGTATCGCTCGGTGCAAACGATTGACGGTCGCCCTGGTGCTACAATTTTGCTAGAAGGACGTGAACTGGTCAACTTTGCTAGCAATGATTATCTGGGATTGGCGGGTGATGAAAGGCTAATTCAAGCTGCTATTTCTGCTGTTAAAGAATTTGGAACTGGAACTACTGGTTCGCGGTTGCTGACTGGACATCGGGAGTTACATAGAGAGTTGGAATTAGCGATCGCGTCTCTTAAGCAAACAGAAGATGCTGTTGTATTTAGTTCTGGTTATCTGGCGAATCTAGGCGCGATCGCATCTCTTGTAGGTAAACGGGATCTGATTTTATCCGACCAGTACAACCATTCTAGCCTTAAAAATGGCGCGATACTCAGTGGTGCGGCTGTTGTGGAATACAATCATTGCGATCTTGAGGATTTAAGGGCGAAGTTGCAGGAATGCGTAGGCGTAGCCAGCAGTAGCCATCACTACCGTCGCTGTTTAATTCTTACTGATAGCGTTTTCAGCATGGATGGCGATCTATGTCCGTTACCACAGTTGTTAGCAATAGCTGAAGAATTTAGCTGTATGCTATTAGTAGATGAAGCTCATGCTACAGGAGTTTTTGGTGAAAATGGTGCTGGTTGCGTTGAATATTTTGGTTGTACTGGCAAACATTTAATTCAGGTGGGAACTCTTAGCAAAGCTTTGGGAAGTTTAGGCGGATATGTAGCGGGTTCTAGTTCGGTAATTGACTTTCTCCGTAATAGAGCGCCTAGTTGGATTTATACCACAGGATTGACACCCGCAGATACGGCGGCTGCTTTAAAAGCTATAAATATTGTCCGGGAAGAACCACAACTGCGCCACCGATTATGGCAAAATGTGGAAAATTTTAAAACTTTGCTAGATGAGCAGATATCTAACTGGAATATTAGAGAAGATCGGGAGAAATATTTAAGTGTTAATAATTATCAACTTGGTAACGAATTGAGCCGATATAACCGATCTCCAATTTTTTGCTTTTTATTAAAAGATGCGAGTCAAGCTTTAAATTTTGGACAAGAATTGAAAGAAAAGGGAATTTTTGCATCGGCGATTCGCCCTCCTACGGTGAATTCTAGTCGCATTCGGATTTCTCTGATGGCAACTCATGAGTTAGGGCATATTCAGAAGTTAGTCGAATCTTTGGGCGCGATCGCTCTTAATTGAGGAGTTACCCCAGAACAACCTATTGCTGTCCTGACAAGGGTTTTGTAGGAGTAGTGCCCATTGGTGTCAACTTAATGCCAAACCCTTAGTCCGTCAGGGGTTAAAACCCCTGCCTCAAAGAGCAAGTCCTCTGAAGAGGACTAATAAATTTAACAATTTTCTTCAGTCCTCTTGAGAGGACTTTAGCTATTAGACAGG
>DATGYA010000054.1:0-2810 GCA_035298405.1 Kamptonema sp. | reverse complement strand
ACTTTTTTTAATTATCTCTTGCATTTCCTTAAATGTGGAAAATTTTTGTATAGAAATCTTTTTACCATCTTTTTCTATCCACACTTGACCGCTGGTTAAACTGGGATTTGACGTACTGCGATCTAGCTGAACGTAAAGATTTTCTGAGTTAGTAAGAGTTATATAATATCTTTCCTTATCGGAGGTAGCATAGACAAAATCTCCTTTATAGCCATAGTCTCTAAATATTTCTCGTAGCTCCTTTCGAAATTCAACAAATTTTTGCTCGTACATGATTGCTATTTTGGGGATCGCGGCTTGGCCACGGATCTTGCCTATAGCTCTAGCGGCTTTCAGACCCTCGCTAACATTTGTCGAGCTTTCAATCATCTTAATAAGAGCGGGAACCGCTTCATCAGCAACCGGGCCAAATTTTGCTAGGGTATCAGCGGCTAGACCTGGATTGGTTGGATTGTTTAATGCCTCGATCAGAGGAGGAATCGCTCTGGGGTCTTTAATCTATCCCAGCGCTATGGTAGCGGCTCGAAAGAGATAGGAGTCAGACTGCTTCAAAAAAGGGATGATGTGGGGAACCGCTTCAACTGCGGCAGGTCCTAATAAGCCGAGCGCCTCAATCGTTCCATCGTATCCCTTGCGTGGCTTTCCAGATGATCGAGGGAAAAGTCCAGTATCAACAGGACGTGGTGAGTGAAGTGCAGCTATCAGGGGTTTGACTGCTCTTGGGTCGCCAATTTTGCCTAATGCCTTGATGATGTCATCGCGAGTAGGAATAGGCCCATCTCCCGTCTCGTAATTGTTGGGTCCATTCTTCAGTGCCTCAATGAGAGCCGGAACTGCTTCTTGAGCTTCAGAACCCATCGCACCAAGGCATCTGGCAGCCGAACTAATGCAGCGATATTTGAGTCCGGGAACAAAAGGTTTGGATTTTTTCTGACAGGAGCCGTATGGGTTCGCCTCATAGACGCAGCATTGGCCTTGTAGTTGCCCGATTAATGCGCTCAATTTATCTTTTTCAATAGCAGCTTTGCAGGAATCATCACCACACGAACCTAACAAAACAGCCAGCAAACACACCGACACAAAAAGCGAAGATCCATATTTTGCTAGTTGCCTCATAGTCAACACTATTACTGGCCTCCTCTAGACCTCAAGCTAAAAACTTTCCTCCCCACTTTTAAATCAGATTGCCTCACGTTAAGTCCGGTTTGATACTCGCGTTATTGATAGGTAGCAAGCAAACTACATGGGTATTTACTTCAAGAAGTACCAGAGAAATAAAAGGGATATACAAAGCGGATTTAACATGACACTACCTATTTGAATCCGAATCGAGATTAGAGACTCGCAAGCAAGCTAATTATTGAAAGCATTTTTTCTCACCAGCCGAAGCGTCTCAAATTCCTCAAAAAACTATTTATTTATTGTAGCGATCCTTGGGCGTGTGCGGAGGTTTTTAGCTCATAAAAAGCTGAGAACTCGGAATTACCTCAAACCCCTGACTGTAGCTTGACCACATCAGCGAAACGCCAGCACCACTACCACCCTCGAAATACTCCAGCTTGATGTCGTACTTTTGACCCGCCACCAAATCAATTGAGCCAGAATTCTTAATTTGATAACCGTGATAATTCCAGTCATCAATCACCAGTTGATTGTTCACCCACAGCCTTACACCATCATCAGAAATCGTGTGGAAAGAATATTTTTCCGTATGCTGCGCTTCTATTTTACCTTGCCATCTCACGCTGAAATCATCACCACCAATCAGTGGGTCAGGCGAACCACCAGCCCAATCAAAAGCAATCATCGAATCGGTGCGGCTAACCGTCGTACCTGTAAAATCGCGATTGTCATAATAAGTAGCTCGCAATCCCGTTCCAGAACCAGCAGAAGCCGAGTTGTTGAAAGAGTAGAGGTTGGCTTCAGGAATAACCTGCTTGGTTCCACCAGTAGGCTGCCAAGAAAGTCTCGCACCAGCACCACTATGATACTCAAAATATTGCAGCCGAATGCGATAATATTTCCCCGCTTCCATCTGTACAGTTGCAGACTTTTCTTCCCAGCCCCTTACAGTGAGGTCGTCAACTAAAAGCTGGTCTTCAAAGTAAAGGCGAACCCCATCATCCGAGTTGGCGAACAGAGTGTACTGCCCGGTGGTTGGAGCCTGAATTAAACCCGACCACTGGCCAACAAAATAATCTGAATTTATCAAAGGGTCTGGCGAACCGCCGCCCCAGTCAAAGTTAATTTGACTATCCAACCGGGTGACTTTATCTGACCCAAAAACTTCTGAGAAATTTGTCTTCAACTTATTAAAGATAAAGCCAGTACCACTATCCGTAATAGTTCCTACGACCGCTGCGGTTGTGCCAATCGTGTAATTGGTTGGCTCTGTTAAAGTTAATTCAACCGTTTCATCTGGTTCGACTAGGGAATCGGTAGTTGGGGTAATGGTAACTGTAGCTGTAGAAGAATTAGCGGCGAAAGTAACGCTACCTTTGGTTCCAGAAAAGCTAGTCGCCCCAGTTTGAGTGTAATCGGAGCCAAAGGTGGCGAAGCCGCCAACATTGAAGTTAACGGTGAGGGAGTCGGTTAAATCTCCAGTGCGGGTAAAGGTATAGACAAGGTTGGTCGTGCCGTTTTCGTTAACAGTAGCCGGAGCAACAGCAAGAGTGACATTATTATTCGACCAAGAGAGTTGGGAAGTTGGTATTACCTCAAATCCCTGACTGTAGCTTGACCACATCAGCGAAACGCCAGCACCACTACCACCCTCGAAATACTCCAGCTTGATGTCGTACTTTTGACCC
>DATGYA010000053.1:0-10819 GCA_035298405.1 Kamptonema sp. | reverse complement strand
TAATTAAGCATTTGGCAACGAGCTATGCGGTCAATTGAACAACTGACAGAAGAGCTTTTATCTCTGCCTAGTGCATCAAGAGCACTTTTGGCAGAAAAACTCGCAGAAAGTTTAGAATTCGATATCGATCCAATAATTCAGGTCGCTTGGACAAATGAGGCTCATAAACGACGTAACGAAATCCGAAGCGGTGCTGTGCAAGCAATTCCGGGAGATGAGGCCTTAGCTCAAGTGAGATCGAACAAGACTACATTTTGATTCTCGCAGTAACGCATTGCAGTCGAGAGCCTGGGTATTGAAAAAGCCGCAAATAATTGAAACATTCAGCAATCCAACATTTAAAATGTCTGAGATAACTCTGCTACATGAAATTGCTCATTGCCCCCATGCACGGTTCTGTCGAGAAAATCCTGCTGCTGAACATCCATGTAGCGAAATTGTTAATTATCAAAAGTCGCTCAATTTAGACGATTTTCAAGTACCTGAGCCTTGGAGTGGACATATAGAGAAAGCTCCTATTCTTTTTCTGAGTTCAAATCCATCAATTGGCGCTGGTGAAAACTACCCAAATTGGTCTTGGTCAGACAATGATATGGAAGATTACTTCAGTTATCGTTTTGGAGGGGGACGCAAGGAATGGATCGTCAATGGTACGAAATCCTTACTAATGGACGGGACATATAGCCATGCTGTTAAGTTCTGGGCAGCAGTCCGGCAACGTGCTATGGAGTTATTTGAACGGGATGTGCTTCCAGGAATTGATTATGCACTTACCGAAATAGTGCATTGTAAATCCCATAAGGAAATTGGCGTAGAACGAGCGCAATATAAATGTGTTGAAGCCTATTTGTTGAGGACTTTAGAACTGGCAGGGGCAAAAGTAATTGTGGTGCTGGGAGAACGTGCAAGGAAAGCAATTCAAAGTCAATTCAATATTCCTGAAAAAATCTCAGTGTCTGAGGCAATAAAGATAGGGAGCAGTGAAAGATTTTTTGCTTTCCTTCCACATCCAAATGCCCACAAAGATCGTTCTTTTTCCAAGTGCTTTAAGGATGATGAGCTTGAAAAATTACGCGCATCTTTGCATACGTGGAAAAATGGTGAGTGATGCACATGGTTAAAGTTACTTGAACGTCCGATCGCCTGATTGAAAACTTTACTTTCTAATGAGCAAGATGCGATCGCGTTATTATAGATGCTATGCGTATTTTGTCCCGCAGCACCCTACGAGACTTCTGGGAATCTCATCCAGATGCAGAAATAGTTTAAACAGAGGTAAATATATGGAATTGCGCCCAATTAGAAATGAAACCGACTATCAGGAAGCCGTTAAAGAGATAGAGTTACTATTTAATGCAGCCGCAAACACTCCAGAGTACGATCGATTAGATGTTCTCAGCACTTTAGTAGAAGCCTACGAAAAAAAACACATTCCGATCGCAATCCCCGATCCCATCGAAGCAATTTATTATTACATGGAAACTCGCGAATACTCTCATCGCGATTTAGAGTCCTGTCTCGGTAGTCAAGCTACGGTGTCTGAGGTTTTATCTCGGAAACATCCATTAACATTAGATATGATTCGGAAGTTGAATCAAGAACTAGGGATTCCCGCTGAAATTCTCATTCAACCATATCAGTCGGTAAAAATCCCCGCGTAACAATCTTACGTGCAGCTTTCATCTTTAAATTTAAAAATGCTATAATTAAATCCAAATTAGCAATAGGTTGAGGAGAGTGGATTCTGGTAATTTCCAAGGAAAAATTCAATACAGATCGCCAGTTTCCCGGCATTTTATCACTCAAGTTAAGCAAAATACTTATGCTAGAGAAATCAACACAGTCATTGCCCCAATAGTTAATATCCAAGCCGATGTCGCCGCCATTAATTCAGGTGAAGCCGAATACTTCATAGATAATAATGGTGCTACCAATTTCCGAATTAATAATCGTATCTATGGTGTCCACCAAGATACCTATACACTATACCCAATTTCAGGAATTGGGCTTTACCAATTAGATAGAGGAGCCTTTAAAGCATTGGGAGTATATAATAAATTTGGTAATACCGCTGAAGCTAGAAAAATTTTAGATAAAATGGGAGCATCCCCAGAACAAAGACAAGCCGCACTGATCGCATGGCAAACAACACAAGGAGAGTAGATTATGCTTTGGCAAGAAATTCTAATCGATCGCCCACTAACCTCAGAAGCAATAACGTTCGCAATTTCTGAGTTATTCAGTCTCCCTGCAAATGCGATCGCAATTGTTGAAGACATAGCGACATCTGATAGTGACGAACACACACAAATTATCTGCGAAAAACAGCAAATCAAAGGAGAATTTGTAGAAAAAATATCTCTTTATTTACTAAGCGCAAATTTAGCTGACAAAATGGATTTAAAAGATATAGAAAAACTTTGCCGATCGCTACATTGTAAGTGCTTAATATCGGATGATTCATTAAATCCTTTTGCTATGATTTTAGTCGAAGAATCGGGCAAAAATCAAATCATTTTTCTTGATGTCGAACGCTTAGAAAATGATGAAGAATATATAATCGATCGGAGCCTAGAAAGTAAAAAATTAACGTTCGCTATTTAATATGGTAGGATGAGGGAAAAGGTGATGGAATCCTAGCACCAATTAAATCACTTTAAATTTTATGACTACTTCTCAAGTTGCATCCCGTTCTCTCGTTGAAATTGCCACCCAAACCCGCCAAGCTGCGCGATCGCTAGCCGTATTATCCGCTGAGGCAAAAAATCAAGCCATCGAAGCGATCGCGCAAGCTTTAGAAACCGCAGCGCCCGAAATCTTAGCCGCCAATACTGCTGATTGCCAAGCGGCTGAGGCTGATGGCATTGCGGGGCCGCTATACAATCGCCTCAAGTTAGATGCAGTGAAATTGCAAGGCGCGATCGCAGGTGTTCGAGATGTGGGTAAACTAGCCGATCCTGTCGGTGTTGTGCAAATTAATCGCGAGTTAGATCGAGACTTAATTCTCAAGCGCGTAACCTGTCCTTTAGGGGTTTTAGCGATTATTTTTGAAGCCCGCCCAGAGGCATTAATTCAAATAGTATCATTAGCCATTAAATCTGGTAACGGCGTAATTCTCAAAGGTGGTAAAGAGGCGATCCGTTCTTGCGAAACCTTAGTAAAAATCATCCATCAAGCATTAGCAAAAACCGCCGTTAATCCCGAAGCAGTCCAGTTACTCACTACACGGGAAGAAACCTTAGAACTGTTGCGATTAGATGGCTACGTTGACTTAATTATTCCCAGAGGTTCTAACTCCTTTGTGCGATTTGTCCAAGAAAATACCCGCATTCCAGTATTAGGTCACGCCGAGGGAATTTGTCATTTATATGTGGACAAATCCGCTGATTTTAATAAAGCTGTAGAGATTGCCATTGATGCTAAAACTCAGTATCCAGCCGCTTGTAATGCCATTGAAACCTTATTAGTTCACAGTGCGATCGCTGCTGAATTTTTGCCCATAGTTGCCCAATCTTTAGAATCTGTTAAAGTGGAATTATTGGGAGATAAAAAAACCTGTGAAATTCTGCCTATTCTAGCCGCAACCGAGGCAGATTGGTCAACAGAATACAGCGATTTGATTCTATCAATTAAAATCGTCGATAGCTTAGAATCCGCAATTAATCACATTAATACCTACGGTTCTCGGCATACCGATGGAATTGTGACTGAGGATATAGAAGCCGCAGAAACATTTTTAAATCAAGTCGATGCCGCCGGAGTTTATCACAATTGTTCCACTCGTTTTGCTGACGGTTTCCGCTATGGATTTGGTGCAGAAGTAGGAATTAGCACTCAGCAAATGCCACCTCGCGGCCCCGTTGGTTTAGAGGGGTTAGTAACATATAAATATCGCGTGGTTGGCGATGGCCATATTGCGGCCAATTATGTTGGGAAAGATGCAAAGGAGTTTACCCATCGGGATTTGTAATATCAAATCCGTTTGATTCAGAATTGTATCTGATCGATCGAGTTTTGTAGGGGCGGGTTCGCCTAGATATTTGATAAGTATCGGCAAATTTTATAAACCCGCCCCGCCTATACAATTTTGATGCAACCAGATTTAATATAATTCAGAAATTGAGGAAAGAGCGATCGCACTTCTCACTCCTTAATTCTCACCCTCACCCGCCGCCAGCAATTCCTGAAAATCCAACACCGGTGGGATACTCCAATCAATTAAGGCATGAACTTCGGCGAAAAAAAATGCCAAAAATGCCTCAAAATAGATATCTAGCGCCTGTTTCCAAGCTCCATCAAAATCAGCTTGTGGTTCGTTCACGCTAACTCCTGTTCATCCAGCTATTGCTGTATATCACCCATCATAATAAAATAAAGAAATGGACTCAATTCAACTCACTGGAATTCGTTGCTACGGATATACTGGCTACCTCCCAGAAGAACAAGTATTAGGTCAATGGTTTGAAGTTGATGTCACCCTCTGGCTAGACTTATCCAAACCCGGAAACAGCGATAAAATAGAAGATACTCTTGACTACCGGATCACAATAGCCACCATCCAACACCTAGTTAAAACCTCTAAATTTGCTTTAATAGAATCTTTAGCAGATGCAATTGCCCAAGCAATTTTACAACAGCCTTTAGTCGAAAAAGTCAAAGTTAATTTATCAAAACCAGCCGCCCCTATACCCGACTTTGGCGGCAAAATCACCCTAGAAATTACTAGAACTAAAAACAGTTAGCGGTTAACGGTTAACAGTTAACCGTTAACCGTTAACTATTACCACTTCAAAAGATTAAACTCTTCCATGTCAACCGTATCCCGGTTGCGGTAAATAGTTAACACAATTGCCAAACCCACCGCCGCCTCAGCAGCAGCCACAGTCAGCACAAACACCGTAAAAACCTGACCCTTAATATGTACGGGATCTAGGAAATTAGAAAATCCCATCAAATTGATATTAACAGCATTGAGCATCAACTCAATAGACATCAGCACCCGCACCGCATTTCGGCTAGTAATCAAACCGTAAATGCCAATACAAAACAGTGCCGCACCTAATAACAGAAAATACTGGAGTTGTAATTGCATAGATTCTTTGACCCTCTCTGATTAAATATGGCTAAGAACGAGATTTTTTACGCCACCGATTGGTGGCGTATTTTTATCCCCAAGCTGGCAGCATTACCCTTATTTCCTAACTTCTGTAGAAGCACTATCACCCGATACAGAAACCAATTCACGAGGGCGCTCTGCCAACGTCAAAACAGGCTGCTTAGGTAGCTGTCCCGCTATTTCATCGGGCAAGTAGTCGCGGCGAGCCAAAATAATTGCTCCCACCATTGCCATCAATAGAAACACAGATGCTAGCTCAAATGGGAGTAAAAAGTCAGTGAAGAAATGCTTGCCAATTACCACAATGGAACTCTCACCTGGAGGCAAGGTTGCTGTTGAAATAGTCCAGGGAGTTGAGACCACCATTGTTCCCAAAAGTGCAAACAATGCCACACAAACTAGAGCAGTTGCCGCCTTTCGCACCCAAGCATTAGGAATAGTTCGGAAATCCTCTCGCTTGTTCACCAACATAATGGCAAACAAAATCAAGACGTTAACAGCTCCAACATAAATCAAAACTTGGGCTGCGGCTACAAAGTCAGCATTGAGCAAAAGGTACATTCCCGCAATGCTCATAAACACTCCAGCTAACAAAAAAGCTGAATAGACGATGTTAGAAAACAGCACTACACCTAAAGCTGCTCCAATCATCATCACGGCCAACAGGCCAAATGAAACAATCTGAACCCCTGCTGCTAGATTCACAATTTTCTGTCCCTAATTGCTAACTGATAATTGCTAATTGCTAATTGCTAATTGGTTGGTTAACCGTTAACCGTTAACCGTTAACCGTTAACCATTAACCATTAACAACTAACCATTAACTTTTTTCGGAATTTTCCAGAATTTCTTCTGGGCGTAAACCCGCACGGCGATCTGTATATGCGACTTCGTGCGGATCGCTGACACCTTTCGGTAGGTAAGCAAATTCTCGCATTGGTGAAACCATCGGATCGTCTGTAACTTTGTAAGGCAATCGTCCTAACGCCACATTGTCAAAGTTTAATTCGTGGCGATCGTAAGCTGCCAGCTCATATTCTTCTGTCATGGATAAACAGTTGGTCGGGCAATATTCCACGCAGTTACCACAGAAGATACAAACTCCGAAATCAATACTGTAGTGCTTGAGTAGTTTCTTCTTAGTTTCCTTGTTAAATTCCCAATCCACAACGGGCAAGTTGATCGGACAAACTCGCACGCAGACTTCGCAGGAAATACACTTATCAAACTCAAAGTGAATTCTGCCCCGGAATCGCTCGGAAGGAATCAGTTTCTCGTAAGGGTACTGAACTGTTACCGGGCGGCGGCTCATGTGGTCAAAGGTAACAGATAGACCTTGACCAATATATTTGGCTGCTTGCAGACTTTCTTTGGCATAATCGCCAACTTGTTTCAGGAATTTTAGCATTGTGTTCTCTCTTTGAAGGAAGAAGGCTTCGCTGTGAGCGTTAGCCGAACGGAAGAAAGAATAAGAAAGAAGAGAGAAGCATGAAATTTAATACTTCACACTTCATATTTCACACTTCTTGCTTAGCCGCCAAACGCAAAGGGGAAGGTAAGTTTAAAGGCTGCTGTTAACAGTAGGTTTACTAGAGAAACTGGCAACAAAAACTTCCATCCCAGGTTTAGCAACTGGTCAATCCGAACTCGCGGGAGAGTCCAGCGCAATAGAATTGCTAGAAACAGTAATAAGTAAGCTTTCAGCAACGTCATTGTGATGCCGATAGTGCCTGTAATCACTTGCAACCAGGGAGTGGTATCGCTCATTCCCAGCAAATTTCCCAGCAATTCTACTGGAATTGGGAAATTCCAACCGCCCAGGTACAATACTGCTACCAACAGGCAAGAAAGGAGGAGATTAACATAGGAAGCGATGTAATACAAGGCAAATTTCATGCCTGTATATTCAGTCTGGTAGCCGGCGACTAATTCTTCCTCAGCTTCGGGGAGGTCAAAGGGTAAGCGTTCGCATTCTGCCAGTGCTGCTATCAAGAAGATGATGAAGCCGGCAGGTTGTCGCCAGAGATTCCAGCCGAGAATGCCGTAGCCAGATTGTTGTTGCACGATGTCGATCGTGCTGAGGCTGTTGGACATCATCGCGATCGCCAATACAGACAACGCCAGAGGAATTTCGTAGCTAATTGACTGGGCAGCGGCCCTGAGTCCCCCCAGGAGGGCATATTTATTGTTAGAGGCATACCCCGACATCAGCAAGCCGATGGGCTGAATACTAGAGAGGGCAATCCATAGAAAAATCGCTGTCCCGATGTCGGCAATAATCAGATTTTGTCCAAAGGGCACTATTAAGTAGGACAGAAACACTGGAATTACGACAATCATTGGGCCCAATGTAAACAGCAATGGGTCAGAGAGTGCGGGGACGATATCTTCTTTGAAAAGTAGCTTCAAGCCATCGGCAAGGGGTGCGAGCACTCCCAGAGGGCCGATGAATTCTGGGCCGATCCGTTGTTGGGCGGCGGCGGAGATTTTCCGCTCTAGCCAGACGGCGACGAGTAAGCCTACTGAGGCTCCTAGAAGCACCGCTAACATCGGTAGCGGTAGCCATACCAGTTTGGCGAGATCCCCTGGCAAGCCCAAATTGGTTAGGGCTTGTACAAAACTTCCTTGTAAGTCTATTCCTGCATTCATTTGGCCAGCTTCAGACTCATCACATATAATTTTGAACTGTTGTGCCGCGAGCATTGCACTACTGGAGTGGGCTTGCTTGCGTAACTTCTGTAAAGATTTTGTAATGCTTTACCGCCTAACAGTATACCGTCCCACAGTATAGGCAAACGGGGGGAGCTATGAAATTATGCTTATGCGATCGGCCCGGTTGACTGATTGGTTGCGATCGCACCCTAGCCATAAAAAACCTCAGACATTGCAAGTCTGAGGGCCGGAGTTCCTGAAAATCGTCACTAATTTCAATTGTGAACACTTTATAGTGCTGAAGGGAAGGGGGGTAAAGCCCACTATTTCCAGATGCTATTCTCGTTTCTCAATCGGAGTGTAGGCAACTCCATGTTCACCTGTATAAATTTGAGTGGGGCGGTAGATCCGGTTTTCGTGTAGCTGTTCTCTCCAGTGGGCTAGCCATCCAGCCACACGCGCGATCGCAAACACTGGGGTAAACAAATCTGTAGGAATCCCCAATTTCCGGTAAACCAAGCCTGAGTAGAAATCTACATTCGGGTAAATTCCTTTCTGGCCGAGTTTTTCCTCTACTACTTCCTCCAACTTGACGGCGATATCATAATACTTATCGTGTCCAAACTTCTCAAACAACTTTTCTGCTAATTGCTGAAGAATTGTCGCTCTGGGGTCTTTCACTTTGTAGACGCGGTGCCCGAAACCCATAATTTTGTGTTTATTTTCAACACACTTTTCTACAAATGGTCGCACGTTTTCTGGAGAGCTAATTTCTTCTAGCATCTCAATCACTTCTTCATTGGCTCCACCGTGCAATGGCCCTGCTAGGGTTCCGACTGCTGAGGCCACTACTGCATAAGGATCTGTCAGGGTGGAAGCTGTCACCATTGCTGAGAAGGTAGACGCATTTATGGTATGTTCGGCGTGCAGTGTCAGGCAAACATCAAAAACGTAAGCTGCCAAAGGATCGGGTTCTCGCTCGTTGAGCATATATAGAAAGTTGGCAGCGTAATCCAAATCATCTCTTGGCTGGACGGGATCGTTACCTTTCCGCATGAGCTGGAATGCAGCTACCATTGTCGGTATTTTGGCTAGGAGTCGCACTACTGCTTCCCGGACATATTCTTGGTTCGGTAAAGCTCGGCGAGAATAGAATAAGCCCAAGGCTGCTGCGGAAGCTTGTAGAGCGTCCATTGGATGTCCGGTTTCGGGAAAACATTTCATCATGTCCCGAATGCGGTATTTGATGCGCCGGTGATAGCGTATTTCGTGCTCAAAGGCTTCTAGTTCTGCTTTTGTCGGCAGTTTGCCCCATATTAATAAATATGAAGTTTCTAGAAATGAACTTTTGCGTGCGATTTCTTCGATACTAATTCCCCGATATTCCAGCAGGCCTTTTTGTCCATCGACGTAGCTGATGCTGGACAAGGTAGCGGGTACACCTTCTAAACCTGGCTTGAAATCGCCGATGACGACCATTATATTACCCTTTGTGCGAGCGGAACTTACTCAAGCTACATTACCAGAAACGTTTGTGGTGTCGCGTATTTAACAACTGTTATTTTATTACTTTCAGGTGTGAGCTGGAATAGGTTAATACACCTAATCACTTTGGAAAAGGGGCTACGACGATCCAAGCAAAAATTTGGGGGGTGTGAGCCAGAACATTTGGCATCGACTGACTGGGGAACCTGTTTCAGGGACGATGAGGCCGACGATCCCTGCTTTTTTGAGGATCAGGGTATCTCGCGATTCACCCCAGATTAATATTTCGGCCCAGTTTGCTAAATCTGGCTGGTGGCCTACTAAGGCTAAGTTGATTCCGCCGCTGAAACGCCATTGTTGATACCAGTCTAGCCAGGTTTGGATGTCTCCTTCTGGAGCTAGGGCGGTGGATTGTTCTATTTTTGAACTTAAACCTACTGATTTGAGGATTTCGGCTGTGGCTTGGGCGCGGATGAGTGGGCTGGTGAGGATGAGGTCGAAGTGGATGTTGAATTCGCTTAGGCGCGATGCGATTTTCCGAGTTTTGCGATCGCCTTCTTTGGTGAGGGGCCTGTCTTCGTCGGTTGGCCAATCTTCGCGATCGGCTGCTATGCCGTGACGGATGAGGTAGAGTTCTGTAGTAGCCACTGATTATTCACTCCTAAGTATTATTTTCTGAGTGCGATCGCGAGGTGTTTCAGAGAAAAAGGTTTTTGTCATTTTCACTATTCACAGATAACCTCTAAAACTCAACGACCAACTCAATAGGGTCGAGTGCTGAGTAGAGTATTACCCCGAATGAGAAATTTTTAGAACAATGGAGGTATATTGATATAGCGATCGCACCTTAAGAAGCGATCGGATTACAATCAAGATGGTTTTGAGGTAAAGGGTAGGTCTTGAGTGAAGCAAAGGCTAGAATGTAGCCGAGCGTAACTTTTTAGGGTTATTATTGGATGAAACCTACCACCATTAGATGGGTAAACTTACCACCGATGGCATTCTTGACTTCCGCGCGGCCTACGGGTAGACCACAAACCCTAGCAGTTTCTCCCTTTTTCAATTTACCAGAACTTTCCATAGCAAATAGATCAACAATAGACCCGTCATCAGTTCTAATCACCACTTCTGAGGTTTCACCGCCACCAAATACTTTTGAAATATCACTTCCCGGTGGTTGATCTTCTACTACACCTACCGTACCGCTGAAGCAAAGCATTTTGCCGTAATATTTCCAGGGCGTTTTCAGGACACTTGCAGCATTTGCTGGGGTTCCTACAGTTTTAGAAGTCCTAGACTGAATGTACTTTACAGCTAACGGAATGTTACCATTAGTAACTGCATCTGGATTTTGTATATTCCAATCCACCTTATCGGGACGCGATGGTGTTGCTGCAACCTTTGGGCTTGTAGTTGTCTGTTCTGGCTGATTGGCAGAGATACTGGATGGCTTCTCTTCGCTGCTAGCACACATTACTAAGAGAAACATCAACATTCCGAAGCCACTGAACGCAGTAAAACAAACCTTCAAAAATTTCATGGTAATTAATACTCAAATAAATTGAG
>DATGYA010000052.1:0-9836 GCA_035298405.1 Kamptonema sp. | reverse complement strand
TAGTGCAGCTTTGACGGGTGGTTATCCAGTTGCTGGAGGCGTAAGTCGATCGGGTGTGAACTTTTCTGCTAATGCTAATACTCCTCTAGCATCGATGATTACGGCATTGATTGTGGCGCTTACTGTCATGTTTTTAACGCCGTTATTTTACTTTTTACCACAAGCTTGTTTAGCGGCAATTATTGTGATGGCTGTTAGTAGTCTTTTCGACATTGCGACGCTGAAACGCTTGTGGGTGTATAACAAAGCTGATGCGATCGCGTGGATGTCTGCATTTCTAGCCGTCTTATTCACCAGTGTGGAAAAAGGGATTTTGTTCGGTGCTGCGGTATCAATTCTATTACATTTATGGCGCACTAGCAAACCGCATATTGCCGTTGTTGGTAGAGTTGGAAACAGCGAACATTTTCGTAATGTGCTACGCCATGAAGTTAAAACTTGTCCTCATATCTTGGCCGTTCGGGTTGATGCTAGTCTTTACTTTGTCAATACTAAATATTTGGAGGATTACTTGCTGAAAGCAGTGAGCGATCGCCCAGCGGTAAAATATTTATTACTGGTATGTAGTGCGGTAAATTCGATCGATGGTAGTGCTTTGGAAACGCTAAAAAGTTTGATTATTGACTTGAATAATCGGGGAATTGAATTTTATATGTCTGAAGTTAAGGGGCCGGTGATGGATGGATTGTTAAAGGTTGGGTTTGTGGAGGAGTTAGGGAAAGACCATGTTTTTTTAACTACTGACCAAGCAATGCAAGCTTTGGAATGTGTATAATACAGGACTTACGCACCTTCGATCAAAAACCTGGTTTCTGGCTACCTACCAGAATCAAAGAAACCGGGTTTTTTACGATTCATATCGACTGTAACGAAGATTCTCGCAAAAACCCGGTTTCTGGCCACCCACCAATGATGATAAAATAAATCTCAGTGTGATTCTCTACTCCCTCATATATACCCTATGAGCAACGACCGCCTAAAATCATTCCAAACAGCCTTCCAGAATCTTCAGTTACTTCCTTTGACAACCCCAGAGCAACTGAATAAATTTCATGTGGAATATGGCACTGAGATTTTAGAAGAATTGGAGCATTTGGTTGAAGATTGCTCACCGGACAATAACAAAATCATTTTTACGGGGCATCTTGGCTCAGGCAAATCGACATTGCTGAGTCAATTTTGCCAGCACACGAAAAATCGCTACTTTGTAGTGTTCTTTTCCATCTCTGACCTGATTGAAATGTCAGATGTAAATCATGTGAATATTTTGTTTGCTATGGCAGTACAGCTTATGGAAGCAGCAGAAGAACGCCATATCAAAATCGGTTCTAAAACCAAAAAAGCTTTTTATCAGTGGTTTAGTAAGCATACTCGAACTGAGGGAAGTTCCGTTGATTCTAGCCTGGAGCTAGAAACAAGTGGAGAAGCTGGTGTAAATGCTTGGTTTGTGAAATTCTTTGCTAAGTTGAAAGCAACTTTAAAGGCAAACTCTGTGATTCGTGAGGAAATTACGACTGAGTTTGCGAGACGGATTTCAGATTTGGTCGATCGTATTAACGATATCGCTAGTGCGATTCAAGCGGCGTGCGGACAAGAAATTATGGTCGTGATTGACGATCTTGATAAACTCGATCTTACAATTGTAGATCGGGTTTATCGAAATAATATCAGTGCGTTATTTCAGCCTCAGTTTCGGATTATTTATACAATTCCAATGGCAGCGACACGAGATATGTCGTTGCGAGGAATTATTCAGGATGCTACCCCTAATAAGATTCAATCCATGTGGGCGACAAAGTTGTTTCCGCGTGGAGAAGATAGAGTTCCAAATGCCTCTCCTGTTGAAGAAGCTGTAAAAGTATTTGAGCAAATTCTTTACAAGCGACTTCCCCAAGATTTGATTGAACCGGAAGCAACTCAGATGATGATCGTCAAAAGTGGTGGGGCCTTGCGAGAATTTATTCGTTTGGCTAGTCAGTCCTGTGGGTTATGTTTGAAGCAGTTACGTCGCACACCAGATAAGCAAGATTTAATAATCACGTCTGAAATTTTGAAAAATGCTATTACAGAATATCGGATTAATTTAACAGAACCCCTTGGAGAAAACCGCTATCAAATTCTAGTGGATGTATACCAAAATTATTTACCCAAAGATGGGATGGATCAGGATTTCCTAGATTTATTGCACACGCTCTACATCCTAGAATATCGCAACGATGATTTGTGGTTTGGAGTACATCCCGTAGTTCAGGAAATATTACAGAAACGTGGGTTAATCGGAGTGACATAAATGCTTAACACTGAGATCGCAGACTATCGATCGATTAATGAGGATAGTTACGATGGTCTTGTTTCTTTAATTGAAGCAAGTCAAGGTGTATTGTCATTGTTAATTGCCTCCTGTCAACCGGGAGATTTTCAAACCCAGATTATTAATCGTTACGAGGCCGAACTTTCTCCTACTATCCCCTGTTATCGTGCGGTTTTGAATCAAAAGGAACCTAGCTTGAGAGCGGCGTTGGAGCAACTGGTTAAGGATTATCCAAAGCTAAAAACGCCCCAGGCATTAGCCGCGATTACTGTAACAGGAACGGAAGCTTTGATGGAGATTGCGTCAACGGATTCGGCAAGCTCACCGTTAAATGCTGACTCTAATCATCAGTCTGAGTTAAGCCGTTTTTTCGGCTATTTGCAATGGACGCGGGAGGGATTGCGGGAGTTTCCTTATCCGATCGTACTTTGGGTTACGCCGAAGATTTTGAGTCGCTTGAGTATGGAAGCACCCGATTTTTGGAGTTGGCGGAGTGGCGTATTTCGGTTTGTAGCACCTGCGGTGCAAGAAAGGGATGTGGTTAACAAGACTGAGGAAATTTCTCTCTTGATTGAGCCTGAGAGAAGAGAGACTTTACCGCTAGAGGAACTGTTAGAACAGGTTGAAAATCTGGAGCAACAAGCTATGGAAACTCCTGCATTAGCAACCCTATACAATCGCGTTGCTAATGCTTATGCAAATCGGGTAAAGACGCACGAAGCACAGGATTATTCACAGGAGAGAGATCGCGCAATTCATTTCTTTGATAAGTCACTTGCGTTACAAGAAAAATTGAACTTACGCACGGCGCAATCCGACACTTTGTTACAGTTAGGTGATATGTACTATGACTTAAGATTGTGGGAACCAGTATTTGACCTATATCAGCAGTCTTTAGAAATTGCTAGGAATTTGAAAGATCGCCTACGAGAGGCGGCTGCTTTGGGGCGACTGGGTAATCTTTACCAAGAATATCCTCAAAGCGATCGTGCGAATAACTTGGAAAAAGCGATCGCATTTTACACTGCTGCTTTAGAAGTTTACACCCGTGATGCCTTTCCCCAACAATGGGCAGGTACGCAAAATAATCTGGGAAATGCCTACAGAAACAGAATTAGGGGAGAGAAAGCTAAGAATATCGAAATAGCGATCGCCTCTTACACTGCGGCCTTAGAAGTTTACACCCGCGATGCTTTTCCCCAAAATTGGGCAGGGATGCAAAATAATCTGGGTGCTACCTACCGTCAAAGAATCAGAGGAGAGATGGCTGAGAATATTGAAATGGCGATCGCATTTTACAGCGCCGCCCTCGAAGTTTACACCCGTGAAGCTTTTCCCAAAAATTGGGCAGGGACGCAAAATAATCTGGGAGTTGCCTACTTTAGTAGAATCAGGGGAGAGAGAGCTCAGAATATTGAAATCGCGATCGCATTTTACACCGCCGCTCTTGAAGTCCTTACCCGTGAAGCTTTTCCCCAAGATTGGGCAATGACGCAAAATAATCTGGGAGTTGCCTACTTTAATAGAATCAGGGGAGAGAGAGCTAAGAATCTCGAAACTGCGATCGCATTTTACATTCCTGCTTTAGAAGTGTACACCCGCGATGCCTTTCCCCAAGATTGGGCTCAGACACAAAATAATCTAGGAAATGTCTACTGTCAGAGAATCAGGGGAGACAAAGCTGAGAATCTCGAAACTGCGATCGCATCTTACACCGCCGCCTTAGAAGTGTACACCCGCGAAGCTTTTCCTCAACAATGGGCAATGATGCAAAATAATCTGGCAATTGCCTACAGAAACAGAATTAGCGGAGACAAAGCTGAGAATCTCGAAACTGCGATCGCATTTTACACCGCCGCCCTCGAAGTTTACACACGCGAAGCTTTTCCCCAAAATTGGGCAATGACGCAGAATAATCTGGCAACTGCCTACGCTAACAGAATCAAGGGAGAGAAAGCTGACAATCTGGAACTAGCGATCGCATCTTACACTGCTGCATTAGAAGTTTACACCCGCGATTCCTTTCCCCAAGATTGGGCCAAGACGCAAAATAATCTGGCAATTGCCTATTGTCAGAGAATCAAGGGAGACAAAACTGAGAATATTGAAACTGCGATCGCATTTTACACCGCCGCCCTCGAAGTTTACACCCCCGAAGCTTTTCCCCAAAACCATACTCAAACTTTACTTAATTTGGAGCTTGCCTATCAACAAATTTCCAACTTACAGTTATAGCGCTTCGCGTTTTTGACGGGTGCAGTGGTGGCCTCCACTGCGGGAGCAGCACTTTACCCACTAGCCAAATACTTTATCCCACCCACAGATCAGTTTATTTTCTCTATATCCAACATTCACCTTTATATTCTGGTTTAAAGACTTGCAAAAGGGTGAAGCTCCCAGTTTAGAGATTGCCCAGGTAAACCGACTATCTTAGTTAATCAAAGGAGAATTATTCGGTTTTACTTTATTGCCACTCCTAGCAGCGATTATGGCGAGAATGAGCGGGTGGAACTGATGTAGATAATTGGTGGCGATTGGAAAACAGGATTTAATTATTATTAAATAATCTTGGTCTTGATTAAAAAGTCGTATCCGCAAACAACTCAATCAGTCTTACTATCTTTAACACCAGTCTGTGTCGGCGATATTACTGGACTCATGCTGCATCTTAATCAATATGTTGTTACGCTTTAGCGCCCTAAAGTATTGAGTATTTTTACTTAGTTTACCCCCTAGAAATTAATTTTCAAACTCTCTTGACAATATAGCTACGTAGTTATATAGTGAATAAATGAACAAGAGGCATAACCTCAGCGACTCAAAAGAGGAGGTTAATTCATGGGCAAATTATTTAACGAACTTAAACAAGACATCTTGTATCAACACGGCATGAATGCTTGTCTAAACTGCGGCGTATGCACAGCAGTTTGTCCGGCAGCAGAGTTTAATGACTACTCTCCTAGAGAAGTGATGAACATTTGCCAATCTGAATCTGACGATTGGATTGAAGAGTTACTCAAGTCAGAAAAAATTTGGTTTTGCGGGCAATGTTTTTCCTGCAAAACTCGCTGTCCCAGAGGCAATAGTACCGCCTCAGTTATTCTTGCCTTGCGCCGACTTTCCGTTCGTCACGGTTACTTTGCCGAGTCGGAAAAAGGCAGACAGCAATTATTTGCCAAGCGAGTATTTGGGGAAAATGTGCTGAAACGAGGCTATACCTTGTTAGCTGAAAATATCAGCCCCGCCCACTTCCCCGAACTGGGTGAAAATTGGGAATACTATTACGAACATCGAGAAGAACTGCGGGCATGGTGGGACGTGCCAATGGATCTCGAAAATAGCCCAGGTTCGCACCGAGTTATTCCTGAAAAAGACATGGAAGAATTGCGGGCAATTTATCAAGCAACCGGGGCGATGGAGTTAATGGATGCCGTCGAAAAAGGCATGGAAAAGAAACTAGGTAGCAAAGAAGAAGTAGAAAAATACTGGCAAAATTGGCTAGAAACTGGTGATAGCAGAAACTACGAAATCGAAGAAAACAAATAAGGAGAAAACATAATGAAAGTAGCCAGAGAAAATATAGCTTGGCAAAGACACCAAAAGCAGGTTCCAACGATAGATGACGAAGGCGGAAAATTGTGGGGTTCCTTCCGTAGTTGCTTTATCCAAAGTGCCGCTCCATATACCGAAGGTATTGCCTATAAGATATTGAAAAACGATTTGGGAATGGAATTGCGGGAAGCACCCGGACATACTTCTTGTGGCGCTATTGGCTATCACGGAGATGTATCAAACCTGCAAACTCAAATGGTGGTTGCGGCAAGAAATTTTTCGATTGCACATTACGAATTGGGTGTCGACAATCTCTTTTCCTTCTGCGTTACTTCTTTTGCCAATTACACAGAAATGATCAAACTCTGGGAAGAAGAACCGGAGTGGCGAGAATACACCGAAAAAACCTTAAAAGAAACCACAGGTCGTGAATTTTGGATTCCTCACGTATCGGGGGGAAGACCATCTGTTGTTCATGCTTCCGATGTGTTTTTTGCCAATCGGCATAAATTAGCAGCAAAAGCCAAATATAGCCTAAAAGGAATTAAAGCAGTCGATCATATTGGATGCCACTATGGAAAAATATTTCCTAGTGAGTGCATGGGTGGTGCTGAGTTTCCCCAAGTATTAGTGGGAATGTTAGAAGCTTTCGGTGCAGAAATAGTTGATTATCCAGAACGTAGGCATTGCTGCGGCATGGGTTTCCGGCAATGTGCGTTTCCAGAGAATAGAGACTACACCGCAAGTAGCGTTTACAAGAAAATGAAAAGTCTCAAAGAAGCGCACCCTGATTGTAACTTAATCCTCACCAATTGCCCTGGATGTACGGTATTTTTGGATGCGGAACAAGGAACAATTAAAGAAGTTTTGGAAGAAGAATTTAACGTCAGCGTTCTTGATTATGCACAATTGACTGGGCTAATGTTAGGCTATGACCCGTTTAAGGATTGCGGACTGAATGCCAAAGTTGTGCATATCGAGCCTTTGCTAGATAAAATCGGCATTCCTTATGACAAATCTAAAACTGCCGAACAACGCCGAAGACCTTTTTAGACCTCACCTACTGCCCTTAAAAAAGGGAGCTTAAATCACCTGTTAATTGCAAACCAATCACAATTTAAAGGTAAAAAACAATGAACAAAAAAGTAGTCGTAATTGGTGGTGGCCCTGCGGGAATGGCGGCGGCTGGAAAACTGCAAGACTTTGGCTATGATGTAGTTTTAATCGAGAAACAAGCCGAAGTTGGCGGACATTTGAATAAGTGGTATAAAGTGTTTCCTGATTTTACCGATGCTGCGGAAATCACCGCCAATCTTAAGGCTGGTTTAGGGAATACCAGAATTTTAAATAATGCTACGGTGACAGAGATTAAAGGTTCTGCCCCTAATTTCCAAGTGACTACATCAAGAGGAGAAGAAATTGAGGCAGCGGCGATTTTAGTTTCAACAGGATATAAGCATTTTGATGCCACTTTAAAAGAAGAATACGGCTACGGAATTTATGATAATTGCATCAATTCGGTAGAACTAGATGCCATGCTGAAGACGCACAGTGTGAGAACCAGAGACGGTAAAGTGCCGAAAAAAGTAGCGATTATTCATTGCGTTGGTTCTCGCGATGAGAAGGTGGATAATAATTACTGTTCGCGAGTTTGCTGCACGAATGCCATTAAGGTGGGAATTGAGATTAAAGAACAGAATCCCGATTGTGAAATTTACTGCCTTTATATGGATATTCGGGTATTTGGTCGGGGTTATGAGGAACTGTACAGAACATCGCAAGAAAAGTATGGAGTGCAGTTTCTTCGGGGTCGGCTTTCTGAAGCGGGTGAGAAAAATGATGGCAGTTTATTGTTGCGATTAGAAGATACATTAACTGCAAAACCGATGCGGTTGACAGTCGATCTTTTGGTCTTAATGGTGGGGATGGAAGGTAATTCCGAGTTAGCAGAGGTGGCGGGTTTAACCTTGGGTTGCGATCGCTTTTATGCCACTGCCCATCTGCAATATTCTAACAATCATTCTGCTCGATCGGGTATTTTTCTCGCAGGTGCAGCAACCGGGCCAAAAGCAATTATGGAATCAATTACCGATGGGCGATCGGCAGCGGCAGAAATTGCTAGTTTTTTGGCTAGTAATCAAGCCAATTTTGCATCAAATTTGACTGGTCAAGCAGTAACAGAAATGGCACTATCATTTTTTAAATAAGGCTGAAAACAATGGCAACAAAAGCGAAAAAATTTGTATTTGGTCTTAAGACCGATCGCCAACTAGACGGCGATAAAATGAATCGAGAATTTCTCGATAAAGCGATTGCAGAAGGTGGAAAAGGTGCGGCGATCGCAGCTTGTATGCAATGCGGTACTTGTAGCGGTGCCTGTACTAATATTGACCTGATGGATATGTCACCCAGAACCCTGATTTTAATGGTGCAGAGAGGGGAATGGGAAAAGGTACTAAAAAGTAACGCTTTGTGGATGTGTAGTTCCTGTTACATCTGTACCTCCAGATGTCCGCGTGGAGTGCGTCCTGCTGATGTGATTGAAGCCGTAAAAGCGATCGCCATTCGAGAAGGAATCGAGAATGATTCTACCCGTTTTAATCAGATATTTGTCGAGTTAGTTCAGAAAAGAGGCATCCTGTTTGAACCGGAATTAATGCAGAAATATGGCGGTTTACCAGCCACGATCGCACAAGCAGAATTGGGAATCAAGTTAGCTCTCAAGGGCAAAATGTCGCCATTCCCAGCCAAAATCAAAGACCCCAAAACATTTAGCGAAGCATTACAAAAGGCAGGTAAAAAATGAAATATTCTTACTATCCGGGATGCAGCCTTCATACTACTGCCAAAGAGTTTGATATCTCCACAAAAGTCGTGATGCAGGAATTAGGAATTGAACTAGAAGACCTCAAAGATTGGTCTTGTTGTGGCGGTTCGGTTGCTGCTGGAGTTTCTCACGATCTTGGAATGGCAATGGCGGCCAGAAATGTTGCCTTAGCCCAAAAACAAAATCTCGATTTATTAGCATCTTGTTCCGGGTGTTATAACAAGTCGGCGAGGGCACTTAAGGCATTACAAGAACCAACCGAACAAGATAGAATTATGGCTATCATGTCGGAAATGGGTATCAATGTTTCTGACTACAATATTAGAGTTAGAAATGTGGTTGATGTTTTAGCTAACGATCTGGATATTTCTAGCCATATTAAGAAGTCTTTAACAGGTTTAAAAGTTGCTTGTTATTATGGTTGTCTGTTGACTCGCCCCGCCGATATTACTGGCTGGGATTCTCCGGTTTTTCCTATGTCTATAGATAGATTAGCTCAAGCTTGTGGTGCGGAAGTTGTCGATTTCCGGTCAAAGACTAAATGCTGTGGCGGCCCGATTTTGGTATCCAAGCAAGAGGTAGCTTTTGAGTTAACTAAGAAACTATTAGATGAGGCAAAATCTCTGGGTGCAGATTGCATTGTTTTGGCTTGTCCGTTGTGTGCAACTAACCTCGAATTGAGACAGCCAGATATTGAGAAGCATTACAATGTTTCTTATAATTTGCCAGTTCTCTATATCACCGAAATTATCGGATTAGCTTTAGGAATCAAGCCAGGGAAGTTGGGGCTTAATAAGCATATTGTTTCACCAAAATCTGTTTTGAAAAAACTAGGATATTGAGGAAGTAAGCTGTTACGCATTAACTTTATTATTTGTATCTGTGACCTAACCCCAAACCCACGAACTACCTCTCCTTTTCCTCTCCTTTTAGGAGAGGAAAAGGAATAAATTTGTTGTTTTTTCAATATATTCGGGTTCGTTAGGTGTATCTGCGATCGCCTTGGTCATTAAATAAATATCTTCCGGCGGTTCTTCCCAAGGATCTTCGAGAATTCCGGCTTCGATCGCCATCCCTAATAAGTTACGATCGAGGCTATAAGGTGAAGACTTTTTCACGGGGGAAGGGATGCCAAATTTTTCGCCG
>DATGYA010000051.1:0-8655 GCA_035298405.1 Kamptonema sp. | reverse complement strand
CTTTATTTTTCGCGGTGTGGCTACGGGTAATAATCAGTTACTTTTTGCGGGTGCAATTCCAGCAGCAATGATGGCATTAGCTGCTGATTTTGCTCTGGGTTGGATTGAGATATATCTAACTAAAAGGTACATAAAAAGATGAAATTTTGGTGCTTAACTTAATTAAAATTTAGTTTTACGATCGAATCTAAATATTCTGTATGTTTGCCATAGCATTGCGAATTTTATTGGATTTTTCAATGTATTCTTGATCGCTTAAAATAGGTAGGGAATCATTGATAGCAATTGGTTCAGCTAAATCAATCCACGAACGACAGCCGCCATAAGCTGAGGAGTAGGAAATTTCTTGGGGTTTGCGTAACTGATAAGTGCGTAGTAATAAGATATAAATTGGTTGACTGGCTTTCCATTTGAGGCGATCGCTGACAAATTTCTCATTCCAAATATGATAAGGAAACAAAGCTGCGATCGCAGGTTCGTAAGCTATCAAAAAAGTATCAGTAATTTCAGCCCAACTACCAATTCTAATCGTTTCAGGATGCCAACCCGATTCTACAGTTTTTACTTGACTTGCATATTCAGGTTTTAGCAATTCCGGCTGCTGATGTTCAAAAGTTGGATATAGTAAAACCTGCTGATGAGTCACATTAAAATGTCCGCCATCTTCGCGGATACCACCTTTTCGCAATAGTACAATTGTTTTGCCAGTTTCTAAAGCATTAACGGCAACATTCCATTCTTTGAGAGCACTAGCAATTGATTTCATAGTATATTACTCCTGTGTTTTTAATATTATTGTTGCATAATATGTAAAGGTGAGGTAGCAATCAAACTCAGGAGGCAAATATGGAAACCCGACAATTAGGCACATCAGGAATTGCCATTACCCCGATTATTATGGGTACTTGGCAAGCTGGTAAGCGGATGTGGGTAGGAATTGAGGACTCTGAAACAATTAAAGCAATCCGAGGGGCTTTTGATGCTGGCATTACCACCTTTGATACGGCTGAGGTTTACGGTGAAGGACATTCTGAGCAAATTGTAGCGCAAGCTTTGTCTGATGTGCGCGATCGCGCCGTATATGCGACGAAAGTTTTTGCTAACCATTTGAAATACGATCTGGTAATCGAAGCCTGCGATCGCTCCCTCAAAAACCTTAATACCGATTATATCGATCTTTATCAAATCCACTGGCCCTCCGGCAATTGGAATAGTGAATTAGTACCGATCGAAGAAACAATGAGCGCCCTCAACAAATTAAAAGAACAAGGTAAAATCAGAGCGATCGGTGTTTCTAACTTCTCCCGTACCCAAATAGAAGAAGCTGCGAAGCATGGACGTATTGATAGTTTACAGCCTCCTTATTCTCTATTTTGGCGATGGGTTGAAAAAGAGGCAATGTCCTACTGTGTTGAAAACAAGATCGCTATCATTGCTTATTCTTCTCTAGCTCAGGGAATATTAACAGGTAAATTTGGACCAGATCATAAGTTTGAAGAAGGCGATCATCGAGCGAAAAGTAAGCTATTTAAGCCAGAAAATTACGCGCGGGTACAATCAGCCTTAAATCAACTACGCCCAATTGCAGAAAGACATCAAGTAAGTCTGGGAAATTTGGCTTTAGCCTGGTTAATTGCCCAACCTCAAACTAATGCAATTGTCGGTGCGCGTAATGCTCAGCAATCAGCAGAAAATGCCAAAGCTGCTAATATTAAATTAAGTGCAGATGAGCTAAAAGAAATTGACGCGATCGGGCGAACTGTTACCGATCATCTCGACAAAAATCCAGTAATGTGGGATTTTTAAACTAGAGGCTTAATCCCTTATTAAGCAAAAAATTATTCCTTTCCCCTCTCCTAAAAGGAGAGGCTTAGGGAGAGATATATTGTTCTTTCACTGATGCCGTTCACACGATATTCTTAACTAAAAACACGCTGCCCATATAAAATCTTTAATCGAATGAGTTACTGTCTAAATCCTAATTGCCAAAAACCACAAAATCCTAGTAAAGTCAAACTTTGCCAAACTTGCCGCTCAAAACTGTTACTGAAAGACAGATATCGCGCCATTAAACCCATTGGAAAAGGTGGTTTTGGCAGAACATTTTTAGCAGTGGATGAGGACAAGCCATCTAAACCTTGCTGTGTAATCAAACAATTTTTATCTATAGAAAACCCCTTAATTGGATCTTTCAACAGTAATAATACCCAGAAAGCATCAGCACTATTTGAACAAGAAGCTCTCCGTCTTGATGAATTAGGTAAACATTCTCAAATTCCCGAACTTCTTGCCTATGCTATTCAAAATAATCGCCAGTATTTAGTACAGGAATTTATAGATGGAAATAACTTAGCCCAAGTCGTAGAAACCGAAGGAATATTCAACGAGACTCAGATTCGTGACTTACTAAATAGTTTGTTACTTTTACTTAACTTTATCCATAATCATAATGTTATTCACCGAGATATTAAGCCAGAAAATATTATTCGCCGACAAAATCGAGAATTAGTTATAGTGGATTTTGGTGCGGCTAAATTTGCTACAGGTACAGCCTTATTGAAAACAGGAACAAGTATTGGCAGCCCCGAATATATCGCGCCCGAACAAGCCAGAGGTAAAACCATTGTTGCTAGCGATCTATATAGTTTAGGAGTAACTTGTATTTATCTATTAACTCAAGTTTCTCCCTTCGATCTTTTTGACCCTGGTGAAAATACCTGGATTTGGCGGCAATATTTAGTAAATAATGAAATCACAAATGAATTAGGGCAAATTCTCGATAAAATGATTGAAAACGCTACTAATCGCCGCTATAGATCCGCCGCCGAAGTATTAAAAGATTTGAACCATCAAATACCGATAAATTTAACACACTCACAACTAACTGCTAATTCACAAGTAATTGCCAAGCAAATCACACAAAATCAAAGCGTAAGTTCACCTAAGCCAAAGGCTAATAACTGGAAATGTACTCATACTCTTATGGGTCATACTAACTTAGTTTATTCTGTGGCTTTTAGCCCTGATGAAGATATTATTGCAAGCGGTAGCGATGACAAGACAATCAAGCTTTGGCAATTAAAAGATGGGCAAGAAATTTGTACTCTTAAGGGACACACTAATTCAGTTTACTGTATTACTTTCAGTCCTGATGGTAAAAACATTGCTAGTAGCAGCCATGACAAAACGATTAGACTTTGGCAAGTTAATAACGGCGCAGAAATTAGCAGATTTATAGGTCATACTAATGCAGTTTACTCTGTGGCTTTTAGCCTTGATGGGGAGTTAATTGCTAGTAGTAGTTGGGATAGAAGTGTCAAGATTTGGCGAGTGAACGACGGTCAAGAAATTCGTACTTTAACGGGTCATACTAATTTAGTTTATTCTGTAGCTTTTAGTCCCGATCGGGAGTTGATTGCTAGTAGTAGTTGGGATAAAACCATTAAAATTTGGCAAGTAAAAGATGGAAAGCTGATTCGCACTATTGCTAGTCATAAAGATTGCGTGCGTTGCGTGGCTTTTAGTCCCAATGGCGAGTTTTTTGCCAGTGGTAGCCACGATAATACAATTAAGCTGTGGTGGGTAAAAGATTGGCAAGAAGTTTTGACAATTGGTGGGCATTCTTGGTATATTGATTCTATTGCTTTTAACCCTGATGGAGAATTTTTAGCGAGTAGTAGTAATCAAGTGATTAAGATTTGGCGTGTGAAAGATGGTCAAGAAGTTTGTAATTTAACTGGCCATGCTAATTCAGTTTATTCTGTGGCTTTTAGTCCTGATGGGGAATATTTGGCTAGTGGGAGTAGTGATAAGACGATTAAGCTTTGGCGGTGTGGCGTATAAGTTGCTACGTAGCAACTTATCAATAGGCAAATCAACGAGGAGTGTGGATGCGATCGCCCCTCCTCCACCGCTTAAACAACTCCGGCGTAACTAACCCTTGAGGAAAAAAAATCGTCCCCAAAACAATTAACAACCCAAAAATAATTAACCGCCCATCCCGCAAAAATTGCGCCAACCAAATAGGTAAACCCGCCGTAGCTGCCAGCGCCCTCAAAACCTCCGGCAAAGCCGTAAACACCATCCCTCCCAACACAGGGCCTAAAAACGTTCTATTCCCACCAATTAACACCGAAGTTAAATAAATAATACTAGCATCAAAAGTACCTTGACGAGCATTCCAAGTATTCAAAAAATGAGCACTTACCGCACCCACAACTCCCGCCAAAATCGCCCCCAAAGTAAAAGCTAAAACTTTATAAAAAGTCGGATTAATCCCAATTGCATCAGCCACCAATTCATCAGCACGAATAGCCGCAAAAGCACGACCGACACGGATACGTTCAAGGCGATAAAGAAGTGCCATACTTATTAACAGTAAAGGCACTGCAACCCACAAATACTCAATCGGCGTGCCAAAAGGTTGCGGAATCCCAAAAATCCCCACCGCGCCCCCAGTTATATCCAAATTTAGGGATAAAACCCGTAGGATTTCCACAAAAGCAATAGTTGCAATTGCTAAATAAATTCCACGCAATCTCAAGGCGGGAACCCCGACAATAATCCCCAATAAACCAGTAACAATTCCAGCAATTAACATTTCTAAAAATAGCAACGGCAAAGGAAATAAATTACCAGCTTGCTTAAACACTGTAGTAGAAAGAATGGCTGAAATATAACCACCCAAAGCATAAAAACCAGGACTAGCTAAAGATAATTGCCCCGTCATCAGCGGCAAATACAGCGACAACCCAAGCATTGCCCCTAATAGCATTGAAACAATTAAAAATCCGTAAGTAGCAAAAAAATTAGCCATTTATATTTAAGATTTGAGATAGAACTACTTATAACTCGTGTAGGTGGGTTTCGTTTGTATAGGCGCGATTTCCAATCGCCTGCAACTTCTGCAATTTATCCACAATTTATCCTAATCTAAACCTTTTGAATAAACCGCCGTCCTAATAAACCTTGCGGCCTAACCAAAAGCATAACAAACAATATCGCAAAAGCCGCAGCATCCTTATAAGCAGAAAAATCTGCCGGCACAAAAGCCTCCACCAAACCAATCACAAAACCCCCTAAAACCGCCCCTGGAATACTCCCCAACCCCCCAAGCACGATTACCGCTAAACCTTTCAAACCAAAAACAATCCCAAAATATGGCCCCGCAATACTCACACTAGAACCCACCAAACTCCCAGCTAAACCAGCCAAAAAACTACTCACAAAAAATGTCAAAACAATATACCTATCAGTATCAATCCCTAATAAACTAGCAGTAGTAGCATCTTCAGCCACAGCCTGCATCGCTTTACCAAACTTAGTAAAATTTATCAGGTAAGTCAAAATAGCCACAATCACCATACAAACCGCAAAAATCACCACTTGCACAGTCCGAATTGGAATTGGTTTATCAAGCGTACCAAAATTAATTGCTGCAGGCAAAATACCATAAATATTAGCAGGAAAAGTGTAAATCTCAGCCCCAACTAGATATTGAATAATATTAGAAATTGCTACAGCTACCCCCAAACTAGAAACCACAGTCAACAGCGGGTCAGATTGTCGCCGACGCAACGGTTGAAAAGCGACCCTTTCAATCATCACCCCAACTAAACCCGCCATAATACTACCAATAATCAAAGCTGCAAAAAAAGGCAATTCAATAGGCGCTTTAGCATTTGCCAACAACCCATTAAAACCGAAAGCTCCACCCATCAAAGTATAGGTAAAATAAGCCCCCAGCGTAAATACAGCACCGTGAGCAAAATTGATAATTCCTAGAATGGAAAAAACCAGTGTGTAGCCCAAAGCAAAAATAGCATACACGCTGCCAATCGACAAACCGTTGAGGAATTGTTGAATAAATTGGGTAATGTCCACATTCCCTCTTTTATACCGCAGACTTTTGTTTAGCAATTGCCGCAGAAAATTCTTGATAGTTTGCTTCTACTTTGTCAAAATATGCTTGAGCATAATCCAACAGATAGCTCTGCCATTGAGAAGCATTTTCTGCCCAATAAATTAGATCATCTGCAATTGCCGAACCTTGACAACCGCTACTGCGTAACTGATTCCAAGCAGTAATTTCTCCCATAGTTTTCAGTACCTTTTCTAACCGCCTTAACTTCCCATTCCACTGATCCAAGCTCACCTTATCTTGAGTAGGCTGTAACCCCCGCAAAACAAATGGTTCACCCTCCATTTCCACTGCGGAAACCCAAGCTTGAGGCATAGCTTCCATTCGCTTTTGAATAGCGACAATTCTTTCAGCTTCATTAGCCCATTTAGGTTGTGACAGATTCAAATAAGGTGTAAGAGAAGACGGAGTGGCTTGTTTTATATCCAGTAAATAATTACCATCAGGAGAACCCTTCCCTTCAACTAAAATTACATAACGCTTTACCCCCAAACTGCCAGTCCCAGCAATTCTCACTCCGACATCTAACACTTTAAAAAAATCTGGATTGTTCTGCTTAGCCGCCCAATTTTTGATCAGGGATTGAACTGAGGATTCCTCTTTTGAGGATACAGCAGCCGTGCGTTTATTATCAATAATAAAACGACGCTTGCCTTTTTTCTCTTCCGTCCGCCGATCCAAAAAATCTTTCCTACGGCGTAGTTTCAAACTCTCTAACAAATCTGCAACCATACCCTCAGCATTTGCCGCCTCGACAGTGCGAGCAGTTCCTAATGCCAAAGCACCAGTGTAAGCTTTTAGAAAACAATGGCACAAAGCAATTGCATCCGATTGATTAACCCCTAATGTACCCGCACCGACTAAAATGCTAGTAAGAAAACGAGATATTTCCCAAGTAGCAGGAGCCAAAGCTCCTTCATCAAAATCGTTTACATCGAAATAAACTAAGCGATTCTCACCTTTGTAGCTGCCAAAGTTTTCTAGATGTAAATCACCACATACCCAGACAGGCGGGGCATCATTCAGCAGGGAATTTATAGGCCAATCCTCGTAGAATAAATGACAAGTTCCACGAAAAAAGACAAAACTATTGGCGCTCATTGCTGTGTATTTCAATAATAAACGCTCTGGGTTGCGCCTTTTATTAAATTCCTTAATTCGCTCTAGTACCCGATCGGTCATACTTTTTATTCCTTGATTATGTCCTTTTTACTTACTTCAAGAATACAAACTTCCCATTAATTCCATCCGCATCCATTTTGATCTGTGCCACGTAAAAAGCTTTCTGATTAATTTCACCTTCAGGTGTGAATGAAATTTCACCCAAAGGCGTGTCATACTTGCCAATTAACAACTGTGAATTTAAGTTGGTACGTAAATCTGCCAAAGGCTGAGCATTAACCTTTGATTTAGCATTTACAGCCTTTAATGCCTCAACAAAAACCTGAACTCCTGTGAAAGCTTGAGCGCTAAATTGAGGTGGTTCTTTTTTAAATTGGCTACGATAAGCCTCACGAAATGCCTTGTTAATCTCATTTTCATGCTCAGGACTGTAAGCTTGAGCAATCAAAACACCATCGCAAAGTGCCTTACATACTGACAAAACATTGGAAGTATTTAAACCATTGCCACCAATAATAATGCCTTTGTAACCCAATTCTCGCAATTGTTTAATCAAATTCCCACCATCAGCAGACAACCCAGAAATAATAATTAAATCTGGTTGTATATTAATCGCGTTAGTCGCTTGAGATTGGAAGTCAGTATCAGTAGTCAAGAATTTTTGCACTGTTGCTAACTCTAGCCCTTTGTCTTTAACAGTTTTCTGAAAAGTTTCTGTCTCCGATTTACTGAAAGCATCATTCTGAGCAAAAAACACCGCTACTTTTTGAATCTTGGGGTTTTGCTTTAGAGCTGCCTCAACAGCATTGGGAGCAACCACTGCCACAGGTGCGGATACGCGAGCTATATAATCACCGATTTGGGGAATACCTTTGGCTGTATTGGAGGGGGCCAATACCGGCACCTTAGCGCGATCGGCAATTGGATCGGCACTAAAAGCTTGTTGGGAAAGAGTTGGGCCGACAATACCCACCACCTTATCCTGATTAATCAGAGTTTGAAAAGCGTTGATTGCCCCTTGTTCATCACCGCCTGTGTCTTGAAACACCAATCTAATTGGTGTCCCATCAATCCCGCCCTTATCATTAAAATATTTTTCTGCAATTTTCGCCCCAGCGACTTCCTCCTGACCCAATAAAGCAACGTTGCTGGTTTGGGCCACCCCAATCCCGATGGGAATCCCTGCTGAAGTCCCCGCAGGCGTATTCGTAGGTGAAGCAGCGCTAGATGGGGAAGTTGTGGGAGATGCTGTTGGCGTTTGGGTATTGTTCGGCTGACCACAAGCAATCAGCAGCGAAGCGCAGGTAACGAACAAAGTAAAGGGACGAGTTGTGGGTTGTCTCATAAGCTGGCGGTAAAACATATATATGTAATCTCGCAATTTTACCTAGCCAGGGTCAAATTATTAATCAAAAATTTAAGTAGAGTCTGGTTAAAAGGTAAAAACGTTCAAATGCAGAGATTGGTTAGCGCCAATTTCTAGCTAGCACAGCAGCTAGGAGTCTTACGGAGCAATGCTCAAAAAAAAGTCAAAAAAACTTTGCCAAAACGCTTGACATTCCTTGGCAGTCGGGTTAGATTAATAAAGCGCCAGAAGGAAAGGCAACGAACCG
>DATGYA010000050.1:0-11344 GCA_035298405.1 Kamptonema sp. | reverse complement strand
CCCATCTCCCCCATCCTCCCCCTCTCCCCCTTTCTATAGCAACTAGCTAAACACACTAACACTAGCCCGGTAATCTTTAGCAGAGAACACTCGCCAACTAGAATCGCCTAACAATTCCAAAACATATTGGTGATATTCCACCAAACTCGCGCGGTGGCCGACACTGATAAAAGTAGTTTTAGTTCCTTGTAAATGCTGGTATAAAGCCGCCTCATTTTTTAGATCCAAAGCACTTGTAGCTTCATCTAAAATAGCGTAGGGAGGCTGGGTCACTAACAGCCGTGCAAAAGCAAGGCGTTGCTGTTCTCCAATGGACAAAATATCAGCCCACTCTAACTCTGTATCAAAATCACCCACTCTCTCTGGCAAATCGGCTAAATTTACCAATTCTAAAGCGCTGCGTAGTTGCTTTTCGTCAACTTCCCTACTGGTATTGGGATACAGTAATTGCGATCGCAAACTCCCTAAAATCATATAAGGGCGCTGGGGTAAAAACAGCATTTCATCCAAGTTTGGTCGCACTAAACGGCCTGTACCCTTGTTCCACAAACCCGCGATCGCCCGCAGCAGAGAACTCTTACCAACACCACTTTGACCTACAATCAGCAACCCTTCTCCTGGTCGAACTTCAACTGAAAGATCCCTAACCAAAATCTTATGATGTTTCGGAGTTTCTAAAGTAATATGTTCTAGCTTAAACTCAGAATCAACCACAGTATCAATCGTAGTTTCTCCTAATTCTTGTACATATTTTTGTGCTTCCAACGTATCTGTAAATACCGTTAAACGATTGACACTCGCTGCAAAAGTACTCAACTCTTGAATCTGATCCACAATCACCGAAAAAGCGTCTAAAACCTGATTAAAAGCAAAAGCAGCTTGACTGATATCTCCAAATTTAATTTTACCCGCAAAGTAAGCAGGAGCTAGAAATAAAGCAGGAATAATAACCACTGCATATTTGTATCCTCTTGTAAAATATCCCAAATTTCGTTGCCAGCCAATCAGCAAGTTAAAATTACGAAATACTTCTACAAATCGCTGCTTAACTTGAACTGACTCCTGTTCTTCCCCAGAGTAGAAGGCAATAGATTCAGCATTGTCGCGCACGTGAACTAATCCATACCGAAAGTTAGCTTCTTTTTTAAGTTGCTCGAAGTTTAGAGGAATTAATTTTTGCCCAAAAATGCCAGTAACTATGGTGCCAAAGATAGCATATAGAATCAGAAACATTGAGAGTTCTTTAGAAATCGACCAGAGAATGCCTGTGAAAGATATAATATCAATTACTGAACCCAGAATGATTAGTAAAAATCTCACACTTGTAGTCGTGAAAGATTTAACATCTTCCGAAATCCGCTGATCGGGGTTGTCAATTTCATTTTTCCTAGAATTGATTTCATAATAAGCTCTATTCTCAAAATACTTATCAAGGAACTTATTCGTCATCCACTCTCGCCAGTAAAGGCTAAGTTTATCTTGGATGTACCTGTAAATCACTACAATCGGAGTTCCAACTACAAAAACCCCTGCATAGACATAAAGATATTTCCAGTAGTTGGAGGCATCTTTACCTGCCAATGCCGTTTGAAAAAAGTTACCTACGTAACTAATCACCACGTTAAGACCGCTGACAGAAAGCGATAATATCAGCAGCAGAGTCAACAATCCCCATGGCTGCCAGCGCGGTATCAACTTGTTCCTGAAAAAGACGAAGGTGCCCAATGGCAAAATCAGCATTAAAATAACAATGGCGACAGCCGGCGAGTTAATAATGCTTTTTATCAGTGTTGCTAAGCCAGCCGCAATGCTGTTAAAAAAGCTAGGGAAAATAGCTTGAGTTCCCAAACTAAACACGCTGACAGCTACAAACATCGCAGCGAACAGAAATACAATCAGTAGCACCAGCAATCCCAGGAAGACTGCACCGCTACCCCGTTCTAGGGGATAAAAATAAGGTTGTGCGATCGCTAAAAATCGCTTCCACAACTGACGATCGAATCGATTCATCTTTGCTTTCACAGGAACTACTTCGGCTGTTTTAAGATATCAAGAGTTATGACAAAATGCTAGAGGCTCTACAGGAGGGGGAAGAAAAGTTTTGAGTTTTGAGTTTTGAGTTTTGAGGAATAGGGCGAGATTTCCTTCTTCCTGGTTTCTTCTTCCTTTTTCCTTTACATTGGAGTTGCGGCGGAATCTGGCTAGGAAATCGGCCCGGAAGAAGTTGTCTCTCCCTTAACCAAATCCGACTGGGGTTCGCTTGTTAAGCGTTGCTGGATTATCCCTAAACTAACTTGCTTCATCAACCAATATAAACAGCTAATCACCAGAAAAGTTACAGCCATTACCAAAACAGGACGCTTCCCGATCAGATCGTTCATCACAGTATTAACGAGCTCGTCTGGGTTAGTGATGATGTCCCAACTGTTGAAACGTATAAATCGCCCCAGATAAATGCCAATAGCACAAAGAGCGTGGACGATTAACTCGGTAATCAAGATGAACTTACCCAAACCTTGTTGCCTCAAGTAATAACCTAAGTTCATCACAGACAGGACATAAGCTTCAAACCCTGTAATCATAAACACTAAATATTGCGGAATCAAGGCAAGAGTAATTACCCATACGGAGTAACCCCAGCGAATCTGGTCGATTAGGTGAATGATATCGGTTAAAACGTAGGGCGCATTCGGCAAGAAGGCGATGAAAGCTAGAAATCCTGCCCACCAACGGAGGGAGCGAACTCCGCGCTGCCGCAACACCCAGATGTCTAAAGCCATTAGCACCAGGGTGAGAGCGATCGCGCCTAGTACGTAAGTTTTGCCGACATCTCGGATTAGGTGAACCCCATAGCTTAAAACATGGCGGGTGTTGGGTAAGAATGTCGCGCCCAAGAGTACTCCGGTACCCCACAGCAGCAAGCGCGATCGCGGTCGATTAAATAGGCAAAAACTCACGGCTAACGGTGCTAATGCCAGAAACAAATTCCAAGACATCCAGCGGCCATTGTGTGCCATTGCCCGCCCTGCCTCAGCTATCAAAGCAATTAGTTCAAATTTCATAAGCGCTTTCTACAGCTAAATCTACGGTTTTGGAACAGTTTACAGATGGGATGCTTGGTAGTATCCCTAGAGACTTATTTCGATTTTAGATTGGATAAAACCGGGCTAATGTTTGGCTAAAGCCAGTCAAACATACATGGTGAAAGAGTTTTAGGTTGTTATTAGCCCAATGTAAAGATGCTTAGCTCAGCATTTCTCCTAGTTGCCCTTCCCCTTCTCCTTTCTCCTTAAAGCTTTAAATATATACAGGTTAAACTGGAGTTAGTAATTATTATTTTTTCTAGAGAGTGACTCAGAGCGTGAAAAATTCGATGCAAGAGCAGTTGCTTGAGGCGATCGCATCCTTTAGCGATCGCGTGGATTATCTCGAAATTCGCACCGAACAGAGCGAGTCAACGGCAATTAGTTTTCGCGGCCCACAGTTGGATGGCGTTAATCGCAGTTTTTCGCTTGCTGGGGGCATCCGCGCCTGTCACAAGGGGGGCTGGAGTTTTGTGACTTTCAATGGCTTGGCTGAGCTAAAATCCCGCATTGAAGAAGCTATTTCTCAAGCTCATTTAGTAGGATGTGAAACTACTGAGTTGGCAGAAGTTACACCAGTTCAAGATTATGTGGCTGTGGAATTGGGGCGAGATCCGCGAACTGTCTCTCTGGAAGAAAAACGCTCTTTGATGCAAAATTATAATCAATTGTTGCTAGATTTTGACCCACGAATTCAGACAACAATGACTGGTTATAGCGATCGCTTTGGGATTACTTATTTTGTTAATTCTCAAGGTACTTCTATCGCTCAAGAACGCTTGGACGTGACGGGGCGTTTCGGCGCGATCGCACGGGGTGAAGGTGGTGTTGTCCGTCAAGGTTTTGAGTCGATCCACTCGCGCTCGGATTACAATGTTTTGGCTAACATTGAAGACCAAGTTAAGGGTGCTGCGATCAGAGCTGTTAAACAGTTAGATGCCAAACCTGTGAAAGGCGGTCAATATACTGTGATTTTAGACCCATACTTGGCTGGTGTCTTCATTCATGAAGCTTTTGGCCACTTGTCGGAAGCTGACGGTATTTACGAAAATCCCAGAATGCAGGAGTTGCTGACGTTAGGCAAACCGATGGCAATTGAACAGTTAAATGTTGTTGATGATGCAACTTTGCCTGGACTTCCCGGAACTCTGAAATATGATGATGAAGGTGTACCGACTCAGTGCAAGTATTTGATTAAAGATGGAGTTTTGACCACCAGAATGCACAACCGCGAAACAGCCGGCAAAATGGGTGAATTGCCAACTGGAAATGCTCGCGCTTTGAGTGCAGGTTTTCCACCAATTGTACGGATGACGAATACTGCGATCGCCTCTGGCGAACATTCTTTGGATCAGATGCTGGCTGATATTGAGGAAGGTGTTTATGCAGTGCGGATGTTAGGCGGACAAACGAATGGAGAAATGTTTACTTTTGCGGCAGCCGAAGGTTATATGATCCGCAATGGCCGTTTGGCTGAACCAGTAAGCGATGTAACGCTAACTGGGAATGTCTTTCAGACGCTTAAGGATATTGAGGCGATCGGCAATGACTCGGTTTATGCTTACGGCGGTTGTGGTAAAGCCGGTCAAGGCGGTTTACCCGTAAGTGTCGGCGGCCCCCACCTGCGTATTAAAAATGTCGTCGTCGGCGGTCGTTAGTATAGATTTTCCAGTCAACAGTCAACAGTTAACTGTTAACGAAAAAGCCCGGTTTCTTAAGAAAACCGGGTTTTGTTTAAACCAACTAAGAGAGAAGAGAACATTAAGCAACTAGAGGTGGGGTGCATCGTACCTGTACACAGCCGCGTTAACCTCCTTAATATTAAATCTAAGGCAAACTTTGGCTGTGACTGCTTTAAATTTGTCTCATTTCGTCTTCGAGGAGGCGGATTAAATTTTCATCACCATTAGCTTTGGCTACGTCTAAGCGATGTAACAATCTCTTCTGGAGGTTAGCACGGTGGGTTTCAGCTACCTTTGTCAAGTTTCTCTGACCAATTCTGTTCATGATGAACATTCCTTTCGTTTCATTTGTGTATTCGTATATTCCTAATATAGCTCTCTGATGTGGAAACTGCATACCACACTTACGAAATCTTCATACTAGATAGTCGTTATTGACTTTTTGGCTAAAATCGGTTATAATCATACAAAAATTTTCCTCAAGGAAAAAGAAAGTCAAGGGCTACAGGATAACTTGCCCCTGACAAAAGGATTTTTTACATCTATATCTATTAAAAGTCTCCAATAACTCTTGTGGGGCAGGCATCTTGCCTGACTTTGATTCGTTTTTCTCCAGAAGTCTATTGCAAAAAAATCTCGTAAAACTGGGGTTTTGTCTATAACAGCAAGGATTTCAGAGTTTTTTCGGAGATGTCTGAAGAATCTATTGCCAAGAATTTCAGATCGAAAAGTCAAAACGGGTACGGCAGGGCTCGAACCTGCGACAGGCGGATTAGAAATCCGCTACTCTATCCAACTGAGTTACGCACCCAACTTAAAGCTCTTGAGCTAACTCATATCATCGAACTTCATTATATCTTAGGTTGCATCCAATGAAACAAGCAAGCTTTAGAAAATAAATTCAAGAAAAAGGTACTTAGAGAGACTGGCAGTAAATTTACAGTGCCAACCAGATCATTAAAGCATAGATTAAGATAGGGTGTTAGTTAGCGGGATTTGGCCCAGCGGCTGCGTCCAGACGGGCGATCGCAACTTGGCAAAACTCATCCCTCAGTCGTCCGCAGGTAGAAACTCTCGCATAGCGAGAGTAAAATGACTTGCAAAGCACCCCCGGCCATGACAGGAGTCAAATCGCAGTGTCATGTTTATTCTGAAACGACAGGATGTTGAAATCACAAATTTTCAACACCCAAAACGGGATCAGCAAATCCCGATTCTCAATTATCAGGGGCAGACTTTTCGCCTAATCAGCGCCTTCAGCGGCAAACAAGCAGAAGAGGCCAGAGCCTTGTGGCGGGATCTCACCGACAACCGGGGCAAAGCCTGCGTACTGCTAGAAGAGCCGGATCGATATAGCGTCTGGGGCAAAGTCCGTTTAGATCAGCTTGTCAGTGAAGAACCAGCCAGCTCCGAAGCCAAGGCTCCACTATTCGCACAAGCTTGTCTGCTGCTGCTCCAAGCTGTTTACTTCGACGTTGAAGACCTCTTAGGTGCTAGGCAAGCCGCATCGTTTCAGAAAGATATCGCCAAGGTATTTCAGCAGGGGAACTTCCCGCAGGCAGACTCCCCAGATGCGGTCAAAAATTTGCTCACCGTCGATCCCCTCAACAGTCTCAAAATACCTTCTTGGCAAGAGCAGCACCTGAATACCTTACTGCAAGAACTCCACAGGTTAGGCAAATCATATTTTGGTAATACTACCTTTGCCGAAGGAGTCAGCGAAATCTTGCAAGATATGTCCGCAGGCGATCGCTCCCAGTTTATAGCTTGGCTCAAACAATCTCCCCAAGCCAAACTGTGGTCACAATAAAAAATCTTGGACAATGGCATCGCAGGCGGCACCGATATGCAAACCTGAATGACAGATTTGTATAAAAAAGCCCCACTGTTCGTGCAGTTTCACTGCCACTTACCTTTTCTCCAATTGAATTGCTAACTATGCCTCTTGAATCCCTATGAGCAGCACTTCAGAAAAGTCATCTACTTCTTCATCCCTCTTCTCAGCTCAAAATCTCGTGATTTTGGGAGTTGTTTGGGCTGTATTGGCATTGTTATTCTTTCTGCTGTTCAGCGTCCCCCTCTCTCAGGAGGAAGGACTGCCGCTTTGGTACTCCATCGGCACCTATATTTTTGAATGCGGGGCTTACCTGGGAGCGTCTTTAGTATGCTTTAGAAACTGGAAAAGCCCTCAAATGGCCAGCGGGCGAAACGTTTGGCTCGGTATTGGCTTGGGGATGGTGTTCTACTTTCTAGCCAATGTGGTATTTGGCGTTTGGGAGCTGTATTTTGAACTTGACCCTGATATATCCCCAGCCGATATCTTTTATGTGGGCAGTTATGTGGCACTGATCTGGGGCATGGTTCTAGCTGTTACTTCCAAACGGCTAAATCTAGAAATTTGGCAATGGGGAACTTTAGGGGGAATTGCAGCAATTGGTATGGCTATAGCTTTCTGGGTTGCAGCTCCTGACTCTTTAAAGACACAATTCGGTTTACTTTCTGTACCTGTACCGCAACTAGAAACAGTTGCTACACCTACTCCTGAAGCCACAAAAGCGCCTACAGTCAAGAACTCACCGAACTTAAAGGCACAAGCCTCTGAACCAGAGGCTGCAACTCCAGAAGCAGAACCTCAAGAACAAGAATCAACCCATACCCCAGCTTGGGTTATGGAACTTGATAAGCAACTTACTCCCTATGCCTATTACGTAAATCTTTTTTACATCATAGGTGACGTTTTCCTGCTGATTATTGCCACAGCCCTCCTACTTGCTTTTTGGGGAGGACGCTTTTCCCAGTCTTGGCGGATGATTGCCGCAGCTACTTTTTCCCTTTACATTGCAGATATGTACTCCAAGTGGCGCGATACTCAGACTGAAGTCTCCTACCAAAGCGGCAGTTTGATGGAAATCTTTTTTGTTTTCGGCGCTATTCTGTTTGGTGTGGGAGCTGTCTTGGAACATGACATCTCAACCCGTTCTCGCCAGAGTAGGCGCGGCCGACGGGGTACTTAGAGATTTTAGATGACATGATTTTTGATGAGATGTCAACCATTAAATTTCCCCAAGTCACTCAATCTAAAATACAGCGATCCCACGCTGCCACCGCTCCCGTCTTTTTCCTTGGAAAATCGGCATGACGCCTACAAAACTCTCTGAATCTGACAAACGCGAAATCCTCGGATTGTATCGACACTCCGATGAGAATACTATTACCCTCGCCAAACGCTACGGGGTGAGCAGTTCTACAGTGAGGCGCATCCTCCAAAGCGCTTTGTCCGAGGAAGAATACGAAGCTTTAGTCCAGCAAAAGCAAAAGCGTTTGCCTCATTCTCAAAGCACTATTTCCCAGCCAACAGCAACGGATGTTGACGAACTGCCGGAGAGCGATATCTCTGAGCCGTTATACCCAGGAGTCTCTGAGCCATTGCCCAACTCGAAACTAATCCGCAAGCGCACGAGTAGCAGTCTGGACTCTCCTGCAATTGATGTCCGAGCAGTTATACCTCGCCGTTCGGATGTTTCTAACTTGCCAGAAGAGGATGCACCAGAACTTGTGGATGAGGATTACAGCGATGGCAATAGAAATTTAGGGGAAATGCTTGGAGATGAAGGGCCTCTAGAAGCGGAAGAGTTCAGTGATTTTGATGAAGATGAAGATTTAGATGAAGATGAAGATTTAGATGAAGACGAAGATTTAGATGACTTCGGCTCACCCGATCTGGAAGATGAAGATTTTGAGGGGATGCCCAACTCGCGCCCCGGCTTTTCCATCCAACTTCGGAGTAAAACTTTAGTTCAAGTTTTACCACTGAGTGAAGCGTCTATTCCTAAAATCTGCTATTTGGTAGTTGACCGTGCGGCGGAACTAATTACTAGACCTCTGAAAGCATTTGGTGAACTTGGACAAATTCCTCCTGAAGAAATTCGAGAGAAAACTTTGCCAGTTTTTGATAATCACCGAGTAGCCCGCCGATTTTCTACGCGCAACCAACGGGTTTTCAAAGTTCCTGACGGTAGGTTGTTACAAAAAACCGCTCCCTATTTACAAGCAAAAGGAATTACTCGGCTGTTAATTGATGGTCAGGTATATTCACTCTAATTGTTAACGGTTAACTGTTAACCGTTAACTTTTTTAGCTAGCCATTATCCCATAAATTTAACCAATTAGCAATTAGCAATCTAAACTAAGAAGCGATCGCAAAGCTTCCTTCATCTCCTCTATAGTTGTCGTCGCAGTGCCAAATTGACGCACTACAATACTTGCTGCCAAATTACCCAAAACAGCAGATTCCCAACCAGAAGCACCAACGCACAATGCTAAAGTCAACGCCGCCACCACTGTATCCCCAGCACCAGTTACATCAAATACATCTGTCCGATTAAAAGCTGGGATATCCTGTTTGTAAATTTCTCCATCCTTAACTCTTTCAAACAAGCTCATACCCTCCTCGCCACGAGTAATTAACATTTGTTGAGCTTGAGTTAAATTGAGAAGATCGCGCCCTGCATTCACCAAAGTTGTAGAGTTCTTAATTGCATATCCTACTGCCTGCTCAGCTTCCGGCAAATTGGGTGTAAACAGACCAGCCCCCGCATAGCGATCCAAATCCGTCTGAGCATCTACAATAGTCCTGTGGTGAGATACCGCTGCCTCAATTACCGCGGCAGTTAAAACACCATCGCCGTAGTCGGAACAAACCACAGCATCTACAGTATCCAATTGTTGGCGGATATACTCTGCTAATTGCAACTGTAAATCTAAATCTGGCAATTCATCGGACTTGCGATCGAGCCTCACAATTTGCTGAGTCACTGATTGGCGAGCATGACCAGAAATTCGTGTTTTAGTAACTGTCGGGCGGCTGGGATCGATCAAAATACCCGTGATATCAATTCCCGCGTTTTCAAAAATACCGCATAAAGCCCGTCCTTGGTCATCTTTGCCCACCAAACCGGCAACTTTGACTTGGCCTCCAAGTTTCGCAAGGTTGTAGACAGCATTTGCGCCGCCTCCTGGCAATTGCCTAGTATTTTCATGGCGCAGAATCAAGACAGGTGCTTCGCGGGAAATCCGCTCGACTTGACCGGTGAGAAATTCATCAAGTGTCAAATCGCCCACCACTAACACCCGCGCCTGGGAAAAACAATCTAATCGTTCTGTCAATTGCTCAGCCGAGCCGCGCATTTGAGCCAAAAAGGAAGAATCTAAAACCATTGTTCAGTCAGACATTGGGCAGTGGGAGACGGGGAGATGGGGAGAATTCTCAGTTAACAGTTAACGGTTAACAGTTAACCGTTAACTATTACTTCAACTTTTGCTTGATGATTGTCACAACTTGAGTTAATTGTTTCTTGAGAGCGTCAATCTCAGCCTGCATTTTAACTATTTTGTCGTTTAGAGCCTTAATTTCAGCAGCTCCAGCTCCGGCCCCGGCGGCTCCGGCTGGTTTAGCCTCTGGTGCGTCTGGCTCTTGGGGGCGCTTTTTAGCCAAAATCATGGCTAATTTAATCGCCTCAGAGAGCTGCTTCTTCTCGAAGGGCTTTTCAATAAAGGCAAAAAAATACTTGTCAAACGGTTCTGGTATTTTGTCCGTAACCTCTTCCTTGCGACCTGACATGACCACTAGGGGAATCTGCCGAAGGTCTGCTTGCGATTGGATTTTCTGAAAAACCTCCCAACCGCTTACTTTAGGCAGTAGGAAATCCAACATGATCAGGTTCGGGTGTGCTTGACGAATAAGTTTTAGTCCTTCTTCGCCGTCTTTTGCTTCTAGGACTTCAAAGTTGCCTACGGGCAACATTTCTCGCACCCGCACGCGGATGACTTTGCTGTCATCGATTACTAGGATTTTGTTACTTGCCACGACTAACTCCTCTGCTGATGAGTGAGGGTTCCTAACCTTAAATATATTCTTACAGAATTCCAGCAATATAAGGTTATTGCCTTCAAAACTGGGTTGAATTACAAAGCAACTACTTTAGGTTAATCTGGTCTAGAATAACAGCGCTCAAAAGCAGAATAAACCAACTTTTATGCGTGCCCAAACCAATTTAACTTTTACAAGTAAGCCGGATGATTCCCATATTACCTCTTTGATGTCGCCTCTGCCTGTATGGTTGCGACGTTCAATTGGCAAAGCTAGTGAATTGTCACAGGTGCAGCGAATCATTAAGCAGCGTCAGATACATACGATTTGCGAGGAAGGGCGCTGTCCCAATCGGGGAGAGTGCTATGCCCAGAAGACGGCGACTTTTTTGCTGATGGGCCCGACTTGCACTCGTGCTTGTGCTTTTTGTCAAGTGGATAAGGGTCATGCGCCTATGCCTTTAGACCCGCAGGAACCACAAAAAGTTGCGGAATCAGTGCAGTTGTTGGGTTTGCGCTATGTAGTTCTGACTTCGGTGGCGCGAGATGATTTGCCTGATGGGGGCGCAGGTTGGTTTGTGGCGACTATTAAGGCGATCCGTGAAGTTAATCCCCAGACTCAAATTGAGGTTTTGACTCCAGATTTTTGGGGTGCTCGCCGTCCGCGCGGTAGGCGAGGTCGCCGCTGTCGAGCCAGCCGCCCGCTACGGT
>DATGYA010000049.1:0-2430 GCA_035298405.1 Kamptonema sp. | reverse complement strand
GTGAGGAGATTTAGGGGGATCGGGTTGTACCTCACCTGAGAGAGAATCGCTATATTTTCTCACTTTATCTTTCATCCTTTAAACTTCAGAGTTTTATAGAATTAAAATTGACTATCTAAAACTCTAGACTAACGTTTATATCCTAAGAGATACGAAAATAAAAAATAAGATTATCGAGAATTTTTATTAAAGAATTTAAAAAACCTAATTTTTTTGAAATTTGTGTAAACTCACATATTTCTAGTACTAAAAATATAGATAAAAATCACTATTTTGATTAAATTTGTTTTAGATTATAAACTCTCTAAAGATAGAGATTAATTACCTTTTCCTAATCTTTGAAGCAAGAAGGGATGGAAAGTTTTACAGAAGATAGAATACAAGCCCAAAAATTTGATTTTGGGTCTTTCCTGAGTCAACAGTCCCACCCCTTCTTAGGATGAGGCTTGTTCCTAACCAAAATTATAGGTTGAAACAATAGACTGATTGATGGCAGCACCTACCACAAGAAAGTGGGGTTTTTCAGGAGGAATGCCTTAATGAAATTCACAAATGGCGGCTACCACTCTAGCTAAGTCGGTCTCAGTTAAGTCATTGTAAAACGGCAGACGGAGTAAGCGATCGCTCACATCTTCAGTTACTGGACAGTCTCCTTCTTTACCGCCAAATTTCCGCCCCATATCTGACAAGTGCAAAGGCAGATAGTGGAAAGCGCTGATGATATTCTGAGCCTTCAAGTGAGCAATCAAGGCTTGGCGCTTTTCCAGGGAAGGCATCAGCAAGTAGAACATATGATAAGCCTGTTCACAGTGGTCTGGCACAATCGGAAAGCGGATGCCATGCTTCTCGGCCCAGTCCTGAAGATGTTTGTGATAATACTCCCATATCTGCTGCCGTTTCGCTTGAATCTGCTCCTGGACTTCTAGTTGAGCATACAAGTAGGCAGCGAGCATATCTGAGGGGAGATAACTCGAACCAACGTCAACCCAAGTATACTTATCCACCTGACCGCGATAAAAGCGGCTGCGGTTGGTTCCTTTCTCGCGGATAACTTCAGCTCGTTCAATATACTGGGGATCGTTAATCAGCAGAGCACCACCCTCACCACAGTTAAAATTTTTGGTTTCATGAAAGCTCTGGGTAGCCAGACACCCAAAAGTGCCTAGATACTTTCCTTTGTACTTGCCAAAAAGCCCATGAGCGTTGTCCTCGACAACCGCGACACCATATTGTCCAGCCAATTCCATAATGGCGTCCATCTCACACCCAATTCCGGCATAGTGTACGGGGACAATAACTTTAGTACGGGGTGTGATCAGTTTTTCCAGCTTGTTTTCGTCCAGGTTAAGTGTATCGGGACGGATATCACAGAAAACAGGATAGACACCGCGTAGAACAAAAGCATTGACTGTAGAAACAAAGGTGAACGAAGGAAAAATCACTTCATCACCGGGCTGGAGATTCAGTAACAGCGCTGCCATTTCCAGGGCATGGGTACAAGAAGTAGTCAGTAGCGCTTTAGAAACTCCTAATGTTTGTTCTAGGAGAGTATGACATTTCTTGGTAAAGGGACCATCACCACAAGTATGTACATTCTTGATGGCTTGCCGAATATACTCAAATTCTTTTCCAACAGCGAAAGGTTGATTAAAAGGAATAGTAGTCAAAAGTCACCTCTGCTTGCAGTTCGTTATAGAATTCAGCTTTTCACTAGGCTCAATAGCTTTGAAACACCAATTACCAAAACCGAGATTACCTAGTATTTAGATGACCCTGATTAACTAACAAATCTGGAACAGGTTGCATAAATCAGGAGCAACTGTTAGTTCAGTTGCTCATCCCAGTCTAACCTGCTGATTAAGGCTCGGAAGTCTCGACAGCATCGCGCTCCGTGCGAACCCACTTCTTTTGCGGCCGAATCAGAAATGCCAGATACAGTGGAATCTTCCAGAGAATGTAGAAAGGCACGGATAAAAGTGTCCGTAGCGGGAAGTCGTTTCGACCAAACTTCGCCCAAGCGCTAATGATGGAGATAAAGATGAGAAGCCCTTCTATGGCTAAAAAAATCGAGGGCATCCATGAAGCGCCCAATGCCCCTGCGAATAAAGAACCTCCCATACAAGCGACCCAAATCATCACTAATAACGAGAGGGGTGGAACACACAAATCTAGGGCAAGCGCCAACAAATCGAAGCGTCGTTTTAGCACAGCTCCCTTGAGCAGTGTTGGTACTTGTGTCAATAGGGTTTGCAAATGACCATGCTCCCAGCGCGTCCGTTGAGATTTGGCGGCTTGAGCTTGTTGTGGGAGGCGTCCTATTACTTTTGCCTCCTTTTCAAAGACAGGAGCAAGTCCTGCTAAAGCTAAATCTATAGAGAGCTGCATGTCCTCAACAATATTGCCGCTAGCAACGGTTGCTTTTACAATGGC
>DATGYA010000048.1:0-4881 GCA_035298405.1 Kamptonema sp. | reverse complement strand
GTCAATTTCTATTCCATCTAGCGCTTGATCGTAGGCATCTATTTGCTTAAATAAATATCCCTCCTGAATCTCCAAAGGAGTGTGAAGAAGACTACGATGAATAGGGTAGTAAACTGCTAGTGGTATGTTGACTTGAGAACTATTTTCCCACTGATGACGTATGTTTTGGACAACTTCTTTTAGCTGTGCAAACTTTTGATTTTTTTTCTCATTATCTTTTCTACCCCATGAGACTTCTTGTGAATCCTCTACTTCAATGCTCTCATTATCATTATTTGTTACAGACCATGAAACTTCTTGCGAGTCATCTAATTCAATCGTAATTTCATTCTCTGTCTCGTCCCCTCCATTTTTGATATCCTCCTCGATAAAAAAATGCCCTATAATACTACGTTTGTTTCTATCACGCCACCTAACATTTTTATAACCTGCTTGAATTGGATATAGCAACCGAGACAAAAGAATAGCAATACAGTCCAAAATACTAGATTTACCCACACCATTATTACCAATAATTACTATTGGTTCGTCAGTGTTAAATTCTAGTGTAAGATTGTCTATTCCCCGAAATGATTTGATTATCAATCGTTTAACTTTCATACTTTTACCTAAACTGATTTCAACATAACCACACCCCGATCGAACGCCTCATTATCCGTCCCCATCCCACTCACAAACATTCTATCCTCATAAACATCAAAAGCTGCAAAACTCAGCCGCGAAGCTGAATACTCAGTCCACTCTGAACGACCCACCGGGCGAAGACCAGCACCACCACCACAAATTAAATAAGTCGTACCATTAATCGACCGAGTTCGCTCATAATGATGGTCGTGTCCATTAATATAAACCTGGACTCCGTACTTTTGAAAAAGTGGGGTCAAGTTTTCAACAAATGGTTTATTGACTCCATAAGCTCCAGACGAATAAATCTGATGATGACCAAATACGATTTTCCAAGGAGCATCACTATCGATCAATTCTTTCTGCAACCAAACAAGCTGATTTTTCCAATCAGCATTACTATTAGTATCTAAGGCAAAAAACTGTACTTTACCCTGCCGAAAAGTATAGTAACGTCCTTGCATATTAAAGCTCGGATATTTAACTTGCAGGTCGCCATTAGCGGTGCGAATGTCGTGATTTCCTAGACAAGCGTGAAATTTAACGCCTTGTTGTAATAAATCCTGATATGGCTTCTCAAAAACTGCACCAATTTTCTCAAATTCGCCGTTAGTATAAATATTGTCACCTGCAAGAATGGCTAAATTAAAAGGATTTTGTTGATGATAGCGGGTCATTGCTTTAGCTACTGCATACTGACCTTCAGCACCAGTACCAGTGTCGGCGACGGAGATAAAACGCAAAATTGGCGGCGTTGTCGGTAACTGCGCGATCGCGCCATCTCCCTCAAAACTAGCACCCTCGACAGTTTGAGCATGAAGCAGTTTCCACAGTCCACCTAAACCTAACGCGCTCAGGCTACCTAAAACTAAAAATTGACGGCGTTTGATGCTCATTTTGATTCAGTGTAAGTCCTAGAAATGATAAATTAGGGCTGAGAGATATACCTCACGTAAAAATCTATCGCGTTTAAGCATATTTGTACCGCCAGAAGGTAAATAAAATGTCAGAAGACCAACAACAGCCACAGCCAGAACAACCTCAACTCCAGACACCTAGCGAGGTTCCTACACCCCCAGTTAAGGAAACTCCTAAAAAAGTAACCACCGCTACTCAGCCAAGCTTTTTGGACAAACTCAATTCTGCGTGGCTAACTCTGGTGCAATTCGTGCGATCGCTTCTACCAGCCGCTATCAATCAAAAGGTATCCGATACAGTTTTGGGTGGTGCGATCGCAGCAATTTTGATCGTCGCGATCGGTACAACACTAACCCTCCTACCAGGGAAAACCCCGAAAATAGCAGCTATCCCCTCCCCAGAGTCCCCGAAAATAGCAGCTATCCCCTCCCCAGAGTCCCCGGAAATCGTAGTTATCCCCTCCCCAGAGTCCCCAGAAATCGTAGTTATCCCCTCCCCAGAGTCCCCAGAAATAGTAGTTGTCCCCTCCCCAGAATCGACAGCAACAAATTTACCTACTCTGGTAACGCCTGAAGAAATAAAACCCGTAGAAATCGCTCCGCCACCCCCACCCAAACTCACACCAGAACAGCATCTAATCGCCACAATTCAAAAGCAAGTAGATGAACTCACCAATCAATTTAATGATAGCTTAATAGACTCAATTAAAGTTAATTTTTTGAGTAGCCTTTTAACAGTTAAAATCGGTGATGATTGGTATAGTCTCCCTGAAAGCGAACAAAACCAATTAGTTACTAAAATGTTTAAGCAAATGCAAAAACTTGAATTTAGAAAATTAGAAATAGCCAACTCCCAAGGAAAACTCATCGCTCGCAGCCCAGTCATTGGCTCAGAAATGATAATTTTAGAAAGGAAGAAAGTAGAAAATATTGGTAATAGTTAGCCATTGGTTTTTGGTTGTTAGTAAGTAGGTGGACATAAATAAAAGTAGGAAATATTAACAAGGCTGAAACCTTTACTGTTCCCCGTTCACCCTTCCCTGTTCCCTTCTCCTCTGCCTTGAGTCATACTAATAATTATGCTTTCCCTTCTGAATTAAGGTAAAATTTATGTTGGTAAAGCTAGCGAATTTTTTAAGATGACCAGCACCATCTCCGACATTAACGTAAAAACGATCGCAGGGGAAGACAAGCAGCTAGGAGAGTACGCTGGTAAGGTACTCTTGATAGTAAACCTCGCTTCTAAATGCGGCTACACCCCTCAATACGCTGGTTTAGAGCAGTTAAACCAAAAGTATCAAGCAGCGGGACTGCGGATTTTAGGGTTTCCCTGCAACGACTATGGAGCACAAGAGCCTGGTAGTAATGAAGAGATTGTACAGTTTTGTACTGTGAATTATGGCGTAACTTTTGATTTATTTGACAAAGTACACGCTAAAGGATCTGAGCAACATCCTCTTTACGCTCAGCTTACTAAAGCTGTTGAGCCAAAAGGGGACGTTTCATGGAATTTTGAGAAATTTTTAGTCAACAAACATGGTGAAGTTGTTGCCCGATTTCGGAGTAGCGTTGCCCCTGACTCACCCGAATTGATCGCGGCTATTGAGCAGGAATTAGCTAAATAATTTACGGTTAACAGTTAACGGTTAACAGTTAACTGTTAAGAATTTTAGAGAGTAATATAATGGAAAATACTGCTTGGTTAGATTTAGTTGTGGGTTTAGTTGCGATCGCCATTCTTACGGGTGGACTCATTATGTTATTCAAAGGCATTGTATCTTTCCCTAAAGAAAAATAGAAATGACAGAAAGGTATGTAGTTGGGCTTCAGCCCTCTTTATTTTGTCTATGAAAGAGGGCTAAAGCCCAACTACGTACCTGTCTATGAAAGAGGGCTAAAGCCCAACTACGTACCTAAAAATTAAGCCCTGTTAACCTTTAACCAATAATTACCGCACAATATTACCCATATAATCCCCCCACAATTGAGCGGCATTCCCGCTACTTCCCCCAGTGGGAGTATTATCATCATTTCCTAACCAAACCCCAGTTACCAATTCTTGACTGGGAATATAACCAATAAACCACAAATCAACATTATCATTAGTCGTCCCCGTTTTTCCGGCTTCTCCTAATCCTAAAGCAGCACTCCGCCCCGTACCCGTCCGCACTACATCTTGCAACAATTGAGTCATCGTATCTGCCACTTCCGGTGACAGAATTTCTTGCTGACGTGCGGGATCGTTCTGATAGTCATAAATGACCCTGCAAGTCTCAAAATTATTCCGATCCTTGCAATCACTACTATCAATAATCCGCTTAATTGCGTGGGGACGATTTCCCACGCCGCGATTAGCCAAAACCCCAAAAGCACCAGTCATTTCTAATACATTTACTTCACTTTGACCTAAAACTAACCCCGGCACAGAATTGAGTTTAGACCTGATACCTAAACGCCTAGCCATTTGCACTACATTATCTAAACCCACATCCTGAGCTACCCTCAAAGCAATCACATTTTCAGACTGTGCCAAACCTCTATATATATCTGTACTGCCGCTAGTTCTTTCGCAACCATCAAAAGTTTGACCTCCCCAACTGAGGGGAGCGCAAGAATAAACTTTGCCAGGGGATATTCCTTGCTCAATTGCTGCTGTATAAGTAAAAATTTTAAACGTCGATCCAGGTTGCCTGAGTGCTTGTGTAGCCCGATTAAATTGACTTTGTAAATAATCTACACCACCAACTAATGCTAAAATTTCCCCATTGCTAGAGTTGAGAGTTACGATCGCGCCCTGGGAAAATCCTGCTGCTGCCCCTGAATTATTAATAGTATTCCGCAACGAACTTTCAGCGGCTCTTTGAACGGAGGGAGTTAAACCAGTTTCGACAATAAAATTACCTTCTCTGGCTAACTGTTCCCCCAATAAAAACTCTAGTTCTTCAAATACATAACTGTAGAAATAAGGTGCAATCGTACTTTGCAGGAATTGCCGCGCTTTGGGGTTAATTTCAATGCGCGATCGCCTCGCTCGATCTGCTTCATCCTGCGAAATCATACCCATTGACCGCATCCGATCCAACACGCGATCGCGGTACTGCACCGCTAACTGATAATTCTGAATCGGATTAAAACTATTGGGCGCAGGCAAAATTCCCACCAAGGTTGCTGCTTCCGACAAACTTAAATCTTTTGCTGACTTACCAAAATAAAACTGAGCGGCATCCTCAAATCCATAAAGGTCAATTCCTAAAAAAACTCGGTTCAAATAAGTCTGCAACAGCTCATCTTTACTGTAAAATGTCTCTAGTTTCAGTGCTACTATTGCTTCCCGCAACTT
>DATGYA010000047.1:0-4644 GCA_035298405.1 Kamptonema sp. | reverse complement strand
AGCAACAAGCCGAAACCCGCAAAAAAGCTCTTGAATCTGCTGGTAATTTCGTCATCTCTAAGCAACTTGGCGAAAATGAGTCAATTTTTGGCACAGTCACCAGCCAAGAAGTGGCAGAGTTAATTTTCAACACCACCGGACAAGAAATCGATCGGCGCGGCATCACCTTGCCTGAAATTCGCAAAATAGGTTCCTATAAAGCTGAAATTAAGCTGCACTCAGATGTCACCGCCGATATAGAAATTCAAGTTGTCCCTCTCTAGTGGTTAGTTGTCATTAATTTAATGATGATTTTTGCTCTGTGGGTGGGCAATGCTATAACCTGTAAGGTGGGAGTTCGCTGCAAAAAGCCGATCGCTCATAGTGATAGATGCTTGTTAGCGATCGCCCACCCTACACCTAATTGCCTCCACCTACTTATATAGCAAGCAGTTTTGAATTGGCGAGCAACTAGCACATATTGTAGGGTGCGTCAAAACTAAAACCCTCGATAATGGTTGTATAACTTCCTCTGACGCACCCTACAAGTCTTTAGAGAACTTAAGCTGTAACAACAAACAACTAACAATTAGCAAGGTGATAAATGAGCGAATTGATGCCAACTAATATAGAGGCGGAAGAGGCAATTTTAGGAGGGATAATAATTGATCCCGAAGCGATTTCGCGGATTGCCGAACTCCTCCGCCCAGAATTTTTTGCCATCACCGCCCATCAAGTTATCTATAAATCTGCCCTCGATCTTTATTTTGATGGCAAACCAACAGACTTAATGACCCTTACTACTTGGCTTACCGATCGCAATAAATTAGAGGAAGTAGGCGGACAAAGTAAGTTAGCACAACTGGCGGAGCGGACTGTTTCCGCCGTCAATATCGATCAATATGCGATCTTAGTTGAAGATAAATATATTCGTCGCCGATTAATTCATGTTGGTAACGAAATTGTACAATTAGGTTATGAAACAGGCACAGAATTACCATTAGTTTTAGACCAAGCAGAACAAAAAGTTTTCAGTATCACTCAAGATCGACCGCAGCAAGATTTAGTACCGATTGGTGAAACTGTTAACCTGATATCTCAGGAATTAGAAAATCGGAATGAAGGTCTAACATTACCAGGCATTCCCTGCGGTTTTTACGACTTGGACGCAATGACAGGAGGTTTTCAGCGTTCGGATTTAATTATCGTCGCTGGGAGGCCATCAATGGGGAAGTGTATTGCTTTTGATACTCTCATAGTACAAAAAGATGGTAGTCTTTCCACAATTGCAGAAATCTATCGGCAACGTCAAGCACAATTGTTAACATTGGGCAAAGATTGGAAATTTTATATAACTCAACCCTCAGCCTTTATCGATGATGGAGTTAAACCCACATTTCGTGTAACTACTAGATTGGGAAGATTTATAGAAACTACAATTACGCACCCTTATCTAACTATCACTGGCTGGCGAAAACTTGCAGAAATTAAAGTAGGCGATAAAATTGCTGTTCCTCGAAAAATTGATGTATTTGGTACTGACACAATTCGCCCCTGCGAAGTTAAACTATTAGCTTATTTAATTGGAGATGGTTGTCTAGTAGATAGTACGCCCAAATTTACTAATAATCATCCTTTAATTCAAGCAGATTTCACTCAAGCTGCTCAAGAATTTGCCGATCTAAAAGTTCGTAATGATGTGATAGAAAATAAGGCTACAACCCTTTATGTATCTTTAAGCCAGGGCAAAAAAAATCCTTTAACTGCATGGCTAGAAAAACTAGAAATATGGAATAAAAATGCTCACAATAAAACAATACCCTCTCTCATATTTAGATTAGATAAATCACAAATTGCTTTATTTCTTAACCGTCTCTTTTCAACGGACGGCTGGGCAACAGTTTTAACTAGCGGTCAGGGACAATTAGGCTATTGCTCAGTTAGCGAAACACTAGCTAGACAAATCCAACATTTATTACTAAGATTTGGGATAATTGCTGCGCTTAGAAGGCGCTATGTTAAATATAAAAATACTCGTAGAATAGCTTGGCAATTAGATATTACTGATGCCAAATCTATTAAAACATTTATTTCAGATATTGGTATTTTTGGCAAAGAAGTTGCTGTAGGAAAAGTACAGGAAGCCTTAGCTAATAAGAAGTATCAAACGAATCGCGATTTAATTCCAATTGAAATTTGGGAAGAAATCGCCGCAGCCAAAGGCAGTGAACCTTGGGCGGTTTTAGCAAGGCGGGCAGAAATTAAAGGTTATACAAATATTCATGTAGGCAAGCGTTCGCTATCGCGAGAAAGGTTATTTATTCTAGCAACTGCTTTAGAAAGTCTATCTTTACAGCAATTAGCAACTAGCGATATTTACTGGGATGAAATTGTTTCTATTGAACCGATGGGATGCAAACAAGTTTATGATTTAACTATTCCAGAAACGCACAATTTTTTGGCTAATGACATCTGCGTTCATAATACTGCATTCTGCACAAATATTGCCCATAGAATCGCTGCCGAGCAGAAATTGCCGATAGCAATTTTCAGTTTAGAAATGTCAAAAGAACAGCTAGTACAGCGACTTCTCTCAAGTGAGGCAGGAATTGAAAGTAATCGCCTGCGATCTGGTCGTATCAGTCAAAACGAGTGGGCACCTATAAGCAGTGCGATCGGTTCATTATCAGAATTGCCAATTTTTATTGACGACACTCCCAATATTACTGTCACAGAAATGCGTTCTAAGGCTCGTCGCCTCCAAGCAGAACAAGGGGGAGCGATGGGATTAATATTGTTAGATTACTTACAATTAATGGAGGGAAGTAGCGATAATCGGGTGCAAGAATTAGCTAGAATTACCAGAGGTCTTAAAGGTTTAGCCCGTGAACTCAACGTTCCAATTATTGCGTTATCTCAGCTTAGTAGAGGTGTAGAAGCGCGTACAAACAAACGACCGATGATGTCTGATTTGAGAGAAAGTGGTTGTTTAACCGGAGATGCTTTAGTAACATTAGCTGATGATGGAATGCTAGTACCCATTAAAGATTTAGTCGGTAAATCTGGGTTTACAGTTTTGGCATTAAATGAAAGTACAATGCAATTAGAAAAGGCAATTGTTGGTAACGCTTTTTCTACAGGTATCAAACCTACATTTACATTAAAAACTCGATTAGGCCGTAAAATTCGTGCGACTGGTAATCATCAATTCTTGACAATTGATGGTTGGTGTAGATTAGATCGATTAAACTTAAAACAACATCTGTGTTTACCCAGATATCTTCCTAGTCCTGGTAAGCAAACAATGACTTATGCTGAAGTTGCATTATTAGGGCATTTAATTGGTGATGGTTGTACATTGCCACGTCATGCTATACAATACACAACCAAAGAAATAGATTTAGCTGAAAATGTTGTTTCTTTAGCAACAGAAGTTTTTGGAAAATCAATTATTCCTAGAATTTCACCTGAATGTGGCTGGTATCAAGTTTATTTATCCGCATCCGAACATCTAACACATAATATTAGAAATCCAATAACAAAATGGTTAGATACTCTCGGTGTTTTTGGTTTAAGGTCTTACGAAAAGTTTATTCCCCAAACATTATTTCAACAACCAAAAGAATTAATAGCTTGCTTCTTAAGACATTTATGGAGTACAGATGGTTCTATTAAGCTAGTTGGAGGAAAAAAGATAAGACCAATTGCATACTATGCAAGTAGCAGCAATAAATTAGCTTTTGATGTACAAACGCTTTTACTGAGATTTGGGATTAATGCGACACTTAGAACAGTTCCTCAAGTTGGCAAAGGTAAAGACCAATATCATGTAATAATTACAGGAAAACCCGATCTTCAGTTGTTTATTAAAGATATTGGAGCAGTAGGAGAATATAAATTAAATTCACTAAAACAAATTTCTGAAAAGCTTGAAAACTGCGTACATAACACTAACAGAGATATTATTCCTAAAAGTGTTTGGAAAACACACGCTTTAACTGCAATCCAAGCTATTGATATGACTACAAGAGAATTACAATTTCAACTTGGGACATCCTATTGTGGTTCTACACTTTACAAATGCAACTTAAGTCGAGAAAGAGCCTTAAAAGTTGGCAATATTGTGCAATCAGAAAAATTAGTTGCCCTAGCAAATAGTGATGTTTACTGGGATGAAATTATCTCGATTGAATTGGACGGAGAAGAGGAAGTCTTTGATTTAACGGTTCCTAAATTTCATAACTTTATTGCAAATAATATTGTTGTGCATAACTCAATTGAACAGGACGCAGATTTAGTAATTATGCTTTACCGCGAAGAATATTATAACCCCGATACACCCGATAGAGGTATTGCAGAAGTAATCATTACAAAGCATCGCAATGGCCCCACAGGTGTAGTCAAATTAATCTTCGATCCACAATTTACTCGCTTTCGTAATCTAGCAGCTTCTAGGCGGTCTTAATTTCCAAATAGAACAGGAAACGAATAAAATTATCTACACTTAATATTATATCTTATGTTTGACAAAATCAATCCTATTGGGTAGGATAAAGGTAAGTATAATACAAAAATCAAATTATCAATTAAATTTATGTCTGAACATTCTCAGCAAAACTCCGCTTTGAATGCAGCATCTACAACCAACATTCACCACGCCCAATT
>DATGYA010000046.1:0-20755 GCA_035298405.1 Kamptonema sp. | reverse complement strand
TGCGGGTGTGATGTAGCGGCTAGCATCTGAGTGCGCCACACTCAGCGCATGGGTTCAAATCCCGTCACTCGCTTTGATAGTCCTGTAGCTCAGTTGGGAGAGCGCCTCTCTTACAAAGAGGATGTCGCGGGTTCAATCCCTGCCGGGACTACCAATTTAGGGGAGTGTAGCTCAACGGATAGAGCGCCACGCTTCGGACGTGGATGTTGTGGGTTCAATTCCTACCACTCTCGTTGTCTTTACTTGAAATTAAAGAGGTGATTCCGTTGAATGATTAATTTTTTCTAGTAAGAGCGATCGCACTTTTGCGTACCCTAACTTTTAGAGCTTACATACTTTAGTACGAGAGGAAAAGTAACGCTGTCAAAAAGCAGTGTGCGTTTGCAAACAAGGAGTGCAAAGAACCCGATAGGTAGGCTTAGAAGTAGCAATCCTTTAAAGAGTGTGTAATAACTCATCGGCGGAGTCCCTTTAGTAGCTGAGAAAACGCAAAGTGCTCTTATTACTTGTACGCTATTCCGATGCGATCGCTTTTAATAATTCACAAGTTTTATGGGAGTGTAACTCAACTGGATAGAGTGTCGAGCTTCTACCTCGAATGTTGTGGGTTCAAGTCCTACCACTCCTGCTAAATGGGTCTGTAGCTTAATTGGAAAAGCATCTAGCTGGCTGCTAGAAAGATGTCAGTTCAAATCTGACCAGAATCCACCAAATAGTTAATTAAATTGGGTCTGTAGTTCTAATGGGAGAACGCTTCTCTTGCAAAGAAGAGGTTGTGGGTTCGACCCCCATCAGATCCACTGTGTCTGAAGCCAAAGTGGTAGCGGCGCTGGTTTGTGGAACCAGTAATAACGGGTTCAATTCCCGTCAGACACCCCTTGGAAGATGCCGCTGAATGGCCGGCAACTGGTCTTGAAAACCAGGGTATAGCTAATAACTATAGGGGTTCGATTCCTCCATCTTCCTTTGACCACTGGGAGCCAGAAAGTGCGGCGCTGTGCTGATAACACAGAGATAGGAGGGGCAGTACCTCCCCGGTGGATTATATAATTTTTATTATGGGGAGATCGCCTAAATTGGAATGGCACCGCAGAAACTAGGAAAGCGGCTCTCAAAAGGACGACTGGGTTTGCTGAGTAAGGTAAAAAGTTGCTTCGCGACGTTCCCTGAAACCGCAAACTGGCAACGGGTTGCGGAGGCACTGAAAGGAATTAAAAGTCCAAGATGGGGGTAGTTCCTATCTGCCTACGGGTAGTAAGAAAGCGCGTTTCCTGAAAGTTGCCGTCAGTCGATGCGGGTTCGAGTCCCGTTCTCTCCATTTCCTTAGACTTATTGCAATAAGTTTAATCTTTACTCTCTGCCAATGGAGATGGCGCTGGCGCTACGAACGCCGGATGTGATGGTTCGATTCCATCCAGAGGGGTATAATTGTTAGGAAAGAAATTTTAGGATTGATATGTACTCCTATGACGAGTAAGAGAGATATACCTGTTTATTCATCATCACAACCATGAACAATGAATCTTTAAAATTAGAACTAATCCAATGGATTTTGCTAATGAAAGATATTCAAGTTTTGAACAATATCAAAAGCATGAAAAATTTTCACAGTGAAAAAACTATTGATGTTCAACCTAGACAATTCGGTTGTGGACAAGGAATTTTCACTAACATAGCAGATGATTTCGATGCAACACCTCCTGGTTTTGAAGAATATATGCTGCCATGAAATATCTAATCGATACTCATATTCTGATTTTGTTTATCGAAGGTAATAAGCAGCTTGCAGAAAAGGCACGAGTTTTAATTGCCAATCCTACAAAGGATATCTATGTCAGCTATGAATTTAAAACATTATAATTATAATTACTATCTGGTCGTTGACCTTGAAGCTACTTGCTGCGATCGAGGAACTATCAGACAAGATCGGATGGAAATCATCGAGATTGGAGCGGTGATAGTAGAACCAAAAACTCTCACCATTATTGATGAATTTCAAACCTTTATTAAGCCAGTTCGCCATCCCATTCTCACTGAATTCTGCAAGTCTTTAACATCTATTTCTCAAAAACAAGTCGATGGAGCTCCGACTTACCCGGAAGCGATCGCACTGCTCAAAAATTGGCTATCTGGTTACTCAAATGCTGTATTCGGTTCCTGGGGTGACTACGATCGCAAACAATTTCAACAAGATAGCAATTTTCACAAAGTCCCCTTTCCCATTGCTTATCCTCATGTTAATCTCAAACAATTGTTTACGGAAACTCAAGCATTGCCAAAACGCTATGGGATGGCAAAAGCTCTGCAACTCGCAGGTTTACCGCTAGAAGGAACTCATCACCGAGGTATTGATGATGCGAGAAATATTGCTAAATTGTTGCCTTATATCTTAGGGCAAAAAAAAATTTCCTAATTTTTATAACTATCTTTTCGCAGGTGTAATTTGAGAGTGTTTATTCCAAGGTAGCTCAATTGGCAGAGCTAACGGCTGTTAACCGTGCGGTTGTGGGTTCAAGTCCCACCCTTGGAGTTTTTTCTACTTCGTGCCCTGACAGGTAAAGCATACACACTCGGCTGTTAACCGACTCAAACCAATGCTTTGCAAACTTGCACGAAGTAATTTTTCCCTTGACTGCGGGATTGCAGACCCGTTTTTCCTAAAAATGGGGTTCCAAGTTCGACTCTTGGGCAAGGGGTTTGGAAAGTGGTTATGTTATTCTGAAACTTAGATATCTTTGTCTTGTTCAGGAAAATTGAAATCGGTTAACTGCGATCGCATACAATAAAGTTATTTTAATAATGCGTCGATTCTGTAATGAAAACCCTAGCTAAATGGTCTGTGAGTGACTATCACGGTATGATTGAAGCCGGCATTCTGCGCGATCGCCGTGTAGAGTTGCTGGCCGGTGAAATTTGTGAGATGAGTCCAGAAACCCCAATTCATTACAATACAACCAAACGAGGTGCTAAATACCTGGAAGAGTTACTTGCAGGTAAAGCTGATGTTCGCTTCAATGGGCCAATTACGCTATCTGATTCCGAACCAGAACCAGATATTGCTATTGTGCGATCGCCAGAGTCTATGTACAACGATCGCCATCCCCAACCTCAAGATATCTATTGGATAGTAGAGGTTGCTAAAACTAGCTTAAAGAAAGACTTAGAGCTTAAAGCTACTATTTATGCCTCCGCAGGAATTCAGGAATATTGGGTGTTGAATTTATCTACTAAACAGATTATTGTGTTTAAATATCCTGAGAATGGGGAATATACTACAGAGCAAAAGTTCGAGGCTGGAAAAATTATCCCGCTAGCATTTCCTAACATTCTGGTATCCGTTGAAAGACTTTTGGGGTGAGTGCGATCGCTCTCTAATTTCTAATATTTTTTTTAGGCAACACATATCTAATTCCGCCTTTACTTCCAACCACATCATCTCGGTAGCGGGGGATAATATGAATACTAGCGTGCATCATTCTTTGACCTGCATCTTTATTAATATTCATACCCACATTAAAACCGTCTGGCTGAAATTCTTTAGTTAACATCTCTTGCACTTTATTAGCCATAAACCAGCAGGCTGATTGTTCTTTAAACGGCAATTCAAAATAATTAGCAATGTGACGTTTAGGGATAATCAAAACATGACCTTTACTCACCGGATAACCGTCAAACATCGCGTAGGCAGTAGCAGACTCTGTTAGTAACGTTAGATTTTTATGCGGGTTGCAGAATATGCAGTTATTAGATGAATTTCTTTGATGATTGTAATGAAAGTATTCGTATATCTCGCAAGACTCATTTAGGTTGATTGACTTAAAAGGAAGCTTGACTATACACTGATACGTAGGTTTTTTGTGAACATAATGTTCTCGAAACCCTTCTTTTTTTATATCTCTTCTAACAGCATAATATGCTTTTCCTCCCGGCTTCAATAGATGGGAAACTTCCATCATTACATTAGCTTGTTCTTCAGGGAACAAAACATTCAAAACATAAAAGCAAATTATTGTGTCGAATTTCTCGGTCGGGTATGATGGGAAATAATAAGGATCGTAACCTATAATATTGAAACCTTTTTGCTGCAATAACTTAACATCGTTGCCCAAGCCGCAGCCAAAGTCTAGAACAAGTCCTTGAAACAGGTTTTTATCCAATAAAAATCGTGCTGGAGATGACAAGTAAATTCTTTCCATTGCCGTGAGGTGGCTGAACTTATTTGTTTGCTTTTTCATTGAAAATAAATCTTAAGTAGAAGGAAGAAGGAAGAAGGAAGAAGGAAGAAGGAAGAAGGAAGAAGGCTTATACAACAAGCTTTTTAGCCATCCGTATCTTACGGTTAATTAAGTGGATTTACTTATTATTAACTTTATTTTTAAATCGACTTGTAGGGTGCGTCAGACGCAGTTCTACAACCATTATCGAGGATTTCAGTTCTGACGCACCCTACCCTACCACATAGGTCAGTTGACTTTAATCCCGATCGCTCCACAATCCTCAAACCCGATCTGTGCGAAATTGTCAATGAGAGTTTGTACTTATTGTTGGCGCATATCATTGTTTCTTGCAAATAACTGTAACGATTTTTACTAATTTATAGTTTATTCAGAATGTCGAGTTAGGGTGGGTATAGAGATTAAATTTACCTAAATACCCCGCAGGAGGGTTGCTATGGTTACAACATCGCTACGGCCGAAAGAATCTCCCTCGCCCGCTTACATCTGTCCAATGGATCGGAGTTGCACTTACTTGCAACTGGCGGGTAACTTATTACAGATAGATCCGGGCTTGCTCATTATTCTCGAACAGCCTCGGAAAGTAGTCACTGTCTCCATTCCCGTGAAACTAGATAGCGGTGAAGTGCAAGTTTTGGCTGGCCACCGCGTACAGCACTCCAATGTCCTTGGCCCTTACAAAGGCGGGACTCGCTACCACCCGTCTGTCACTTTGCGGGAAGTATCTGCTCTAGCGATGTTGATGACCTGGAAATGCGCCTTGCTGGGAATTCCCTACGGTGGTGCCAAGGGCGGAATTGCGATCGATCCGGCTCACTACAGCGTCGGTGAGTTAGAGCGGATTACGCGCCGCTACACCACCGAATTGATTAAAGATATCGGCCCGGCGGTTGATATTCCGGCCCCGGATATCGGCACGAGCTCTCGCGAAATGGCTTGGATGATGGATACCTATTCTATGAATGTGGGTCATGCAGTGCCGGGGGTGGTAACGGGCAAACCGTTGTCTATCGGGGGTTCCAAGGGTCGGGAAATGGCGACGGGGCGGGGTGTGATGATTACTGTCCGCGAGGCGTTGCTGGAAAGGGGTAAGACTTTAGCAGGAACACGAGTTGCGATCCAAGGGTTCGGGAATGTGGGCAGCTCGGCCGCTTTATTGATGTACGAAGAGGGGGCTAAAATTTTAGCAGTCTCGGATGTTAGCGGCGGACTCTTTGCTCCTGAAGGTCTGGATATCCCTGCGGTGAAACTGTATGCTCAACAAAACAATCGCAGCATAGCGGGTTTTCCTGGTGCGATCGCGGTCAGTAATGCTGAACTGTTAACGCTGCCTTGTGATGTGTTGGTTCCCGCAGCTTTGGAAGACCAAATTACTGAGGAAAACTGCGATCGCGTTCAAGCGACATTCGTAGCAGAGGCGGCAAATGCTCCTGTTACTTTGATAGCAGACCAAATGTTAGAAGCGCGTGGAATAACGGTTTTGCCGGATATTTTAACGAATGCTGGCGGAGTGGTAGTCAGTTACCTGGAATGGGTGCAAGGCCAATCCTACGTATTTTGGGATGAGGAACGGGTAAACCGTGAAATGGAAGGGTTGATGGTGCAAGCTTATCACCGAGTCAGCGAACTGGCTAAGGCGCGGGAAGTGTCTTTACGGCTAGCGGCTTATATGCTAGGCGTGGGGCGCGTGGCTCAAGCGTTGAGCGATCGCGGTCTTTATCCTTGATTTTGTATTGCTAGGGTTTTGGGCAGACAGGGGCGATCGCGCGCGATCGCCGAAGCTAATGTTTAAGGAATTGCTGGCAGCGTTCCGGTAAAATAAAACCCCATGCTTAGAACATGGGGTTTTATTTTGGTAGGATTAGCCTGCTAGAGAGAACGAGGTCAAGTGAGATTAAAGCTCCTCGCTTGCGATCGGATATCTTAATTAGCAGCCCTTTCTCTGTAAAATAATCCTGTGTGCGTGCAAAGATGTTGTATAAAATAGTAGGGACTGTTTTGGGAACAGCCGACATCGGTGTTCGTCTAATAGGCAACGATCTATATTAGTAGCTTGGCAGTAACAACTAAGATAAAAATTTCAGTTTATTACTGAGCATTAATCCAGGATCGGGGTAAAGGATGATGAGTGAAAACTTCCTTTAGAAATGACAAACTATCACCAACATTCAGACTGAGCTTTTTTCAACCAATCACATTTGACTTATGGCAGAAACACTTGGATCTCTCTGCGACAAATTAACAATTATTAAATTGAAACAGTGGCATTCTGAAGACGAAATCAGACTTAATAGCCTTGCTGTTCAAGAAAAACAGCTTCAGGAGGAAATCAACGAATTTATTAGTGCTGCCATAGCTGGCGAAATTCCTAGCGATCGCTTGACTTTTGCCTCAAATAAAGTTTACAAAAAAGAAGGCAATTATGTGCCTGATGTCGGTGGTAGCATCGGCGAAATCTTCTCCGAACTCGCCCAAGTTAACTGCAACTTGTGGCACGAACAAGAAAAAGTCTATGAATTTGAAAAAGTAGCTGTAACAGAAAAAGATTTAGTAGTCAAACAGCTAGCAATCCTGAACTTGCAGCGGAATAAGTGCATAGACGGAATAGACAAAAATTTCCAAGCACTTGTAGAAAAACTCAGCTATCATAAATAATTAAAGATTTTTGGAGGTCAATCAATGCACTTAGGTCATCGTAAAACTTGTCGAGTATGCGGTTCTTCAGCACTCACCCCAGTCATTAATTTAGGCGAACAGCATTTACAAGGTTCATTTGTCAAACCCGGAAAAGAAGAACCACCCCTCCGAAAAATTGCCCTTTCTCTAGTACGCTGCGATCCAACCAGAGATGAGAAAGCTTGCGGTTTATTACAAATGGAACATACCGTACCGCCAGAAGTTTTATATTCTGCCTACTGGTATCGTTCCGGTACGAACCAAACCATGCGAAGTCACTTACAGGGAATTACTGAAGAAGCAACATCGCTGATTGGTAAAAGTAATGCCCGCGTTTTAGATATTGGCTGCAATGATGGGACTTTATTAAAGTGTTATCCCCAAGACTTTATCAAATTTGGTGTCGATCCATCTGACGTAGCGCAAGAAATAACCGGAGATATTACTGCAATTCAAGACATTTTTCCTTCCGAAGAACTAACCAAGGTTTTGCAAGGCGAACAATTTGATATTATTACATCAATCGCCATGTTTTATGACCTTGAAGATCCGGTAAGCTTCTGTAAAGAAATCAAAAAAGCGCTGTCTCCGGCTGGTTTGTGGGTGTTTGAGATGTCCTATATGCCATCCATGCTCAAAATGAATTCTTACGACACAATTTGTCACGAGCATTTGGAATATTATAGTTTAGCTGTATTGGAATATATTCTCAAACAAGCTGACTTAAAAATGGTAGATGCCGTCCTGAATGACAGCAACGGCGGTAGCATTCGTTGTTATGCAACGCATCTGGACAACTTTGCCTTCAAGAAACAAGAAGCTTTGACGCGCATCAAGCTATTACGTCAGGCAGAATTTGATTTGGAGCTGGATACGGACAAACCTTACAAGAATTTTCAAGACAGGATCAACGTGCATAAAGAGCAGTTACTTTCGCTGCTAAAAATGCTGAAGAAAGAAGGTAAAAGCATTCACATTTACGGTGCATCGACGAAAGGCAATACAATTTTACAGTGGTGTGGAATTGACAATCGGATTATAGATGTAGCGGCGGAAAGAAACCCAGATAAATACGGCGCTTATACTCTTGGTACTGACATTCCGATTGTCAGTGAAGCGGATTCAAGGGCTATGAAACCAGATTATTATTTAGTTTTACCCTGGCATTTTAAGGAAGAATTTCTCAAACGCGAGCAAGAAACACTGAACAGCGGTGTTGGTCTCATCTTCCCTTTGCCTAACGTGGAAATTATCAAATACTAAGTCGAGACACGAGACAGCGCACAACAGGATAAAATTATGACACATTTTTTCATTCATAACAGTTTTAACAGCGGTGATGTGATTTTAACAAGAGCCGTAATTCAGGCGGTTAGAATTAGTTTCCCGGCTGTTAAAATCACCCTGGAGTGCGCTGAAGTCTGTGCTTATCTTTGGCAGGATTTAGATTTAGCGATCGCGCTTTACCAAGGCCGCGAATACAAAGGCACAGAACCAACACCCAACTGCCCCGATACTGCCATATTTATCAATATGTGGTTTGGGGTTTTTGATGATATTTTGAACCTCTACGGTATGACGTACCAAAACAACGTTCATACCTTTAATCGCCAGATGTATCAGCAGGATCTAAATCATAAATATCTACTGCCGATACCGATTTATACTCCTATGATTACCTTCTTTGGGCAGCCAGAGAAGAAAATAGAAGTTAGAAAAAATAGCATTTTGGTAGAAAATGGAGAAGTATTTTCTAACCAAAACTCCTTTGATTTAAACGAACACCTGAAACAAATAGCAGCCGATTTTCCTCAGCTTAACTTTTACTGTTCATCGCCACCTAAATCTACCGCTACTAATATTGTTGATTGTAGCGGAATGAACCTTAAAGAATTGTCACAAGTGGGAGATAAATGTATTGGTTTATTGATGAATGGCAGCGATGTAAACGCAGCTTGCCAAACAGAAATTAATCGATATAAGCCTCGTTGTAGGGTTGGCTGGGATGTACCAGAGAAACTTTGGGATAACTTGGAAAATCCGGTAGTTTATGCCAAAAATTATGATGAAGTAAAAGCATTTCTTTCTAGTTTAGGCGTAGCTGAAAACACAGCATTACCTGAATCTGTAATAATTAATCCCAGCTTGAGCAAACCGCGCGGTTTGTTTCTGAATACAGCTAAAGCCAATTGCAGTATCTACGAATCTGGCAAAATGGCTTATCAATGTTTATTGCTTTCGGGAAAGTACGAACTTGATTATTTAGAAATTAACCAAAATGCCGCTGAAATTCCGAATAATTATGAATTTTACATTTTCAACTATCATCATGTAACAATGGGCTGGCTCAATACAAAAAGAGTAAGCTTATTGCCGGGATTAAAAGCAACACTGGTGCTGGAAACACTTACTAATAATCCCTTTGTTCTGTGTCCTGCTGATGATTTTGATGCTTATTTAGCGCTCGATCCGACTATGAATGTGGCGGACAAGAGAGTATATGCTTTTCCCCGTCCTTTGGAAGTTCCTACCTTGGTCACTCCTTACCATGAATCGTCGATACCAGTTATCGGTAGCTTTGGATTTGCAACGATGGGTAAAGGGTTTGAATTAGTAGTAGATGCTGTTAACAAAGAATTTGAAAAAGCTATTGTTAGGATCAATATACCAACATCAACATATAGCGAAGATAGACATTGGACACTGCATAAAAAAAATTATGCCGACTACCTCAGCGAGTTATGCAATCAAGTAGCGAAAAGCGGAGTACAAGTAATTATTACTAATGAGTTTCTGACTAAAGACCAACTTATTGAGTGGTGCAGCCAGAATACGCTGAATTGTTTTCTTTACAACAGAAATCAGCCGGGACTTTCTGCAACTACAGATCAAGCCATATCAAGCGGAAGACCTTTAGCAATTTCAGCTAATGAAACATTTCGGCACATTCATCGCTACATTAAGCCATATCCGTTCCAAAGTTTGAGGGATGCGATCGCATCCTCTGTACCGCAAGTGCAGCAAATGCAAAAAGACTGGCATCCCCAAAACTTTGCCATAAAATTTGAAGAAGTCTTAGAAGATTTTGGAATGCTTCCCAAAACTGAACGGCAGGCAGTTCAGATTAAAGTTGAAGAATCGCCTAAAACCACTATACTCATTGTTTCTCACAAACAAAAACAATGCGGTATTTACCAGTACGGTGTCAACATTACAGAAGCTTTGCAAAAATCTTCTCGATATGCCTTTGCTTATGCGGAGTGTTCTAATTACGCAGAACTTAAGGATGCAGTATCTCAAACAAATCCGGCTGCAATTATTTACAATTACTATAAAGCAACGATGCCTTGGTTAACGAGGGAGATTACTCGACAGTACCAAATGCCGCAGTTAGGAATCATGCACGAAGTCACTCAGGAGGAAGCGGACAAAGCTACCCCAGAACTGTTTGACTACCATTTATGTCCCGATCCAACTTTGGTAGAAAATAATCCAATAGTTTTTAAGACAAAGCGCCTGATTTCTCCTTACATTAATACTCAAGATGTGCCTAATGTTGTCACTATAGGAAGTTTCGGGTTTGGGTTTAGTGACAAAGGTTTTGAGCGTTTGGTTAGCCTTGTACAGCAAGAGTTTGACCGGGCAAAAATAGTGCTTCATTTGCCTTTTAATAACGTAGTGGAGCAGCAAGGACAGTTTGCTAAGGCAACTGCTGAAAACTGTCGCAAACTTATTTCAAAACCAGGCATAGAGCTTCTCGTTAACCATGCGTTTTTAAGCAAACAGCAATTGCTCAATTTTTTGGCAAGTAATACACTGAATGCTTTTTTATATGACTCCCACAAAAACCGAGGAATTTCAAGTGTTATAGAACACGCTTTAGCCGTTCAGCGCCCTCTGGCGATTAATAAATGCGGGATGTACCGCCATGTCTTCTCGGCAAAGCCTTCAATTTGTATTGAAGATTCAAGTTTGACCCAAATTATTAATCATGGTATCGCACCGCTTGTGCCGTTTTACAATGAGTGGAGCGAAGCTAGTTTCATTGTGAATTATGAGCAAATTCTCGATAAAGTGTTAGGTAAAGAAAAGAGTAACGAGAGGAATTTATCCAAACAATATTTTACTGTTGGTATTCCCAATGTAACATCATTGAATCGGATCTTGGATGATGCCGCGCGATCGCAATACCAACCCATCATTAATCAGTTATTTGCGCTGGTTCCTGAAATGATGGCACGGAAAATACCGGAAGCTAATATTCAGCAAGCCTTTATATTAGATACCGCCCACAAATTTGCCTCCCAATTAGTTAAACCTAAAATTTTATGCGTTGGCAGTCATGAAGATAGTGCAGCAGCAGCCTTGAAACGAATCGGCTATCGCCTGGAAGAAATCGATCCGGCGATCAATTACGATCTCAATGCTTATTTCCACAAGCCGTCTACTATTAAGGGTAGCTATGATATTATTTTTTCAACCTCTGTAATCGAGCACGTTCAAAATGACGAATTGTTTATGATGCAAATAGCGGAACTGCTGGCACCGGGAGGTACTGCAATTTTAACTTGCGATTATAATGACCAGTACCAACCAGGCGATCGCATTCCGGCAGTGGACTTCCGACTTTACACTCAGAAAGACTTCAAGCAGCGACTTCTACCTTTATTAAAAAATTGTGTTCTCCCTGACGTTCCACAGTGGGATTGTCCGAACCCAGATTTTATTTATGAAGGATGTCGTTATACATTTGCCACCTTTGTTTTTCAAAAAAATAAACTGTGAACGCTCTTATTTTTGGTGCTAACGGACAAGACGGATATTATCTCAGCGAGTTGTGCAAAGCCAAAGGAATCAACCCTTTAGGTATATCGCGATCGCAAGATTGGATTCGCGGCGATGTGTCGAATTATGAACAGGTTGAGCAGTTAGTAAAAGAATACAAACCAACCTATATATTTCACTTAGCGGCTAAATCAACTACACGACACGATGCGCTGTTTGAAAATCATGCTGCGATTTCCACTGGTACTTTGAATATTTTAGAAGCAGCGTACAAAAACAGCCCTAATTCTAAAGTTTTTATTACAGGTAGCGGCGTTCAATTCTATAATGATGGCAACCCTATTTCTGAAGATACTGCTTTTGAAGCCAGCAGTACTTATGCCGTTGCTCGCATTCAATCAGTTTATGCCGCTCGATATTACAGAAGTATTGGGATTAAAGCCTATGTCGGATATTTATTTCATCACGAAAGTCCTTTGAGAAAACCAAATCATGTTAGCCAAAAAATAGTCATGGCAGCCAAGCGCATTGCACAAGGAAATGAGGAAAGCCTACAAATTGGTGATATTTCAGTAGAAAAAGAATGGACATTTGCTGGTGATGTCGCCCAGGGAATAATGACGCTAGTAGAACAAGATCGTGTTTTTGAAGCTATCATTGGTTCTGGTCAAACCCATACCATCAAAGATTGGATAGAAGTTTGCTTTTCTATGCTTGGTTTGGATTGGACACGCCATGTAGAACAGGCTGAAAATTTTCAGAGTGAATATAAGCGATTAGTATCTAATCCCGCATTAATGCACAGCCTACACTGGCAACCAAAAATAGACCTGCGGCAACTCGCAGCTATGATGCTCGAAAGCATATAAAATTCTGCTCTAACTTTAGGTATGTCAATGATTAAACCACTATCACCCAAAAATAATTCAGGCAAGCGAATTTTGTTGGGACAACTTAGCTCAAATGGTGATTGCCTGTATGCAACTACCTTGGCTCGACAAATTAAACATGATTATCCAAATTGCTACTTGACTTGGGCAGTCTCCTCGCTTTGTCGTGGCATGGTAGATGGTAATCCATTCGTTGATGAAATTTGGGAATTTCCTGTTGCAAGTTTAGATCATATCCAGATGGCGGCTGACTGGTATCGGTTTGAGCAAGAGGTACAAAACCGCGCTAATAGAGGTGAGTTTGATGAAATCTTCCTAACTCAAATTTATCCAAATAATTATCAAAATTATGACGGAACAATTCGAGCGTCAATTTTTCGCGCTTATCCCAACCCTATTACAGTTCCAGTACAAAATATTCTGCGACTGCGAGATGAAGAAGTAAAAAAAGTTCGTAATTTTGCGGAACAGCACAATCTACAACAACGCCAATATGTAATTTTATTTGAATGCACATCTAGAAGTCGTCAATCTTTTGTAACACCAGACTATGCTTTATGGTTTGCTCAAGGGCTGTTGTCTCATTTACCTGATTGTAGCATTATTCTGTCATCAAATGTCAAAATTTCATCAGCAGATCGGCGAATTATTGACGGCAGTTCCCTTAGTTTGCGGGAAAATGCAGAGTTAACAAAATATTGTACTCTTTTGATTGGCTGTTCAAGTGGAATCACACAAACTGCACTTACAGACTGGGCTAAACCCCTACCTATGATCCAGTTATTACTGGCATCACAATCGGTATTTGCCTCCATCGCCCACGATCTTGAATATTGGGGTTATTCCTCAGAGCAAGTCTTAGAGATGACAGATTTACAAGCTAATCAATTAATTGAATGTGTTTACACTGCCCTCACACAGGATTTTTCTAAAGCCCGTCGTCAATTTCATCAACAAATAGCCCTTAATTTTGATTCATATTTGAATCATATACGCAGTTATTTTCTCCAAAAAGGAGAGTATATTAAAACAGCTTGGACGCTTCTTAATACGGTAGAGCGATATGGGTGGCATCCCCAGCTACAAGATTTTGCAAAAATTGAATTGCTGCCCAAGATAGATGTACATAACACTGTGTTGCTGACCGAGCGAGACTGCACTAAGTTGTTAGCAGATTTTATTAGTCCTAAAGTAGCCAAGTCTCCGAAAATTCCAGCTAATAAATTGACAGAAAATCTAACTTTACCCTTATCCTTGCCACAAGTTAGAGATTTATCGATAGATTATCAACAAAAAATGAAGATTTTGTATGATATTTCAATCCTTGGACAAAGCCATTACGATCCGAGATCTCGCACAGGTGTTTTTCGAGTTGTTGAAAGGGTTGCTCGTGGTTTATTGGCATCTCAAGAAATAGATTTGTCTTTTGCGGCAATGGCCTCTCCCCAAATTTTTCAAGCGACTCAAAATTATCTCCAAGCTCATCCACACTTTAAAGAAGTGCCGCTTTGTCAATCACCAGACTTAACCGCAGTGGATATCTTTCACTCTCCATATTATGGCATCCCTACAGAACTAACTAAAGGACACAGGTTGCTGACAGTCTATGATTTAATTCCCCTTAAATATCCAGAATGGTTTATGCAAGGTTCTGCGGAATTCCTGAAGCAGTCTTTAGCTAAATTGAAGCCGGAGGATCGGGTAATTTGCATCTCTAATTCTACCAAAGAGGACTTATGTAGTTACACAGGTATCAATCCGAATCGAGTATTTGTAACTCACCTAGCAGCATCACCTGATATTTTTTATCCTTGCTTGGATCGGGAAAAAATTGCATCAACGAGGAGTAAATATCAAATTCCCAACTCACCCTATATTTTAAGTTTAAGTACATTAGAGCCTCGCAAGAATATTGACCAGGTAATTCGGTGCTTTGCTAAACTTGTTCAAGAGCAAAATATCAAAGATTTAAACCTAGTATTAGTGGGTGCTAAGGGCTGGAATTATGAAAAGATTTTTGCAGAGATTGATAGTAATACGGCATTGAAAGAGCGTATTATTGTGACTGGATATGTCGCTGATGAAGATTTGTCACCACTGTACAGCGGTGCTTTAGTATTTATTTATCCATCTTTATATGAAGGCTTTGGTTTGCCGCCGTTGGAAGCGATGCAGTGCGGTATACCTGTGATTACCTCTAATACTTCTTCATTGCCCGAAGTGGTAGGTGAAGCTGGTATAATGCTAGATCCTCATGACACAGACGGGATTTGCCGCAGTGTACTTCAAATTTATAGTAACCCCTCTCTACGAGCGGCGATGTCTCAAAAATCATTAGAACAATCCCAAAAATTTAGTTGGGAAAAGTGCATTAAGGAAACCATAGAAGTATATAAAATAGCCATGAACAACAATACTTTACCAAAAGCAGACAAGTCGAATTATACAAATAACTTAGAAACAAAACCTTTAAAGGTTTTGATTGATGCTGTCATGTTTCAAATTCATAACAGCGGCATTGCACGGGTTTGGAAATCCCTTTTGGAAGAATGGTCTAATCAGAGTTTTAACGAACATATTTTAGTTCTAGACCGCAATGGAACTGCGCCCAAAATTCCTGGTATTAAATATCGGCAAGTCGCAGCTTATGACTATAATAATACTGAAGCAGATCGCGAAATGTTGCAGCAAATCTGCGATGAAGAACAAGCAAATCTTTTTATTTCCACTTATTACACTACACCGCGATCGACCCCCTCTGTATTCATGGCTTATGACATGATTCCAGAAGTCATGGGAGCTAATCTAGCTAACCCGATGTGGAAAGAAAAACATCATGGTATTCGTCATGCTTCTGCATTCATAGCTATTTCAGAAAGTACAGCCCGCGATTTAATTAAATACTTTCCCGATGTTTCTCCTGAGTCGATAACAGTAGCCCATTGTGGAATTAATAAAGCATTTTCGCCATCAACATTTGTAGATATTAATCCATTTAAGGCGAAATATGGCATTTCCAAGCCTTACTTTCTTTGGGTAGGCGATCGCGTCGGATTTAACGGCTATAAAAATGCCCTCTTCTTCTTCAAAGCATTTTCTCAATTAGACTGTAAACATGATTTTGAAATTGTCTGCGTAGGCGGTAACTCGGTATTAGAAAACGAGTTAAAACCTTACACTTCGGACATCACCGTTCACCTACTAAAACTGAGCGATGATGAATTGCGAATCGCTTACTCCGGCGCTGTAGCATTAGTTCAAACATCAAAATACGAAGGTTTTGGATTGCCATTGTTGGAAGCGATCGCCTGCGGTTGCCCAGTTATTACCTGTCCCAATAGCTCAATCCCTGAAGTAGTCGGTCTAGCAGCTTTATACGTCAACTCCCAGGACGTTGAAGAACTGAAAAAGGCACTCCTTGAAGTTCAAAAACCTGAGATTCGTCAATTATTAATCCCTACTGGTTTAGAACAAGCTAAAAAGTTTTCTTGGTCAGAAATGAGCCAAAAAGTTAGCTCAGCTTTGATAGCAGCTACTGAGTCTCACACTCAAAAATCTATTTCTGCACCGCCGTCTCTAAGTTCTCTAATCAGCATTATTGAACAATATCAAAAAAACCAATCAGACACCTCTGCCTTAGCAAATATACGCCAAGCCAGAAAAAAACTTGCTGACATCTGGCTTAATTTATCAGCCGAAAAACTGGCAAGTGCTTATGCAGGAGAGATAGGTAACATACATCAAAAACTGTTGAACAGCGGTATTAAAGATGAAACAATAACTGATAGCGAACAGACTTTTATCAATCAACTAGCACAACAAATTGCCCAAGGATTTGAACAGCCTAAAACCATCAATTGCTTACTAGCTGCGATGTTATATCGCCGCGCCGATCGATTGCCGATAAAATACGAACGCGCCGCCATTCCTAATTGGTTTGCAAATGACTATTTGAAACTGATGTTTACCTGTCCCAACCTATTCCAAGAAATAGGAGAAGCCGACAACTACTATCGCTATTTCCAAGGATGGCTCAATTACGTCCATACCAATATCTTCAATAACCCCGATTCGCAACTCTGGCAAAATATCGCTTTATTCTTCACCCAAATCGCGAACTTCATTCCTCTCTACTTTACAACTGCAAACCTGCGGGATGTTTACACAAAGCGGGCAGATATCATGGAGTTGGTGCTAAAAAATCGCGGTTTTGAGGTAGATTATGTTTTCCCTGCGCGACCAGCAACTCGGTCAAAAATTCGCTTGGGAGTACTCAACGATCATTTCGCTCCCCAGACAGAAACTTTCGCAACTCTACCTGTTTTTGAACACTTAGACCGCAGCAAATTTGAAATTTTTCTATACGCTCTTAATGTCAGCGGTCATCAATTAGAACAGTATTGTCAAAGTCGAGTTGACAAGCTGGTTCCACTTCCCAAAGATTTTGCGTTACAGGTGCGAACTATTCGCGATGACGACTTGGATATTTTGTTTATTGGCACCAACTTAACAGCAATTAATAAACCAACTACTTCACTGGCAATTCATCGTTTAGCACGGGTACAAACTACTTCTTTTTGTTCTCCTACTACTACTGGAATTCGGAACTTAGATTATTACATTGCAGGCAAGTGGACGATACCTGATATCAGTTATCAAGAACAATATCGAGAGCAATTAGCCATTCTGCATGGCAGCGGAATTTGCTTTAATTATGCTACTCAGTCAGAGCTTCCTACATTAAAACCGAACCGAAATAGTATCGGTATTTCTGAGCAAACAACTGTATTTATTTCGGGAGCAAACTTCTATAAAATTCTGCCGGAACTGCGAGAAACTTGGGCGAAAATCCTCGCAGCCGTTCCTAATTCTATGTTGATATTATATCCCTTCGGCCCAGCTTGGACTCGTTCTTATCCGGCTACGCCTTTTGTTAATAATATCTATGCGGTTTTAGCTAAATATGGGGTTGACAGCAACCGCCTCCAAATCGTAAAACAGTTGCCGAGTCGCGGGGATGTGAAAGAATTTTTGCAGTTAGCTGATGTTTATCTTGATTCCTATCCCTATGCTGGGGCTACTTCTTTGATTGACCCTTTACAAGTGGGTTTGCCAACAGTGGTGATGGAGGGAAATGCTTTGCGGTTCCGACAAGGTGCGGCGATGCTGCGCGAAATTGAAATGCCAGAATTGATTGCTAATAGCGAAGAATCATACATTAAATTAGCAGTTTCTCTGGGTAACAACTCTCAAATGCGACAGTTACATCGGCAAAAAATTCAGCAAAAAATGCAAAGCAATCCCCGCTGTTTAGACAGTCGTACTTACTCGATTTCTATTGGTAAGTTATTTCAAGAACTGTTCCACAAATGGCAAAATAGTCAGTTACCTGTCGGAAGTTCATTGCTAACTCCTGGGCAAGAATTCCTAAAGCAACTTGTAGATTGTGTGAATCTCTACCGCACAAATTCATCACTAGAATCGGCGATATTAAATTTGCGCCGCCTTCGCAAACAGTTCGCTGATTTTTGGTTGAGCGCCCCTGCCGAGCAACTGGAAGCTATTTATCAAAGCGAGGTGGGTAAAAGCTATCAAATATTGCTTAGCTGTGGTTTTCAAAATCAACCACTGGCACAAGAAGAAGGGGAATTTTTGCACCAATTAACGCAGATTAGCAAAGGGCTAGTGCATCCTAAAGCTATAAATTCTCTGCTCGCTGGGATGCTTTATTTTGCTCCTGGCACGATGCGGATACCGGATGCTCGTACTCGTCTTCCTCATTGGTTAATCGGCGATTATGAGCAAGTTTTTGAGAATGAGGTTGTAATTAATTCTAACTCTCTGGGTCAACCCACATCCTCTCAACTACTAGCTCAGTATATTAGTTCGCCGCAGTTTATAAATCAACTGATAGGGTGTGTAAATCTCTATCGTATCGATCCTTCTGATGAATCAGTGGTAATGGAACTGCGTCAGATGAGAAAGCAAATAGCTGATTTTTGGCTAAATGTGCCAACTGAGCAATTAGAAACTGTCTACCAGAGTAATGTTCAGAGGGGCTATCAAGCTATTCTTGCCTCCGGCTTTCAAAACGAACCAATGCTTGAAACTGAACAGGTATTTTTGCAGGATTTAATCAAACTTACTACAGGGTTAGTACATCCTCAAGCTATAAATTCTATGTTGGGTGCAATGCTGTACTTGCCTCCGGGTAAGATGCGGGTGCCCGATGCTCAGACTCGTCTACCGAAGTGGTTAATTAGCGACTATGAAAAGGTATTTGAAAGTGTATTTGTTGCCGCAGATACAGGGGATACTCTCTCTCAAACGATGACATATCCGCAAAATTCGCATAGGCAAAGTCAGCCGAAGACATCGCAATTTATCAATCAATTATTTGACTGTGTGAATCGTTATGAAATAGATCCAACCGCTGAATCGGTAGTAGCAGAGTTGCGGCAATTTCGCAAGCAAATGGCTGATAGTTTGTTAAATATTCCGGTCGAGCAATTGCAAATTATTTACCAAAGCGATGTAGGTGAAGGCTATAAAGCATTGCTGGGCAGCGGTATTGTTAATCAACCACTGATAGAAAATGAACAAGCTTTTTTAAAATCATTAGTCGCTGAGTTAGGTAAAGGAATGGGAACACCCAAAGCGATAAATCACCTATTAGCGGCAATGCTATACTGTCGCCCTGGGCAGTTGCGAGTGCAGGATGCAAATAGTTGTTTGCCTCAGTGGTTCCTAGAGGATTACGATCGGTTTGTCAGGGGGGAGAAGGTGCGATCGCTTCGGCTGGCTTCGCCTACGCCGTGTTAAATCCAATCTTCCTGCTCGGTTTTTTGACGCTTATAAACCTCGCCAGCCGCATGAATCTGGCGGGTTTTCTCATAAAGCGCCTCTTCATCAAGATAACCCCATTTCTGCATCAATTCATCTAACTCTTTCTGGATATCCCTAGCACCTTGAAATCCACGATAGCGAATTTTTAGCCGGGCTAATTCAGCCAAATTGTTGTCGGTTGCTTGCCCTGCTAATAGAGTAGTGACAATGGCGCGATCGCTATTATATTGAGGATGCTGCTGTTCCTGATTTGCCTGTTTTGAAGTCATAACAAATTGTAGTGGTATTTTTCTATTGGTTTTGCCATTATTCAGCGACAAGATCGCGTAAGCGCGAATTTGAAGAGTTCTATCTGGAGTGATTATGATTGCTGTCTCCCCTATTTAACGGTCTGATGCCATTGAGGTTGGTAATCAAACAACCATTTGAACTGCAAATCAGCCAACCTTGTCGGAGTCAGCTTATAAATCCAGTTCCGCAACAAACATCCAAGCGCCGTATCCGCCTGTGCCAATTTCCCTACTTGTCTAGAAGTATCAAAGACGCGAGTAACTCGCTGAGTGCGACTAGCTTCAAACTGCCGCAATAGCAAAGGAACATTATCGCCAGAATAGTTAGTAAATAACAGTGAAGCTAGTTCAAAAGCATCCTCCACCGCCATACAGCCCCCTTGACCTATACTCGGTTGAACAGGGTGCGCGGCATCCCCGATTAAGGTAACTCGCCCTTGCCCCCATTGGCTTCCCAGCGGTGGCCGATCTACAATATCATCTCGGTAAATCTTCTCCCCCTCTAGAGCCTCAATGATAGCTGGTACTGGCTCAGCATAGCCTTTAAACAGGGAGCGTAACGCATTCAAAGAACCACCCAGTGCATCGTCATTACCACCCGCCTCCGTGTTGTGGAAAGCATAGAAAGCAAACCTACCGCCACCAACATCGAAGTAGCCAAAGCGATCGCCTTGACCCCAGAATTCTGCCCAACTGTATTGTGAATCTAGGGGTAAGCCAGAACCATCAAAGTAACCTCTCCAGCAGCAAGTCCCACTGTAAACAGGCTCCTCTAACGGCTCCCTACCATTCAGCTTAGCTCGTACCTTAGAGTAAAGACCATCAGCACCGACTAAGATATCACCCTCAACAGTGCGACCATCAGAGAAAAAGACCCGAATCCCATTGTCCGCGTCCTCAAATTTCTCAAAGGCAACGCCAGTCCGCACCGTTCCCTCTGGCAAGGCTTCAAGTAAAATTTGCTGAAGTTCAGGTCGCAAGAGGCACACACCCAAATCTTCTTCGCCGATGAATTGAGGAGCGTTAATGTAAA
>DATGYA010000045.1:0-9465 GCA_035298405.1 Kamptonema sp. | reverse complement strand
AAGAATGCTTATAGCGGTTCTCAGATAAATGAGGTATACAGAAACCCTGTATTGTCAAGCTTTCCAGGTCAAAATTCGTACCTCACCTTTTTGAGAAAGGCTATATATAACAAGCTTTTTAGCCATCCCTATCTTACAGTTAATTAAGTGGATTTACTTAGCAAAAAGATTTAATCAGGAAACGATCCAATTAGTAGGGTGCGTCAGGCTAAATTAAAAATCAAAAATGCAAAATTAAAAAATTAATTCATTCATAATTTTTAATTTTTAATTTTTAATTATTTAGCATCCTACAATATAGACCTATCTAGGATCTTGTTAATTGTACCTTCTGACTCCTTTACAATCGTAATTTCACTAACAATAGTAACTTCGGGAATAACTTCGGGTTCCGGAAGAATGCGGACGCGACCAAACCTCAAACCACTCACTCCTTGCAGCGGTTCCACCATCCCCGTTTGAATTTTCGACTCTACCCAACCCTCGCGAGCCAAATAGCGTAAATATTGGCGATATTCTTCCCACTCGTCCTCAGTCGAATAAACTACAGTCAACATTCCCGACTGTGTGATTCGTTCTTGAGCATCTTTATCAACAGCTTTCTCTATTCGTTTTTTAACAAGTTCATAGCGCATATCGCGAGTGCCTTGGACATCAAACATTTTCTCGGTATTTTCGTTATGAAAAATGTTAATAGTTGTATTTTGAACTAAGATTAAATGCGCTAGTTGAAAATTGATTTTAGCATCAGCTTGCAGGCGAAAAGCAGTTCGCGCACAATCGCAAATAGCTCTTAACTGTTCATAGCGCATACTGTGCAAATGAAAAGGAGTAAATTTAGCGTCAATTGACTTACCGATATAAATCATGTGATCCATACCATCGGTACATTCAATGTCGCAGTAGTGGGGGATAATTTGCTGCATTCGTTCTTGCCATTTTGCCCAAGTTTCCTGTAAGTGAGCGGTAATTAAACTAAGCATTTGGTCATAGCGCGTGCGATCGCTATAAACGCATTGATGTTCGTTGTCGCAAGCAGCTTTGTAAGCTTCAAGTGCTGCTTGTACTTCCGGCCCAGATTGCAGGAAGTGGTCAAAATATACTTCTAAATGTTCGCTTAGATATTCTGCGGCTCGCACTTCCATGTCTACTGTTACTTTTTCCTGCAAATGCTTAATATAGTCGAGCAAATCCAGCCGGAGTTGTTCGCCCAGGGGAGTTGGTTGAGTTTTACACAATGCCTCGACTATAGCTAAACCCAGACGGAATTGTTCGAGTAAGTCAGCTTGAATCGCCCGGTTGCGTTCGTCTGAGGAGCCGCGAATATCGGAGATCCCGTAGAGGGGATAAACTTCTGCAAAGACTATGGTTTCAGGTGGTAATCCCCAACTGCGCCGTTCCGCTTCTTGCACAAACCGCCACTCGACAGCGGGATGGATGTTATGGATGTGGGTGAAGCGCTGCTGAATAGCTTGTCGCAGGGCGGCAATGAAGGCGGGGATCAGTTCTTGGGCGTGTTGGCAGTCGATGCCGTTGAAATTGTTAGAGCGATCGCACGTTAGTCCTACTACCCCTAAAACCTGGTGTCCTCCACCTTCGCGGTTGATTGTTTTCACGACCAGCGGAATCAGTAGCATTGAGCGCGTACCGATTTTCCGCAAATAGCGATCGCACTCCGTTTCACACTCCCGCCGCAAATCCGGCACGTTCCAGACTTGATTAGCTGCCGTAGCCTGCAAAAAGTGAGAACCCTCCAGAGACTGCAACGAATAGGAGGAAGGTCTGAGATCGTGACCATCCTTGCAGATAAATAGCTGCGCCTCCGAGCCGTCAGTCCGCAGGAGAATACTACCATCAGCGCCAAAGAGCGATCGCAAGCGCTTATCTATTTTCTTAAACTTTTCCGGTCGCAGAATTGAATCCCTATCTATCAACAACTGCGTCAAGCGTCTAATTCGTTCCTGTCCCGTGACATCAAAACCTTCTAACAGCAACAAACCTTCTACATGATAATTTTCCAACCGTAGACGATCTGCCAAAGTCGCCAACTGGTTCGTCTGCATCAGCCAAGCTTCTCGCTCCGAAACAGGCATTAACTTTAGGTGAAAATCAGAAAACTCGTCTATTTTTGGGTCAATGCGAGTAATTTTTAGCTGCTCAGAACCCAGCCAAAATTCCACAAACCTATGCTCTCGGTGCAGCGGACTTTTCACAGTAGCCATTACAGGCTCATCGAGCACTCGCAAACCCTCAAGATCGATCTGATATAGCTGCTTAAATACCCAGAATAAAACGTGGCGACGGTATAGCTGTTCCGCTGTCCGACCGTCCCAGTCCTCGAACAAATCAAGTAATCCGATGCCCAATTCCGTCAGTAGGCCGCCACTAGAGTCATTTCCCTTATCAGTTCCGTTTAAACCCGCCAAGCGGCAAAAAGCGGAGTTAGCATACCGTAAGGTAAAAGTCCCTGGTTCCATCACCGCCATTAAAACCCGGCTGGAACGCTGAAATTGGAAAAGATGTTCTAGGTCTTGTTTCCAGATTTTCAATTGTTCGATTTGGGCAGAGTGACTAGGCACCTGTGCCGCCAAAGCTTGCAATAGCTGTTCCATATTTAGCTGATCCAAGCTGCCGTTACCATTTTGACTTCGGGGGAGGTCTGCGGGCAGTAACACTTTAGCTGAGCGGTTGTTCTCTTCGTGGGATGTCTGCTTGGAGATCGGCATAAGTCGGCACCTAGAGGCACTGGATGTGTAATGAGGATGTTGGCGCTTAGTTTTAGGGAGTTGGGACTCCAACATCCCTTAAAGCCTGTGGACAACTAAAGGTTTGCGAGGTTATAGTATTGTGTTTAACACATTAGGGGTTAAACCCCCTCACTAATTGTGATAGTAAGAGCAAGTGTCTACTAAGCAATTAAAAATTAAAAATTAAAAATTAAAAATCTTTGTTATCCCAATCCAGCAAGCGTTATAACTGATATCTTGCAGCATAGTCAAGAACAGGCATCTTGCCTGCTCCTAAGAAGTGAATTTAGTATGGGGCGCTGCATCCTGCTCGCCCATCCAAGGTTTATTGTTATCTAAACTTGTTAAAACTATATTTTTTAGGGGTGTTGAAAGTGAACGCTGCTGAACAAGCTAAAAATATTGAAGTGGCCAGCAAAATTGCTGCGGTTGTGAATTTATTCAAGTTAGAGTTTGCAGATGCAAAAGTGGATCTCAAGCCTTGGATGAATGATGCTGATACCAGGGAACTCGTCGATCCTGAGTCTATTGATATTGGTTTCCATTTTCCAGGTAGAAGTCGGTTGCTGCAAAGCCGTAGCATTCTCATACAAATTAGGTTTTACGAAGATCCGGTAGAGGGTTCGCGTCGTGCGATTGGAGTTGAAGCTGCTGGTTATGACCATTCTGGTCAACAGTGGAGGTTTTCAACGGTGGATAATTGGGTTTTTGCCGGAATAACTCAACCGGAACAGTTGTCAGCCGAAAAGCTGAAACATTTTTGTCGGCAAATATTTGAACTATTTAATAGTTAAATTTAAGATGGGCAACTTCCTTTAATCCCGCAACCCACCGGATAAGCAGATTGGTAGGTTGTAGAACGTTTTCCGAATAGAAGATAGCGATTGTCGCGGATTTGTTCGTAGATGCGATCGCCAGCCCATTTCCACCCTGGTATAGCTTGATAAGCGGTAACGAACGCATTTCCTGCTGGTAGTAAGCGACCAATTTCTTCAGCCGCATCGCTACCTTGCCAGCGGCATTCTGGTGTGTCAGCATCTATTAAAATCATCCCCATTTCGCAGTCTTGGGATGCAATCCCAAATCTGTTTAAATCTGCTTGGTTTTGCATGGGTATATATTGAAATTTTTGACCTCTATCCAAGTTTTCAATTAACTGAACTAAAGTAACGCAGAGATTACAATTGCCGTCATAAATTACGTGGTAAGTCATGGTAAAGAACTCCTCGTTCTACTTACTGAGGATAGTTCGGTTCATTTCCAGAATAGGAACAAATAAACTTGCTTCTTCGGCTGTAAGATATCGTTTAATGACATCTTGCATAATTTGAAAAGTCAGTTCTGAACTTTTTTTAGCTTGAAAAGACTCCAAAATAGTTTGAAACCATAGTAAAAGGCGATCGCGTAGGCGATCGCGATCGTCAATTAGTAGTGTTGCTGCCGAATACCGCAATACCCGCATCGTATCTAAGCGCCATTTTGGTGTAACATCTTGAGAACCAAAGCGGAGTAACTTAGGGTTGGTAGACAAGATTTTTGTTTCCACATCCCGCATAATTTGTTTTTCAGCAGCTTGAATTTTTTGATAGGCACTTAAGCGCAAATTTAACGAGAGAAAGTAATCTTTCAAAAACTGAAGTTCAGATTGGATGGCATACCGTCCGTCTGTTTCCACACTCAAGCTAGCTAATTGACTCAACATAAATAAGGAAGAAGGAAGAGGGAAGAAGGAAGAAGGAAGAGGGAAGAAAGAATCTAAGCTTCTCTAGTGCGAGAAAGATAATCTCCTACCTGTAACCGCGTTTCATTGAGTTGATTAATAATAGAACGAGTAATTAACTTTCCTTGTTCCACAACAACTTGACCAGTGATCGGGTGCAGTAAGCTTTGTTCAGCGCGGCGACCTATCAAAGCTTCTATATTATCAATAGCGTTGATATACATCCCCGTTGGCAATTCTATCACTACCCCTTCACCCATAATCTGAGCCTGACAAGCAAGGCGAGAATTAGTCTTAGCTGTAGTAATAACTTCCAGCGTTCTCTGTTCTCGGCGGTTCATCGGGGACAAACCATCCATACCATCTTTAATATAAACGTGACAAGTAGCACACATACCCCTGCCGCCGCATTCCTTGAGGACATTAAGTTCTTTAGACAGCAAGGCAGAGAGAATATTAGAGTTAGTGAGGACTGCCATTTCCTCAGCAATTGGCTCTAGCTTAATAATTTTGACCATTTTTAATTGCCGATCCTGTCAGGTTAATTATTTGGTAAAGGTGAGTTCGATTTTCCCTGAAAAATAATCTTAGTTGTTTCCCAAAAAGGTTAAGATGGTAGAGCAGAAAAACCTTCAGGCTCTCTCACCCAGATGACATAGCCTTTCGGATTTTTCGTAATTACTGTTTTGTCGCCGCTATTTCCTAGCTTAGCCGCGATCGCTAGCACTTTTTCTGCATCTTTCACAGCCTTAAAAAAGCTGTAAAACTCACTATCGACTAAAATTGCCGGTACAGGGTGTTCCAAATCGGGTACGGTGATATGGCAATGTCGATACAGACTGCGAGATTCTATGATTTTGGTAGTAGCCACACTCCCAGTGGGGAGGGCAATTCCAGATTCAATCCGATCTAACATTAGCTGTAAGGTGTGGTTAATTCAACAATCTTAAGTTTTGTCAGAATTTCTCACATATTTTAATACTATATTAAGGCTTTTCTGAAATTGGAGCCATGCAAAATTCCAAATACCGGATTTTAGGGCTAGTAGGACAAGGCCAGTTTGGTCGAGTTTTTTGTGCGAGCATTCGGGAATCTGCGGGGAAAAACTCACGCGCAGTTGGGCAACTGGTAGCTCTTAAGGAACTCAGCCATCAACAAGCGCCCACCAGCGAATTTTTACGCGAACTTTGGTTCCTGATCACCTTACAGCATCCTAACATTGTGGCTTGTATCGCTTTGGAACATACGGCAACAGGGCGCTATTTAGTTATGGATTATTGTGAAGGAGGAACGCTTCGCAGTCTCCTGAAGCAGGATAGCCCACTGAGGTTACTCGAAGGCCTACAGCTAGTGATAGGAGTTCTGGCTGGTTTAGACTACGCCCACCGCCGAGGCGTGGTTCACTGCGACATCAAGCCAGAAAATATTCTTTTGACCTTGGGGCCAAGAGGCTGGCTGCCGAGGCTGTCTGATTTTGGTATTGCTCGCCGTTTGCCAGAAATTGGTACAACTCGCTTGCATCAAGAACTTTCGCCCGATGCTACAGTTGGCTCTCCGGCTTACATGGCTCCTGAGAGGTTCTACGGTCTTTATTCGCCGATGTCTGATATTTATGCAGTAGGCATTTTGCTGTTTGAGTTGCTGATGGGCTACCGCCCTTTTAGCGGAACGCCAGGAGATTTAATGTGGGCGCATTTGAATCAGCGACTGCAACTGCCTGAAGTTATACCAGAGCCATTACAGGAAGTGATCAAAAAAGCTTTGGAGAAATTACCGGCTCGCCGCTTTGCTAGTGCTTCTCAAATGGCTCAAGCTTTGCGGCTAGCAATGTACGATCGCTCGCTTCGGCAATTGAGCGATCGCGTTATTCCTTGGGAGAGAAGCATTGAAAATGACGAAGATGAAGATCGGCAAAAAATTACCAATTTCCATTTACCAATAACTGTTTCCCAATTACCAATTTCTGCTCCTGTGAGTGTCTTAGTGGCTAATGAAGCATATCTCTATGGCGCAACGGGTTCCAAAGTAATAGTTTGCTCTCAACCGGATCTACGTCTAGCCGCAATACAAGTGCAAACCTCTGTATCTTTTGCAGAACCTGTATTCAGGATTCTCCCTGCACTTGGTGGTGCCTGCGTTCTTACTGAAAAGCAAATATACTGGCTGAGTGAGAATAGCTCTGAACCTGAGTCGATTTTAGATATCAAAATAGAGGATTCATCTATACTATATAAAGCGGCCATTGATGCTCATAGTCGTTGTTTAGCAGTTGCTATTCCCGGTGAGTTACGCTTTTATTCATTAAGCATTCTTTCCGGGGAGATAACTTTAACCTTAAGACGAAGCATTTCCTTAGACGATCAAAGATTGCCAGCAGACTTGATGTTTTTGGATCGCCGACATTTATTGGCAATTTCGTCTGCTGACACAGAACAAAAACAGTCTCAAACTACTCTTAAAGTTTATACTCGTCGCGGCACAAATGTTGGTTCTGTGAAGTTGTCAGCGACTGTTGGGCAAGTGTTGCCTACTGCTGAGTCATATACTATTTTGGGACTACCTTTAGGCGCAAAAGCTGCTATTTTGCTAATTAACTTATTGCCCCTAAGAGTAACGCGAATTCCTCTTGAGATTTTACCAAGTTGTGCTTGTGTTACGAGTTGGGGGTATGTAGTAGCGGATGCTCAAGGGCAGATCGCAGTTTGCGATCGCGATGGTAGTTTACTGGGTAATTTTAGTGGCCCTGTGGCACCGAAGGCGATCGCGCCTTGGGGCAAAACTGGTTTAGCTATTGCTGCTGATACTAGCGATCGCATCCAATTTTTAGATGTAAAATTAGAGGCAGACCTATGAGCGAAACTCAACCATTTATAACCACTTTACTCATCAGTGAGATTTCAGAACCTGCCATTGCAAGTAAAACATTATCCTCTTCTACACTGGATGGGGAAATAATTACCCAAACTATTCTGAAGTTGGCAGATGTTGGGGGATTTAATTACAACTATAATATGGCGGCGATGAAATTAGAGGAGAAAGACCTTTCAATAGCCACAAATCGCAACTTCTCTTCTGAAATTTCACCTATTGTATTTGATGCTTGGGAAAACCTTGTAAAAATAGTAGTCAAATTAATATCTCCTGCGAGTGGATGGCCATCAAATTTACCCCAAACACCAGAGAATATTACTGCTTACGTTACTGAGGAAGCCTACGAATTACTTGACACTATTCACTCAGAAATTGTCAGTAATAATTTAGAACTAAATACTCATAGCAAGTTGACAGCTAGAGCTCCAATCTATATTTTAGTTAAAGATTTGATCCCCAAACTACTTTGGTATATTGCCCGAACTTCTGATGAGATAGTTCGATTGCTGACAGGCGTAGAAGCAAGAGTTTTTAAACCGGATGGAAGCGAGAGCATGGGTAGGCTGAGGCTGGCAGCAATTTTAACAATAGATGATATTGACACGGCTTGGTCTATCGATCTAGCGACCAATCACCCGCCGCGATCGCACCTCAACTCAGATACTCTCATTCAATCTAATGATAGCTATTGCTGTCGCTATACCCTACGCAGCGAACAATTAACGCAACAGCTTAAACAAAGAATTCAAGATGTAAGCCCTGAAATTATAACTTTTACTCAGCCCACTAAAATCGAATTTCTTGAACCAGGAAAAAAATGGCAGTCTGGCAACATCCAGCTCAAATTCGACTTGGAGTTTATTGCGGATAGTATAAGTTGCGAAAATAGTCAACTAGAAGACCAAAATGTTTCCAATAATTTTTATATTCTAGATCCTGATTATTTAAACCTTGACATAGATTCACCGCCCGATCCATCTCTTGAATATTCATCTATTTTTGACTTTAAATTCACGATCACGCAACCCGAATATCTAGACTGTTATTATCAAGCTATAATGCAGCAAAAATTAGCAAGTTTGATATTTGAGTCGCAGCTTGTTGATATGGAGAGAATTCAGAACTTAAAACCTCCTGAAATAGAATTATCAATACTCGATCTCTGCGAGCGGAAATCAGAAGAACATTTAGAAATATTACAGTATGAGAATGAAGCCAATAATTTAGCAGAACCAACTGATAATTTTAAAACAGAAAGCCTTGTTAACATTGTAGTCACCTCCGCCTGTGAAGTTGCAAATACTCTTCACCAAAGGGCAGAGTTATCTAATACCATTTCGCTTCAACCAGAGATTCCCATAGCTGACTTAACTCTTAAACTGTTGTGGGACATCATCCGAAGTTCTTATGAAGTTATGCAGCTAGTTGGTGGTGTGACAGCTCAAGTGCTAAAACCCGGAGGCGTTTGGGAAACCGGAACACTGCGCTTGGTGGGAATTCTCCAAGCTGATGCTAGCAGTCATCGGTTTCATATAGATGTGGCAACTGGTCAATCGCGTGACTCGAATACTAAATTGTTGGTGTCTAAAGCGATCGCTACATCCCATGAGGGTCATTTATGTCAATATCCGGTTGAGATCGGTAGCTTGGCAAAGTGGATTATCCACAAGTTGCGAGAAAGCTCCCCAGAAATATGCCTCTGGATGGATGGGATGGTGGTTGAGTTGCGAAGTGCGATCGCCAGCTCAGCAGATTCGCCTCAAACAAACTGGCAATCTGGAGTCCTCAAACTTAGCATTGGATTTGAGCTACTTGAGGAAAAGTCATTTCTTATATAGATTGCAATTTACTCTGGCTCGCCCGAAGGCGCTTATCGTCGGCTTGGGTTAACCCTGAAAGACCAACTAAGCAAGATTGAACTAGGAGCAATCAATACTTCAGTCTGTTTAAAAGGTAAAAACGTTCAAATGCAGAGATTGGTTAGCACCAATTTCTAGCTAGCACAGCAGCTAGGAGTCTTACGGAGCAATGCTCAAAAAAAAGTCAAAAAAACTTTGCCAAAACGCTTGACATTCCTTGGCAGTCGGGTTAGATTAATAAAGCGCCAGAAGGAAAGGCAACGAACCG
>DATGYA010000044.1:0-2985 GCA_035298405.1 Kamptonema sp. | reverse complement strand
CTCCCAAGTATCCCGAAACGCCTTAATCGTTTCCGGTTCTTGAGTCAAATCTTCATCCTTACCATCTTTCACATCCCGCTTATTCACAAATGGCTGAAAATTTGAACCGTATTTAATTCCATAAGGCGGGTCAATATAAATCATCTGCACTTGTCCCGCCATTCCCTCTTTTTCTAATAGGGAATTCATCACTAATAGGGAGTCGCCTGCTACTAAACGGTTACTCCAATTATGCTTGTGTTTGTAAAATTCGATCGCCTGTCGAATCGGTGGATTTTCCTCTGGTTGCTCAAATAGAGATAACTGCACACCTTGATTTGGGTTACGCTTCCGTACTGCTTCAATAATGCTGCGCGGATCGATGCGTTCGTGAACGTGCAGCGAAACTGTTGGCACTTCAAAGCTAGTATGTTCTGCTTTTCCAGCCCAAACTAACTGAGGGTCAAGGTGAGGATCGTAGGCATATTTTTTGCTATCCCCATCTGGATCGGTGTCTGGCGTAACCAGTCCGACGGGTGGGTTATTTACCCTTTGTTGGTTTTCGTGTTTGTATTGCGCGATCGCTCTTTGATCCGGTTTCTTTTGCCGAGCCATGCGACTTCCTCTAACCTCAAAGCCTTTACTTTACAATTTATCCAACCCTTTGCCACATTTGTTGGATATTTTTTATAATTTCTCTAGCGTGCTAATATCTTTGCTACCCGCAGATGAATTATATCTAACACACCGGAATCACCGGCTTACCTGCTTTTAAAGATGCGATCGCCTAAAAATACAATACATGAGAGCTATAAAGCTTCTGATATCTAACTGTGAGAGAAATGGACACAACAGGACTCGAACCTGTGACCCCTACGATGTCAACGTAGTGCTCTAACCAACTGAGCTATGCGTCCGCAGTATTTATCAATGTAGCACAAGCTTCTCTGTAATGTCAAGCTTTTTTAGCTTTAATTTCTGGACGAGTCCAAACATCTTCCCAAAGATAACGGTTCAAGCCCCTTTCAAGCTCTGCCCTAAGAGGGGTTTTGAGTAAGTGCTGAGCAAGTTTGAGAATAAGAAAGATTGATTACCGTAATACGCGAGAATTTTTCAAAAAAAACACTCGGCCCGCTAAGCTTTGGAAATAAATAATACCAATTGTAGCTAAAAACAGGAAATAACCAACAGCTTGCACAAAATAAAGCTTATCAGTATATCCAAATAGCGCCTTGAGCGCTAAACCCGGAAACTGTTCTTCCGGCAAAACTTTAGTAGCATTCCAGACTATCGGCCCTAAAATACAAGAATGAACTTTTACAAAACGTTCGTAATAAAAACAAAGGTCGGCTGATTGGCGATTCATCTGGGCTAATGTGTTAACTGCGGTGTCAAAAAGCCCTAGAGTTGACACCACTAAACCCGCTACTATTAACAGTAATAAAATACCCATGTATTTAAAGAATAGGCGGATATTAACTTTCACACCCCATTTAAACAAAAGTATGCCAATTCCTGCGGCTACACCCAAGCCGCCGAGAGCGCCCAAAGCTGGTATTAAGCCTTGTTGAAATTTAGCTACAATAAATAAAACGGTTTCAAACCCTTCGCGTAAAACGGCGATTAGAATTAAACTGAATACACCCCAACCTGCACTATAGTTTTGTTTTAAGGCAGCACTCACCGCCCCCTCAACTTCTGCTTTCATAAATCGTGCGTGTTTCGTCATCCAAATTAACATCCAACTTAGCATTGCTATTGCGATTAGACCAAACACCGCCTCTAGCAAGGGTTCCATAATCGGAGCATAAGGCTGATTAGAGTTTGAAAAAGCTTGAACAACCCAACCGAATAATACCCCTACTAAAGCGCTGGCAATCAATCCAACTATCACACCTGCATACACCCAAGGCTTGAGATGATTTTGATCGGATTTTTTGAGGCAAGCTAGCACAATTCCTACGACTAGGGCGGCTTCGACTCCTTCTCGTAGGGTAATTACAAATGTTGGTAATGCTTCGCTAAAGTTCATTTCTGCGTAATAGTTGGTTGTTAGTTGTTGGTTGTTAGTTGTTAGTTGGTTGTAGTTTTCTAGAAACTACTAACCACTAACTAATGGGATAGGTGATGGCGTTGCTGCTTAGATGATGCTTAAAATTCTACTGGATTTTTTATGAAGGCTTGAGGACTTTTTGGCTATCTTTCTCAATTGTTTTAATTAGTTGAGTTACTTCCTCAGTAGTTTTAACGGGGGTAGGTGGCGCGATCGCAGTTGGCCAATTTTTCTTCAGTTCTGCCATGCTAGCCATAATTCCTTTATCGGTTTCTGGGCTATCTTTGACAATTTGAGCTGAAATATCTTGGTAAAGAGTCTCAGCGTAGTTAACAAAACCCCGCGAGTCTTGATACTCAATAACTGCGGAAATTTTGCCATTAGCAACTGCTGCTCCATATTCGGAGTTAGCGGTATCTAGCAACCCGTTAATTACTTGGAGTATAAAGTTTGGATCTTGGCGTTGCTGTTGTGGTAAAGTCGCGATCGCACCATCAACTGCCTGCATTGAAGCCTGAAATTCAGCATTAACTTTTTCGGCATCTTTAGCGCCTGCTTTGACTAAATCCTGCAATTTAATTAATGTGTTCTTAAATTCTGGAACTTTCCGCTCATTTAGCTGATCTTCTACATCGGCATAAATTTCTTCAACTGGATGACCGATATGAGGTTCTGCTTGATCCGGTTTTCCTTGATCTAGGAGTTCTTTAGCTACCAAAAGATGCCCTTTCATCAAACCCAATTTCGTCATGTAGTCGATATCTTTAGCAACGCCTGTAAGCACAATATCTTCAATTGTCACCATGTCTTTAATTTGGTCAAACTGCTCTTGATTGATGACTTTTTTTGATACTAACTCATCAGTTTTACCATAAGGACGGCTGGCTTGGATTTTGTTAGAAAGTGCTGGTACTCCTAATTTGGCTTCTAATTTGTCTAATTCTGATAGAATC
>DATGYA010000043.1:0-9648 GCA_035298405.1 Kamptonema sp. | reverse complement strand
TGCAGTTTTGTAACGCAAATCCGCCCAGTACAGGGGTACGATCTTACCAATCCCATGAGTATTTGTACCAGAAAACGATCCCTAAAAGCTAGTTAGCACCTACATTTGACACAATTCGACAAAAAGGTTGAAATTTTTGTTTACATTATTTGAAAAATTTGACAAATTTACTGAAGTATCTGCTCAGCCTTAGCTTGCAAAATTTAACTTGACAAATTTTCAATTCTGGTATACTGGCTTGGATTTTAACCAAGATTTTTATATCTAAAAATCAATACATCTAAAGGTAGAGGTTTGAATAACATCAAAGCAGCCACAATCTATTTTAGAACTTCTGTAAACCTTTGCAATTCATTGTAGAATAGAGTTAGGTCAAGTCAGTTATGTACATCAATAAATAGCTCGCTGTAAATTTCTCGTGGAAGATGAATATAACTGTCAATAAGACTAAAACGTCTATAGCAATTCTCAGTTAAATGAGGAACACTGAGTAATTAGTCATTGGTAGGCGCAGACCTCACTTTCTTAAGAAACGCTATAGTCTTTTCCAACAGTAAAACAATTACTTGTTGAGTCGAAATTCAATGCAACTCAAAGTTATTAACTTTGGGCATAAACTTTATCGCAATTTTAAGAGGAAATCATGGCAAATTACGACATTTTTGATGAACAATACTACCTTTCCCAATATGGCTTTGTAAAAAATGCTGTCGCTCAAGGATTAGTAAAATCTGGTCTAGAGCACTTTCAAAAGTACGGTCAAGCTGCTGGTTTAACCAAAATCTCGCGGTATTTTGACGAAGCTACCTATCTTGCCAGCAATCCCGACCTCACACCCTTTGTCCGTAGTGTCAACCCCAATGGGCCTTTTGCTTCTGGCCTCGATCACTTCATCCAATTTGGTTATGATGAAGGAGCTCGCCGCACTCAAGTATCCCCTGAGTATAACGAAGATTTTTATCTCAAAAATAACTCAGAGTTACTGCCATTCATTCAGAATGGAACTTTCAAGTCGGGATACCAGCACTTTATCAAATATGGTGTCAAAGAAGGTCGTTTTGGCACTTCTTTCTTTGAACCAGAATACTTAAAGCAAAATCCCAACCTTGTGCCATTTATCAACTCTGGAGCGTTGAAAACAGGTCGCGATCACTACTTCCAATTTGGGCAATTTGAGGTCAACCGTTCAGCAACTTTTGTCGGTAGCCGCAGCAACGATGTCCTAACTGGTGTAGGCGTAGGAAATGTCGAACTTGTTGGAGTTGAAGTAGGTTTAGATCCCAACGGCAATCGCCAGTATGAAAGTTTTGGAACCAATGAATTTGATGTCTTAACTGGCGGCCCTGGAACTGATAACTTCGTGCTGGGAGTTCCTGCAACCTCCGGTAATGCTGCACCTACATCGCTCTATTTGGGGAACGGCCAGGCCACAATTCGGAACTTTGATGTAGTCAATGATTTTATCCAATTGCAAGGATCTTCATTGACTAACTACAATCTCACTCCTGTAGGTAATAATCTATCGATCCAAACACGGTTTGGAGACGTACTTGGTGTGATTGAGGGAGGCGCAAATTTAAGTTTGACCGTTCAAGGTGTACTTCCTAATGGCACTTTCTTGATTGGCTAGAATAGTGACTTTAGAATGTGAGTTTAGCGGTAAGCTATTCAAAAGCTTACCGCTTGCTTGTGTAATTGCGATCGCGCCACATTTAATAAGTTGTTGAGAAATTTCCTGAAAGCTCTGAGCAATCAGGGAAGTAAAAGTTCGAGTCAATTCCTTTCTGTGCATTCATTCATTTTTGTGAAAAAACTATGGCAAACTACGACATTTTTGACGAACAATATTACCTTTCCCAATATGGCTTTGTGAAAGATGCAGTCGCTCAAGGATTAGTCAAATCTGGTCTAGAACACTTTCAAAAATATGGTCAAGCCGCTGGTTTAACTAAAGTATCGCGGTATTTTGACGAAGATACTTACCTTGCCAGTTATCCCGACATCGCAGCCTTTGTCCGCACTGTCAACCCCAATGGTGCTTTTGCTTCTGGTCTCGATCACTTTATCCAGTATGGCTATGAACAAGGTGGCCGTTTAACTCAAGTATCCCCTGAGTATGATGAAGAGTTTTATTTGCGAAATAACTCAGATTTACTGCAATTTCTTTTTAATGGAACTTTCAAATCTGCATATCAGCACTTTATTAAATTCGGTTTAAAAGAAGGTCGTTTTGGTACTTCTTTCTTTGAACCAGAATACTTAAAGAACAATCCCGATATTGTGCCATTTATCAACTCAGGAGCCTTGAAAACTGGTCGGGAGCACTACTTCAAATTTGGGCAATTTGAGACCAACCGCTCTGCAACTTTTGTCGGTACTAGCAACGATGTCTTACCTAGTAACGATATCCTAACTGCTGTAGGTGTAGGGAATGTCGAACTTGTTGGAGTGGAAGTAGGTGTAGATCCCAGCGGCAATCGGCAGTACGAAAGTTTTGGAACCAATGAATTTGATGTCCTGATCGGCGGCCCTGGCACCGATATCTTTGTGCTGGGAACTCCTAGTTCTGTGAGTTTACCACCCCTAACCCTGTATCAAGGTAACGGTCAGGCCACTATTCAGAACTTTGACATAGCCAATGATTTTATCCAGTTGCAAGGCTCATTGACTGACTACAATCTTGTTCCTGTAGGTAGCAATTTATCCATCCGAACACGGTTTGGAGATGACGTAATTGCTGTGATTGAGGGAGGGTCAAATTTAGGTTTAACCGTTCAACAGCTAAATCCTAGCAACGGCACTTTCTTGATTGGCTAGAAACTTACTTCAGCTTGAGTTTTATTGTTGGCAAACAGAAAGTGAAGGAAGTGTCAATTTGGTATAATTCGCAGTTTAATCCGAATAATGCCGCGCACTGCCGCAGGTGGTTGCCAGGAAAAGAGCGATCGCTTGACAATATCAACAATATCTTTCTGTTGCAATGTGGAGGCTTTGTCATCCAATACAATTCTGTCAACTCCCCCATCTTTTACTAATAACTCTAAGACAATATCGCCGCTGACTCTGTTAACTAAATTTATCGCTTTGAGGTGTTGAGTAATAGAAGCGATCGCATTTTGATCTAATCCCTCTACACTTACCACCTCTACGTCAGAAGTGCGGGTACTCTCGCTGGCTTCCCTTCTGCCAGGGATGAGTGGGGAACTGGGATAGGGTGCAGGCGCGGCAAAAGTCCGAACTCCGCCACCTCTGGTGACTTCAGCTTCTTGCTGTGGTTCAACAACAGCATCATAGCTAACTCCTTGGGGCAATTCTACCGGGACTTGTACGTGGTGACGAGTACCATCAGGGTCAACCCGCACTTCTTCGCTGACAGCGACAAATGCGGTGTATTGCGACAGCAAGCGATAGGCAAGGGCGGTATTAGTAACAGCATCAACCAAAGATTTAGTCTCGCCACCGAACATTTGATTCATTAATTCTTTGATTCTAGAACGGCCCCAAAGTTGCGCGATCGCGGGATTGCCAAAATCTGCGATCGCACTCGGTGGATTTGACTCGCGCTGACGAGTAACTAAAGCACCAGCAAAATTAACTGGCATGGTTTTTTCGTAACTTTTGCCTCCTGCAATAGTCCCGCTGATGCGAACTTTACCGCTGGCGCGATCGCTCTTTCTCCCAAACAAAACCAACGGCTGATTAGCAAATAAATCCGGTGCGATCGCAGGATAAATTTCTGGTTTTTCCCCTCCTCCTTCCCAAATTATTTCAATATTCGTCAGCACTGGATTATTAATCTCCTCCAAAAACTTTTCTACCACTTCTTGAGTTGATTCATCTTGCCTAATTACCACAGATGTGCCTCTTCCCACTTCCGCCAAACGGTTGAGCAAAAACCGATTCACAGAACTACCTACCCCGAAGCTGTAAAGTCTATTTCCCGGTTTCAGACTCCGTTGTACCTGGGAAAGCACCTCATTTTCATTACCAATATAGCCATCTGTAATTAATACAACGCTCCGCAATCGCCCTGACTCAGCGGCGGGAAAATTCATCACTGTTTGAATGCCATTTAACAACTCCGTACCGCCGTTAGCTTGCAGTTGTTCGATGTAAGTTAAAGCTTTTTGCCGATTTTCGACAGTGTTTGCCAAAGGTGCGAGGGAAAGTGCTTGGGCAGTATTAGCAAAATCAATAATCGTAAAAGTGTCGTTAGGATTCAGCCCTTTGATGAAGCGGCGCATCAGTTCCTTAGATTTTACCAGAGGTTCCCCTTGCTGAGAACCTGAAGTATCCATTAAAAACACAACGTCTTTAGGCACAATTTCATTAGTTTTATATGCCAAAGCTGGAATTAGATAAACGGCAAAATGTCCTCCTCGTTTGTCAGCCTGAGTCAACACTGTTGCCTGAGTATTATCCTTCGCCACCCGATAGCGCAGAATTAAATCTTTATTGGGAATTGTATCAGAGTTTGCTAGTTGGACGCTGACAGTATTGCCGCTAATTAATGTTTGAATTTTATGAGAAGTAGAACGAACATTACTTATCGGTAAACCTGCATCAATTTCTACTGAAACGCCGATGTCATGTCCCGAACGAGTATTGGGAGGAATTATGGGCGGGTTAATTCGAGAAGCGTCGGGGACGCGATCGGTGTTAACCCCCCCTGCCCCCCTTGGTAAGGGGGGTGAAGTGGGTTCTGCTCTTGGTAAGGGGGGTTCTGAAAGCCCTCTTGGTAAGGGGGGTTCTGAAAGCCCTCTTGGTAAGGGGGTATCTGAAAGCCCTCTTGGTAAGGGGGTATCTGAAAGCCCCCCTTGGTAAGGGGGGTTGGGGGGGTTAGAAATTCGTGTCCCTGGAATGTAGCGGGGCCCTACCACCATTGGGAAAACAAATTCATAGTCACCGCCTACAAAATTGAGGGAATCTGTGTAGCGAATAGTAACTTCTATTTGCTCGCCTGGTTTGATGTTGGCGAGAGATTGAGTAAAAATATTATCTCGTTCTTGCTCTAAGAGTCCAGCAGTACGGCCTTGTTGCTTGGCGCGATCGTAGATTGCTTGAGCTTCTTCGCGGCGTTTGATGTCAGCTTTGACAATGCGCGATCCAATTTTAATCTCCATGTCGTCTACCGCAGCTCGATCCGGCAGAGGGAAGATATAAACTGCTTCTAAAGGCTCGTTAAAAGGATTTTCAAACTTTTGGGAAACTTCAACGCGGGAAAGATTGCCAGCAATTTTTGCCTTAACTTCGGTATGTTTAAGAGGAAAGACTTGTTCTGTGCTACCAGGAGATTTGACGTACAAACCGCCAACGGGACATCTAGACTGGGGCGAGTGGTTGAGAGGGCAGTTAGGAGAAGCTTGAGCAAGACGGAGCGGGGATTGACTCGAAGATCGGTCAGATATCTGGATAAAATTTCCCTTGTAGTCTATTGCCCGCGATCCTTGCCCCATGCCTGTGAGGAGTGCGATGCCGAAAGAAAGCAACCCTGGGAGAGGAAAAACACGGGCAAAATTCATAGCAGTTTTTGATAACAGATGTGACAGCGTTGGTTCTGCGTATTATGACCCAAGCAAGAGGAAAACGTTCCTGACTCAAAGAGATTAAACTCATCTTTGGCACGATTGTCAATCAGTCCTTGACGGGGGCAGAGTGCAGCGCCTCACAAGGAAATATCCTCTTTGTGGAACAGGCATATTACCTGTTAAAGACAATGGTGCAATATCTCAGTAAGGTAAAGTTGGGTGCGATCGCACCCAACTTTACCTAAAGCCGCTAATTGAGCTGCATTGCCCCTACAACTTTTGCCTTTCTATGCGTAAGTTATACAGGAAATAAAATTAGGTATACCAGCAAATTTAGCAAGTTTTCACAAAAATAGTTGACTTTTGGTACTTAATTCCTTATCCTTGAAAGTAAGTTTTATTGGTTTCAGCAGTAGGTTTCAACGCTCGCTGAGATTCTAGTTCAGGTTCACTAATATTTTTGGGAAAGATCACAAATGGACATCAAAAATCTAGGCAATCCCATACAAAGTGCGAAAGATAAAGCACAAGGAGCTACAGGTAAACTGACTGAACAAGTTGCAGGAATTTCTGCTGCTGCTCAAGAACAATTTAATGCCATTCTGGAAGAATACCAAAAAGTTTTGCCGATGGCAGAAAGTCTAGGTTTGAGCGTGGGGAGTTTTCAACTAGAGATGGGACTCGTGCCTGAGATTAGAACTACTCTCTCTGGTTCGGTTGAGCGGGTCAATAAAGAAGCGGTGCAAAAACTGATAGCAGATCATCCCAACAACAAACTTTTGGCAACAATCCTCAACGCCTTACTGATTACTAAGGATCTACAACACAAATTAAATCTTAAAGCCCTTAAAGGGATTGAGGTTGATATTAAGCTAGGCATTACTCCTAATGTATCTGTACATTTAACGCCTTAAAGGGAGGGGAGTGCGGAGTGCGGAGTGAGGGCGGGTTTTTTAGCGTTTCGTAACAAGTCATCTGGGGTTTTAACCCCCGTAGAACAGTGCAAATCGGTTAAAAATGACCGAAAGCGCAAGTTTTAGCCCTCTGAAGAGGACTTCTTTAGCTATGAGACAGGGGTTGAAACCCCTGGCGGTTATTTCTGCTAGACAATTTTCAATTTTGGCTTTTAGATTTTAGAGTGGGGTTGGATAGAAAAAATCTAAAGTTGAAAGCTAAATCCTATGACCAAGTTTGTGTTTGTGACTGGTGGGGTCGTTTCGAGCATTGGCAAGGGGATTGTCGCTGCTTCCTTGGGCCGTTTGTTGAAGTCGCGGGATTATTCTGTCTCGATTCTGAAGCTAGACCCCTATCTTAATGTCGATCCTGGAACGATGAGTCCGTTTCAACATGGTGAAGTGTTCGTGACTGATGATGGTGCGGAAACGGATTTGGATTTGGGACACTATGAAAGGTTTACAGATACGTCGATATCGCGTCTGAACAGTGTTACTCAAGGTCAATGTTATCAGGCGGTGATTAATAAGGAACGCCGGGGTGATTATCAAGGCGGGACGGTGCAGGTAATTCCGCACATTACGAATGAGATTAAGGAACGGATTCACCGGGTGGCGAAGAATACGAATCCTGATGTGGTGATTACTGAGATTGGGGGTACGGTGGGGGATATTGAGTCGCAACCGTTTTTGGAAGCGATTCGGCAGTTCCGCAGGGATGTGGGGCGCAAAAATGTGATTTATATTCATGTGACTTTGGTGCCTTGGATTGCGGCGGCGGGGGAGATGAAAACGAAGCCTACTCAGCATTCGGTGGGAAGTTTGCGATCGATTGGGATTCAGCCGGATATTTTGGTTTGTAGGTGCGATCGCCCTTTGCAAACTGGGTTGAAGGAGAAGTTGTCAGCTTTTTGTGACGTACAAGAGAAGTGCGTCATCACTTCCCACGATGCTAAGAGTATTTATGAAGTGCCGCTGATGCTGGAAAAGGAGGGGTTGGCGGAACAAGCTTTAGATTTACTGCAATTAGAACAACGCCATCCGGATCTAACTCAGTGGGAAACTTTGGTAAATCGGTTGTATAGCCCAACTCAGGTGATTGATATTGCGATCGTGGGGAAATATGTGCGGTTAAGCGATGCTTATCTGTCAGTGGTGGAAGCTTTGCGGCACGCGGCGATCGCGATCGGCAGCGATATCAATTTACACTGGATCAACTCCGAAGATTTGGAAGCTGGGGAAGTAGAAAAATATCTCGATGGCGTTAATGGGATTGTCGTACCGGGTGGTTTTGGGATTCGGGGAGTTGATGGTAAAATAGCAGCGATCGAATATGCTAAACGCAGCCAAATTCCCTTTTTAGGTTTGTGCCTGGGAATGCAATGTGCTGTGATTGAATGGGCTCGCACCGTCGCAGGGTTGAAAGATGCCAACAGTGCTGAATTTGACTCCACTACTGCTAATCCAGTGATTAATTTATTACCGGAACAGCAAGATGTAGTGGATTTAGGTGGTACGATGCGTCTTGGTCTATATCCCTGCCGCTTAAATACGGAGACTCTGGCTTTCAAACTTTATCAGCAGGAAGTGATTTATGAGCGTCACCGCCATCGGTATGAATTTAATAATGCCTACCGCAATCTTTTTTTGGAGTCAGGCTATGCGATTAGTGGTACATCTCCCGATGGTCGCTTAGTAGAGATTATCGAATTGCCTAAACATCCTTTTTTCATTGCTACTCAATTCCACCCGGAATTCCAGTCTCGACCATCTGCGCCGCATCCTTTGTTTAAAGGTTTTGTTGAGGCAGCGAGCAAATCGCGAACTCCCAAAATAGAAGAGGTGGCAGAGTTGGAGGATGTAGTTTCTGGGAATAATATCGGAATTGAAGGCGCGATCGCTGAGTCCATCCTAAATTCGCCTGCTGAGGTGTCTTAACCCTTTAAAAAGGGGTGAACTCTTAAAGCCCCCTTAAAAAGGGGGTTTGGGAGAGCCGGGTTTCAGTTTTTAAGTATAATAATCATGCGAACAAACTTAATATGAGTTGCTTGAGCTATTTGCAATGCCAGAACTCACAGCTTTGAGGAGGTCTTGTGGGCTACTGGATTAAAATCAATTATGAAAGAGGCATCTACCTAATCGATCTTGAGAGTATTAGTGCCTTTTCTAGCGAAATTGAGAACAAGCGAGTTACGTTTTGGTTGCCGAATAGTAGTCAGCCGATAGTCCTCAATCCTCAAAATAATTTAGATGCTTATAAACAAGTTCTAGAATATATTAAAAAAACCACTGAACGTGCATCTAAAGGTTGGTGGGTTACAATTAATTACGATCGCAAGGAATTTTTTATCGATTTGAGTCGAATTAGTACCTTTGTCTGGGAAGCTAATGGCCGGTTATCTTTTTGGTTGCCTGATAGTACAACTAATATCGTAATTAACCCACAAAGTAGTGCGGATTCTTATCACAAAATTCACGAATTTATTCAAAGAACCACTGGTCATTCTATGCCATAAGGAAGGAAGGAAGGAAGGAAGGAAGGAAAGAAAAAGAATTTACTTAACAACCAACAACTAACAACCAACAACTAACAACTAACAACTAACAACTAACAACTAACAACTAACAACTAACAACCAACAACTAACAATTACCAATTGCTAATTTCGCCGCCCCTACAATTCCAGCTTGATTGCCTAATTCTGCGGTCAATAGCTGTAAACCTTCACGAGAACTGGGGAGAACTCGCCGCTCAATTTCAGATTTAACTGTTGACAAGAAAAATTCTGCACCGCCACTGACACCACCACCGATAATTATTGCTTCTGGTGTTAAAATATAAATTAAATTCGCTAAACCTGCACCAAGATATCGACCATATTTTTGCCAATATTCTAAGGCTTTGGGATCTCCATTTTTGGCTAAATCAGTCAATTCTAATGGTTCTAAACCTGTGTCGCGGCGAATTGCTTGGACGGAAACGTATTGTTCTAAAGAACCACGATTACCACTATTGCATTCTGGGCCGTCCGGGTTAATGGTGATTAATCCTAATTCGCCGGCCGCACCTTGATGACCTACAAATAGTTTACCATTTTGGATAATTGCACCGCCTACACCAGTGCCTAACGTGAGTAAGATTAGGTCTTGAAAATGGCGACCTGCCC
>DATGYA010000042.1:0-5540 GCA_035298405.1 Kamptonema sp. | reverse complement strand
CATCTCCCCCTCTCCCCATCTCCCCATCTCCTTACAAGGGAATTAATTCAGGGAAATTCATCAAAACTTGATCGTCTGTCAATTCATCTCCGAACTGTGCTGGAGAAAAGTGAACTTGAATTGCCCGTAACTTTTCTTGATAATGCAAATTTATCATTGCTTTTAAACCATTTCTCATAGCGCTCATATTAGATAAATCGTTCTCTAGAGCGCTAACTTCACCCTCAAAAGCAACTGTAATAATTACAATCAAGTTTCTAGTTACTGGCAAAGTTAAGGTAGAATCTTTTGGTTGATTATATCCGCTAAAATCTGGTTCGCTTAGATAGCGCTCGGCAGAATCAGTAAACAGTTCATCCACATACTCAGCGGCTTCGCCTTCATTCCAAAAAACGTCACCTTCATTAGCCGCCGATCGCCAGTATGTATCATACTGCAAAAGCTGAGTGCAAATTTCTACCAATCCTTCCCCTAAAATTCCCAAGTCACCGTCGGCATCAATTGCTTGTCTTGCTGTGCGGTTAACAACTCCTAATAGCGGCGCTACTTCTTCGCCTGCTAGATGGAGGAATAAGCGGCAAACTACCAATCGAGTTTGACCTGTAATTTGGTTAAAGCGATCGCGCCAAGAATTCATTGCCCAGTATTACACTTTGTTTACTTATTATTCTACCATAATGCCGAGTTGAACAATTGCCGTCTATCCTGAGATTGAGATAAAAGGCAATTCAAAAAGCCTCCAACCTGTAAAGACTGGAGGTTTCGGAAAAATTTATTGTTTGGGATATTAGGTATGACTATTTTGCGATCGCCACCTGTTTTTCAGCAGCATTATCGCTAGCAACTTCCTGTGTAACTAAATCAAATTCGCCCCCTGGCGCTTCTGGGTGCTCGCGACCAAGTTCATCTGCAACCCACTCTTCGGGCTCGTCGATATCATCAAGAGAATCAGTCATAGCCGCGCAAGCAGCTTTAGCTTGTTGACCTGCGCGACAACTCATGTAGCCTGCACCCAATCCCAGGATACCGGCGATACCTGTAAATGCGATCGCCGCGTGATTCGGAGGACTCATTCTATTCCCTCCCAAACCAAGGAATGTTTGCCAGATGCCAGATTTAGAAGCCCCATTACTCAAGGGACAGGCTGCGGCTGGATTTGCCACACCGAAGGCGATCGCGCCTGATAGCGCAGTTGCAGATGCGATCGTAGCTAACACTTGAAACTTTTTCATGGTGTTGTAGCTTTGTAAAGATTATTAAGACAATAATGGTAACAGGCCCTTTACAAATGTATCAACGTTTGCACTTGATAGCGATCGTCCCCGTGTTCTCTCGCTTCCTCAATCGCGTTTTTTAGTTAAAACATCAATTTTATCAACAATAAAATATAACAAATAGCTAAAGGAAGTAAAACTATTTTCCACAATTCTTATATTAGGTTCTAGCCGCATTTCTGTAAGTTATATTTCACTTTTATTTTTTTGGGGGGGAGAAAGAGAGAGAGCATTTTTGACTATGTAGTGGCGATCGTCTGTTTCTTCTGCTTAAGGATTTCGCCGTAGGGTTAACAGTCGTTCTGCTCCTTTGAGGTTGTTGCTGGCAGAGAAAAAATTGGTGTCTATTTGGAGCGCTTTTTATACTCTTCAATGGCTGCTTCTAAATTGTCTTGCTGCTGTAGTGAAGTTCCAGACTTATCGTCTGACAAACTCAGAGCTTGGCGGTAGGCGGCGATCGATTCCTCTAGTTTCCCCTGCTTTCTGAGAACAAAGCCCAGATTGTTGTAAGCTCTGGCAGACTTGGGGTCAAGTTGGATGCCTTGGCGGAAGGCTGCGATCGCATCTTCTAGTTTCCCTTGGTTATACACCGCATTGCCCAGAGCAATGTAAGCATCGGCATTTTTGGGGTCAAGTTGGATAGCTTGGCGGTAGGCGGCGATCGCTTCCTCTAGTTTCCCCTGACTTTCCAGCGCAACGCCCAGACCATAATAAGTTAAAGCAAATTTGGGTTTAAGTTGGATAGCTTGGCGGTAGGCGGCGATCGCTTCCTCTAGTTTCCCTTGCTTATACACCGTATTGCCCAGAGCAATGTAAGCATCGGCATTTTTGGGGTCAAGTTGGATGCCTTGGCGGTAAGCGGCGATCGCATCTTCTAGTTTCCCTTGGTTACTCAGTGCATTACCCAGACCGAAGTAAGCATAAGCAGATTTGGGGTTAAGTTGAATTACCCTACGCCAGATCAATTCAGCCTGAGTGTAATTACCAGCACTTAGGGCAGCATTCCCCTGTTCAAATAGCTGGTCACTGCTTGGGGAACAGCCATTGAGAGTCGTCACCAGAGACAAAGTTAACACCAGAGCGAGTAACCGGAGGGGCGATTTCACAGAGTACAACCTCAATCTCACACTTTAGGTAGAAGCAATTACTTTTAGTTTAGCTAATTTTGAGGCTGATGTTTATTCTCACCATTGGTATCAACTGCCACCGGAAAGTCGCCAGGGGTTAAACCCCCTGTCTAATAACTTAAGTCCTCTTTAGAGGACTAAAAAACTAATATTTTCCTTAGTCCTCTTCAGAGGACTTAATCTTTGAGACGGGGGTTTTAACCCCAGTCGAACTCACGTTAATGGTATAATCCTATAAAACTAATCAACAGCCTAAACTCACTCTTGCTTATAATAAAAACGTACTCAATCGCAACTTAAATTCCTTTAATGTCTTATGACAATGCCTGCAAATATCTCTCGGAAAAATACCCAGCAGAATTTGCCACCTGGATATTAGGACAAACCCCGATATCCGTTGAAATCCTAAAAACCGAATTAGCAATTGAACCCATCCGAGCTGATTATCTCACCTTTTTACGCACCCAAGAACGAATTCTCCACTTAGAATTCGAGGTCAAAGTAGCTGGCGAAACACCCCTACCCCTAAGAATGTTAGACTACTTGGTAAGACTTTATCGGCGGTATCGAGTGCCCATCACACAAGCACTCGTTATCCTCAAAGAAACCTCTGCTGCTAATCGATTAAAAGACCAATTTCGTGTAGAAAACACGAGACATCGCTATCAAATCATCCGAATGTGGCAGCAAGACCCAGAACCATTATTACATAATCCCGCTCTCTTACCCTTAGCGGCTCTGTGCCAGACAGACACCCCAGAACGTTTGCTCAGTCAAGTTGGTGAAGAATTAGCTAAAATTGAGCCATCAGCAGAACGGGGTCAGATTGCAGCCTGTAGCGAAATCTTAGCAGGTTTGCGCTTTGAAAAAAGTTTAATCAAACAATTGTTCCGGGAGGACATTATGCGCGAGTCAGTCATTTATCAGGATATCATTCAACAAGGAGTAGAAAAAGGACAAAAACAAGCCTTGAAAACTTCTATTTTCGATGCCTTAGAAGTGAGATTTAACTCTGTGCCACCAGAGGTAAACCCAAAACTTGAGGGTGAGGGGTTAACGCCTGAAAATTTGCGGGCGTTGCTTCGCCAAGCTTGGACTTGTACGACTCTGGATGAGTTTATCAGCCAGCTTTAATTCTTTTGTAGGTATCGTGCGATCGCCCTTCCTTTCCCAAAGCGCGATCGCTGTTGTTTTTGGTCGTAAGTTCCTATCAATTCATTTTAGATAAAACCACTAAAAATTGTCCCATCGGGCATAATCGCCCCCGTCAAATTCACATCACTAAAATTAACCGCCTCTAAATTCGCCCCCAGTAAATTAGTCCCACTTAGATCGGCACCACTCAAATTAGCCTCCTTCAAAATAGCACCAACTAATTGAGCATTCCTCAACTGAGCATCACTTAAATCCGCCCGACTTAAATCAGCATTATTTAATTGTACATCATTTAAAATCGCACCTACCAGCTTAGCTTTTCTTAAACTAACACCGCTCAGATCGGCACCGCTCAAATTAGCAATTACTAATCTGACCCCATCTAACTTAGCATTTCTAAAATTAGCCTCTCTAAGATTAGCACCAATTAAATTAGCATTCTCCAAATTCACCCCCGCTAACTCCACACCAGCTAAATCAACTCCTTGAAAATTTCTGCCACCTTCAGCATATAGCCTGAGTATTTCCCCGGTATCTGTGACACTTATCTCTCGCTTTGGCTTCCGCTTAAAAGTAAAAGTAAAAGTATTCCCACTCTGCATCACCCGCCACATTTCCTCATACATCGGATAAGCGCCAATCCCGCTCAGCCGCAGCCAACCTTTTGCCCTCGTCATCGCTACAAATAACTGATTTCGTAAAGTTAAATTACTTTCATCCTTAGCCACATTATCAAAACCGACAACATAAACCATATCAGCTTCATTTCCCTTAGCTCTATGAATCCTAGAAACCGTTACCCCGCCTTCACACCAGAAACGATTTGGCTGGCGACTTTCTCGATCTATTTTTAAAATATTACATTCTGGCATACTGGGAATATAGATATCAATTCCTTGTTCTCTCAAAAAACTAGCAACAGTGTTTTCCAGTTCCATTGCTTCAAAACTAGAGCCTAAAACAATCACTAAAATTTCCCGTGAAGGGCGAAGGCTATCGACCTTTAAATTATAAATAATATTGTCAGCTAACGCTGTCAATTCTTCCAGGCGCGATCGATAAGCTTGAAACTCTAATACTGGCTTTCTCCACAACTCAGGTACGGGATTTGGGGAATTTTCTAAAGGACGATGAAGAGTGATTTTCTGCCCATTAGTAAATTTACGAAAAGACAAGTTTTCTGTGGAAATAAAGGAAGATTTATCTCCTAAATTATCTCCTTTTACTTGATAACCAATAGCTTCCCAATCTTCAACGCGAGTAATGCCTGTGAGCATTCCCTGCCACCGCAACAATCCCATCCCAATTCCGTGAGCTGCTGTCAGTATTGGGCCGGGAGTGCGATAGCATTTGTGCATAACTTCTGTCTTTTTGATGCCACCGTTATACTCGCCGCTTACTAAGTGTCCTAACTCATCTCCAAATAACTCATTGGCGGTGGGAATGTTGAGACTTTCTAGACTTTGAGCTTCATCATAAGCCCAAATTAAACGCCGCAAATCCAGATTGCCAGCGCCGCCTTGCTCTGGGGAAACCTGCGGGGAAGTTACGGGACGTAAAGCTTGATATGCCATCCAATAAAAAGGCTGTTTGCCTTCAAATTTTAAATCTTCATCTACCATCAAGTCTTGACCTTCATCAATTAAGATCGCATCAAATATTTGAGGAATTTTAGCGGATTTTAATAAGTGGCGGCAAACATCAGCTAAGGCTGCATTCGGTTGCTCAAAGTCAGTATTGCTAACACTCAAAGGCCAGATTTCTGCTGCTTGGCAAAGAGTGCTGTAGAGTCCGGGTTGATTTTTTGCGCCCCAGGCATGGAGCGATCGCAACTTTTTATTATTAGAACTATATCCAATTTCACCGTGACTAAAGCGGCGTAACCACTTATCCAACAGTTCGATAATTGTGGCGTATAAACTCCGGGAAAAAAATACTAAAGCAATATCCCAATCTGGATGCTTTAAGTGCATGATAGCTGCCT
>DATGYA010000041.1:0-7490 GCA_035298405.1 Kamptonema sp. | reverse complement strand
GATCAGAAGTTGACCATGTACTCGGTATTTCCCGCTCTTCACTCATAATCGCCACCACAAAAAGCAACCCAGCAGCTTTGATTATTTCAAAACTGCAATGGTTGCTATGGTACTCCCCAACACCAAAAAATCCAAATTTGCTAACCACTAGCAAAGCTCTTTAGTTCTAAAAATTCTCTTCTGCTCAAAGTGATAAAAGAGGGTTACTGTCGGTGTAGCCGGCCGAGGTGCTGTAACCATTGTTTTCAAAGGCTTTGGGAGTTTTATCTTTTATTTTGATCTCCCTGTAGTGACAAAAGAGGGACGATCGTCGCGCCACTCACACGCCAGTCCCGGCTTTGTTCGGAGTCAACTTTACCACCATCTATACTGAGTTGTGCGATCGCTAGTTTTGATTGAGGAGAGGAAAATTCTTGACGCTGCACCAGTCTGTGTTGACTGCTATGACCAACTTTAACACCCGTGAAGGTAGCCAGGTCAACAGAAGCATTTTGATAGGACTCGGAAGCTGAAAGTAGAAAACAGCATTTTTTTAGCACAGGACTGATTTACCTACTTAAAAACTTCTTTAACTCAAAGCCACTTGCGCCTTGCGAGTGCAACTAAACATTCACTCCTCAAAACTCCTAACGCCCCTTACTTGTTATCACTGACATCTCACCACTAATTGTGACCTTACCGATCCATCTGTAATGCTATGTAGCAGAAAACCTAAGCGATGGTTCTGCTTGCGGTGAATACATCTTGGCGTACAGCTACTCAAAACAAACTCTCCCTCAAACTCAACCATTTTGATGTATTTTTTGCTACATTGAAATTCCAGCTCGAACTTAACACGGGCAGATGTATAACGACATCATTATCAGCTTTGAAAACTTGAGCATCTAACTTCCTGACATCGCTGGGATAGAGTTGTCCTCCCTGGTTGATATATTTCCCAACACCTCCCTTATGCAAACAACTTCCACACCTTCAGAGACTAATCGACCTTTTTTAACTTGGCAGCGAATTATAGACTGGGCACAAGAACACTACCGCTGTCGAACATTTAGCAAAGACGAGAAGATTCCTGCTAGACCGGGGCTGCTGTATTTAGTGGAATGCGGTTCGATTCGACTTGTAGGATCTTCCCTGCTTAGCGCTACCACCAGCAAGAAAACTCCGCGCCGCAATGTCGAAGAAGCCTTCTTAGGCTTCGTTAGCGCTGGTCAACCATTTGAACTGATAGCTCAATCGCCATTTATACTCCAAGCCTACGCACATACTGACCAAACAAATGTAGTTTGGCTGTATTGGCACGATCTAGATAACTGGCCTCACTTCCGGCGAGAGGTGATGGATGCCTTTCGCTACCAACACCAGCGAAAACTTTTGTGGCTAAGTACCTTGGGACAACGCCGTACTCTTGACCGACTCTACGGATTTCTCACTTTACTGATAGAGGAAGTCGGCGAACCATACACTAATAAAGCAGAGCCAGATGTGGTTTGTGGCTACCGCTTACCTTGGCCTTTAACCCACTCCCAAATTGGCAGCACCATCGGGTCTACACGGGTGACGGTGACGCGCTTGATGGGAAAATTGCGCTCTAAAGGCTTGATTCATACGCAAGATGATAATTTGATTTGTTTGCCAGCCGAGTTGGATCAAAAGTAAAAAGCTGTTAGCTGTTCAATACCCTTATAAACAATTAAACAATCAAGGAAAGGGGGGAAAGAAAGAAAATAGTTTGCTTTAGTCCTGAAGTGTAATCTTCAAAGCGGATTTTGTATGAAGCCTTCAACATTAAGAACCAGATCGATCTAACCGTCGCTGCCATTCTGCATCTAATTTAGCTGACTGCTCTAATTCCTGTTCGCTCAAATCAGTTTCAGTTGTATAAGCCAAATCGCGACCAGAGATGACATTTTCTGCCGCAAACTGACGGGCATAATTAAGCTTCTGCTTTAAAGTTAGATTGGGTTTAGTCAAGATCGCAGCACGTTTTTGTCGCTCTAGATTTCGATCTTCAATTTTGCGATTTCGCCATTGAATCCAAAAATAGCGAATTAAAGGTATTGTTAAAAAAGCTACGCCATAGATCAGCAGAATTGGGTAAATAGCTTTGACAAAGATGATGAATCCGCCTAGCTTAGCGACTATAGGGCTAGTTACTAATAAATTGCCCAAAATTAATGCCCCGACTAAATTAACTATTCCTAGTCCCGATGCTAGCAGGATTTGACCAGAGTTTGCTTCGCTAAATTGCCAGAGAAGTTCTTGCAAATATGATGGTACTGGTTGAGGATTGTTCTCGGCTGCTGTGGTTTGTAATTCTGGGAAGTGGTAGATTATTTGCCCTTCAGGACTGACTTCTGGGCGACCGTCAAATCGAGCGAGGGTGGGCAACATATATTCTTCATATTCTAGGGCGTATCCTTTACCTAACTGGTCAAGATAGGGTGCAACTTGTTCGGCGGCGATCGCGCCTTTGTTGTTGCGAATTAAAGTCGCGATCGCCTGCCAGCGGCGTTCATCTAAGTTATAGTTAGGATTTCCATCTCCGAAAATAAAAGAGAAAACAGATTCCAGAAAATTCATCTGATTTGCTTCCCCAGAAACTTGGCGTTGGCGGCGATAATAGGGTTCATCGTAGTTCCAGTAAAAGAACCACCACCAATCGTTAAACCCAAAAAATGGCATAAATCGGAACCCGCCGGAGTCACCACCGCTACCTGAATCATTGTCATTGCTAGAATTGACAGCCATAAGCATGACAGTAATCGCTGCAACTATCAGCAAGATAGAAGCGATCAATACTATGCCAAAAGAAATGCGGATTAGGTAAAATAAAATTCGCCAAACTTTTTGCCACCATTCCTGCAACTGCAATCGGAAAAATTTGTTGCGTAAAATATCGCGAAAATCTTTAGGAAATGAGTAGGCAATTTCGCCGGACTCTGCGACTTGCAGATGGCCACCAGCATCCGAGGCGAGGGCGTTGAGTTCTCTTTGAGCGAAATTAACATCTAATCCGGCTTTAGCCGCTACGTCTCCAACGGTAACGCGGTAGCCCAGTTGCTCGACGGCTTGCATAATGTTAGGGTTTAAAGCCATACCTTTTCTCTCTATAAAATTTTCGGGATAGTTTCATTATAAAATTATTAGCAGAAAATTATATTCTGCGATCGCTTTCCCAAAAATGAGCCAACCCCCAAAAGCGATAGCCCCTCTTAATCAACCCCAACCGTGAGACCGTCAGCCCAGCCAAACTGCAACAAACATAAATGACGCAACCGCCCCACGACCAACTTACCAAACAATATCTAGAAGAACAGCAATAAATCAACCGAGACACTTAAATCAACTCGTAGGGTACGTCAGACTTTCATTGTATATTGATTAATCAGGGTTTGACCTCTGAAGCACCCTACTATATGCAATTGCCCTTGGTGAAAGTGCAACCGAGAGAAATATTTCGGCTCCAAGGAATTTTGGAAGATGTTACCTTTATATCAGCAATAACAGAGTTATCATAGGTTAAAACTAAATTTTGATATTTAACATGACTAATTCTCCTAAACTTCGGACTCCATCCTTTGCCCGTATTTTCGGCATTATACTAGGTATCACTGTGATAATTTGGCTACTCAGAGGTTTTGGCATACTGACATTCATTCCTGGCGGTGTCCTCTGGCTACTACTTTTTGTTTCTATTGGTACTGGAGTAATTAGCACTTTGCAAAGAAGATGATAAGTAGAAGGAAGAAGGAAGAAGGAAGAAGGAAGAATGTTTATACAGTCAGCTTTTTAGTCATTCCGATCTTATGTTTAATTAGGTTGATTTACTTATTTCACTCTTGGTACGTAGTTGCGCTTCAGCGCTCTTAAAAGACCTTTTAATAGCGCTGAAGCGCAACTACCTACTAAATATGAATAACAACTAACCTTTCATAGCCTTGCCTACAGTTACATTTAACTGAGCACCTAAAAGCATCACCAAAGAACTGAAATTTAACCACAATAGCAACAAAATAAAAGTTCCAATTGTGCCGTAAGTCCAGTTGTAATTTCCAAAATGGTAAACATAAATCCGCAGCAAACTAGAGATTCCTGCCCAGAAAATAGCGGCTAAAATTGCTCCCGGTAAAAGTGGTGTCCCTGGGTGGTGGCGACTTGGGCCATAGCGATAGATAAAGGCGAAAGCCATTGATACTATTCCTAAAGTAATCGGCCAGCGCCACAACTGCCAAATAGCTAACACACTTGATTCTAGTGGGCAATTCTGAATTGGTAGCAGTTGGCAATTTTGGACGTTTTGTAATTCACAATTTGAAACTGCTTCCAGCCAGCAACTCTGACGCGCTAAAAGTTGCACAATTAGGTCGCTGATAAATACAACTCCACAAGCGAGAATTAATAGTAAAATAGTGCCGAAAGTGAGGATTATAGAAACAATTTTAGCTTTCCAAAAAGGTCGAGTTTGAGCAGGGGGAATTTGATGGATTTGATCTAGTGCAGCCATGGCTGCACTCAAGACTCCAGAAAATGCCCAAATTGCTCCCAGAAAGCTTACAGAAAATATTTGTTGGTTGCGAGTTTGGATAATTTGTTGGATTAAACCGCTAATTAAATTGCGAACGTCATCGGGTACTATTTCGCCTAATAGCCGCGCCATTTGATAGAGTGTTGACTGTAATGATTCAAATAGACCAATTGCGGCGATGAAAGCTAAAAGTGCGGGGAATAGAGCTAACATGGCATTATAGGCCATTTCAGCCGATAATCCGAGCAAGCGCTGCTTTCCGGCGCGATCGCCAACTTCCCTGATAGTTGTCCAGTTCAAATGACTAAAGAAATTGAAAAAGCGGCGCGATCGCCTCACTATTCGTCTTAACAGCCTCCAAAGTATCTTAAACACAGCTACAATCAGGTGGCGAAAGCTATGAAAAATGTTCATTATGGGTTATATTAGAAAGTTGTAAGGTGAGCGATCGCGGACAACCAGATCGGCGCTGAGAAATATAGCTTGTAGCAGCGAGTGCCCACCCCACGTTTAATTGTGTCCATATACTTAGTAATTAGCAGTTAACAGTTAACGGTTAACAGTTAACCGTTAACCGTTAACCGTTAACAATTAGCATTTAAAAATCAATATGACTCAAGATATCAGGCAGTGGTTAAATGAAATTAAGGCTCTGCAACAACAGTTAGCAGAAGTTGCGCGCGATCGCGAAGCCGCTTTGGAAAGTGCGGCCCAATGGCGACAACTCTACAACACAGAAGCACAGCAGCGACGCGCAGAAGCCAAACTAAATCAGCAAACCATCACAGCTTTGCAAGCACAAATTCAGAAACTCCAGAATTTCTCCACTAGCATAGCCGATGAAACTAAAACTGTAACTACTCTCCAGCAGGTTGAACAACTGCAAACCATTGAGGAAGTGAAAACAAAACTTGTGGAAGTGCTTTTAGAGCGCGATCGCAGCCGCGAAGAAATTAATAACTTAGCATCTGCCCTCAAAGAAGAACAACTCCGCCACTCCGAAACCCGCAAAAGCTTAACCTCCGCCCTTGGAGATGCAGTTGACTTGCTCACCAAGGGGCAAAATAGCCGTCATCTAGAAGTTGATATTGTATCGGATGCCAACGATACAACTAACTCGAATGCCGGCGAACTTACAGCTTCTAAAAACCCCTTACTTCAACTACCACCCCTAAAATCTTAACCACTGGGATTGTTGTAATTAATTGTGAGGAACGAAGACTTGTAGGGTGCGTCAGACGAAATTCTACAACGAATATCAGGTTTTCGATACTGACACACCCTACTATACTCAAAATCCCATTGCTCCAGCCACCGCCTCCAAATTCGGCTCAATCCCTTTCTTAAAGTGATTGTTGCTATAAGTAATAGCTGTATCTGGATCTTTAAGACCATTACCAGTGAGTACGCAAACCACAGTTGCCTCACTGGGAACGCGATCTTTTACTTTCAACAAACCAGCTACCGATGCTGCGCTTGCGGGTTCGCAGAAAATGCCTTCCAAAGATGCCAACAAACGATAGGCTTCTAAAATTTCCGTGTCAGTCACAGAGTTAAAACTACCGCGACTCGCTTCTTGAGCCGCGATCGCCTGTTTCCAACTAGCGGGGTGGCCGATCCGAATTGCCGTCGCGATCGTCTCAGGATTTGCAACTGGTTCGCCCGTCACCAATGGCGCAGCACCCGCCGCTTGAAATCCCATCATTTGAGGCAGGCGATCGCACTTTCCTAACTGATGGTATTGACAAAAACCCATCCAGTATGCAGTAATGTTTCCCGCATTTCCCACCGGAATACACAACCAATCAGGGGCGTTCCCCAAAGTATCCACAATCTCAAAAGCCCCAGTTTTCTGACCTTCCAAGCGATAGGGATTCACCGAATTTACCAAAGTCACCGGATAATGCTCCGCTATATCTCGCACAATTTCCAGCGCTTGGTCAAAATTACCCTTAATAGATAGAACTTCAGCCCCATAAAGCAAAGCTTGCGCCAACTTGCCCAAAGCCACATAACCTTCTGGGATGAGTACAAACGCCCCCATCCCTCCTCTGGAAGCATAAGCAGCGGCTGAGGCTGAAGTGTTACCCGTACTCGCGCAGATCACCGCCTTCGCGCCTTCCTCCTTCGCTTTGGAAATCGCCATTGTCATTCCTCGGTCTTTAAAACTGCCCGTAGGGTTGAGACCGTCGTATTTCACTAAGACTTGTACGCCCCGGCCCACCATCTTAGCGATCGCCGGAACTGGAATCAGGGGAGTATTGCCCTCAAGCAGCGTCACCACCGGGGTGCTTTCCGTCACCGGCAGATAGGGGCGATAAGTTTCTATGAGGCCACACCAAGCAGAGCGTCTGGGTTTTGTGTCCGGGACAGGAGAATAAGTAGCAGGAAGAATAGATGTCACGATTTCAAATATTTTTAGGCTGAGCCTTGGATTCTACATAAATTTTAACTCGATCGGTTAATTTGATGTTTAATACAAGGAGTTGCAGGTTAAAATATCTTAACGGTGTGAGTAAGTACAAATGACTAGCCAACTACTAATGTCAAATCGTTCAGCCACTATTTCCCGTAGCGAAACCACAGTTATCAAACATCAAATGGTTACTACGCAAGCATTATCGACCACTGCTGCCCGCAGCAAGGAAGCAATGAACTCAATCTATCAAGCCGATCAGCAAGTCAAATTTCTGCATCTGCAAGCAGAAGTAGAAACCTTACTGCTGGAACTGCAAACCCTTAAACAGCATCGCTTATCGACATCTACCCCAGATGCTAGCAGCCAAATTAATGCTGCTAACGATAGCAATTAATCTTAAAAAACTCGCCTCAAGTGTTTCGGCACTGTGGTATAAAAGGTAAAGTTTTGCTAAGCGCGGTGTTCATTTTAATTTACATCAATTGCAGCAGTTGCAATCGCCGCCAGGGGTTGAAACCCCTCTCTCATAGCTAAAGCCCTCTGAAG
>DATGYA010000040.1:0-4985 GCA_035298405.1 Kamptonema sp. | reverse complement strand
ATATATGGGTTTACCCGCCGCAATGTATAAGTATTTACCTGTAATGTGAGGATACAGTTTTGCCCAAACAGCTTGCTTTTTCTGGACTGGAATTTTATAGTAGGGGCGGTTGCGGGGATCAAAGTTAGGTTTCCCGGCGTTGGTAATTTCCCGGCGTTCCCCTCCTGGACTAACGGTATAGGTCGTCAAAGTGTGGTTATTTTCTACCTCCGAAGTACGGATGACGATCGCGCCATCATCCTGCCGCTCACCAGCAAAAAACTCTTGATTGGGAGTAACAAAAGCTGCGGCAGCAACAAGGGGAAAGGCTGGGAGTTGTCGCCATAGAAACTTCTCTACGTCTCTCCCATTATTAAGATCGATGCGGTTTTGGCTCAGGGCTGCATCATAGTTTTCAAAGGATTGAAAGGGAATAGCAAGCAGATCAGTTAGATTTTCCTTGATGCGATCGCTAATATCATTCCGCAACTGAGTAGCTACATCATTTACTGCTTTTTGACCGTTTCTATAGGAAAGATAACCAACAACAGCTACTGCTCCAACTGTTTGGACAACAAATGGAATAATTAGCAGTATTTGTAGGGGAATTTTTCTGAAAAGTCCAGGTGATAAGGGCATCCTTGATTTACCAAGCATAGTGACTCTAGCATAAGCTAATCAGCTTTAATCTGCATACTCTTACACCCTCTACCCATTCGTGACAGGTTAAAAAAGTCAAACGAATGTAACTGAGTAAATATGCTTAATTAAAATTGAATTAAAATGAGAATAAATTGCTATGCAGTTGGCGCACCGAACAACCAGATTCGCAGCGTCCAATAGAAATGGTTTTGGAAGATAAATTTGGCTTGCCTTGCCCTAACTGGGTTGAAGATGAAAATTATTATTTTGGGTCTTAAGTCACAGTTCGACAGGGGTTAAAACCCCTGGCGGCTTTAATTGCTAGCGTGTCTCTCCTGTAATTTTTTCATTTCCTCCTGTACCCCCACAGCCAACTGCAAAGCCTCATTCAATAACCGCCCCTGTTCGCTCGCGCGATCGCTAATTTGCAAAGCAGTCAAAGCCCGAAAATTAGTAGTAAACATCTCAGCATTCGTTTCGACAAATTTTTGGTTTTCTCTGAGAATTTTTTCAGTTTTCAAAGCTCTTACTAAATCTTCTCTAATCAGTTTCAGCGCTGCAATTACTTGTTCTCGATTGTCGATAGTAGCTTTGGGGTTGCCTGCTGCTTCTATACTGTCGTTAACTTCAATAGCTTTAATAATAGCATTATATCTATCCACATCATCAAAAAGATTAAGCAGATGTTTATTCCTGCTACTCAACCAAATTTTTAGACTATCATCAACTATTAAAGCTACAATCGCCGCGAGGTGGAGAGTAAGTAATAACAAATAATACATGGGAAATATTAGCAGTAGCAACAAACAACTGATCGCGACTAAAGCAATAACAGCTAAAGTTTTTAACCCTTCGGCTACAAACTTGCGAAGTGCAGGTGGCCTATAGGTTCGGTCTGCCCCTACACCACTGAGCCGCTTGAGTTCGCCCTTAGTAATTTCCAATCCCTGGATATCGGGTCGCATAGATAGTTTCAACTGTTAATTTTAGTTGCAAGATGCTGGCGCTGGTATAAAATAATCTAACATCTTGTTTGTGACTTTATAATTGGCTACTATGCTTGATATCTAAGTTGCAGCTAAGGAACGCTACACTGGAACGCTTTAGTTGATAAGCCACTTGCCGGTAACACGCGATCGCCTTCTCAGTTTCCCAATTCTCTTCAACTATGTCTCAACGCCCTATCTACCTCGACAATCACGCAACAACCCCTCTCGACGAACGGGTACTCGCTGCCATGATCCCCTACTTCCGGGAACACTTCGGCAACCCCGCCAGTATCAATCATATCTATGGTTGGGAAGCTGAAGCGGCAGTCAAGCAGTCCCGGATCGCGATCGCAGATGCCATCAATGCCTCACCCGAAGAAATTGTCTTCACTTCCGGCGCAACCGAAGCGAACAATTTAGCAATCAAAGGCATTGCCGAAGCTTATTGCAGCAAAGGGCGACACATCATCACAGTAGCAACTGAACACAACGCAGTTCTCGATCCCTGTCATTATTTAGAAAACTTGGGATTTGAAATTACTTTCCTGCCTGTTCAAAGTGACGGACTGATCGATTTAGGCAACCTCGCAAGATGTATCCGAGCCGATACAATTTTAGTCTCGGTGATGGCTGCTAATAATGAAATTGGAGTAATCCAGCCAATTGGAGAAATTGCCGCAATTTGTCGCGGTGCAGATGTGTTTTTCCATACAGATGCAGCCCAGGCGATCGGTAAAATTCCTCTTGATGTCGAGGCACTAAAAATAGATTTAATGTCCTTGACAGCGCACAAAATTTATGGGCCAAAAGGCATCGGCGCTCTTTATGTCCGCCGCCGCAACCCTAGAGTCCAACTCGCGCCCCAAATGCACGGCGGTGGACACGAACGAGGAATGCGTTCTGGTACTCTATATACGCCTCAAATTGTCGGATTTGCTAAAGCAGTAGAACTAGCAATATCAGAAATGGACTCGGAAGTAGAACGGGTAACAAATTTGCGTCAACGCTTGTGGGATAGTTTGTCACCCTTGGGTGACATTGTTATCAATGGTCATCCTATTCATCGCTTACCAGGTAATCTTAATATTAGTGTCGATGGCGTTGACGGTCAAGCCTTACTGTTAGGATTACAGCCAGTTGTTGCACTTTCTTCCGGTTCTGCTTGCACTTCTGCTAAGGTAGCACCTTCTCATGTATTGGAGGCGCTTGGGCGAGCAGAAAAGTTGGCTTATGCTTCGCTGCGGTTCGGCATTGGTAGATTTAGTACCGTAGAAGAAATTGATACAGTAGCTAAACACTGTGTAGCAACGATCGAATCACTGAGAAAAGTAACTGTTGTTAGTGGTTAGTGGTTAGTTGTTCGTTGTTAGTTGTTCGTTGTTAGATTGTAGGGTGCATCAGACAAAGTTCTACAACAACGAGCGAGGATTTCAGTTCTAACGCACCCTACGATACAGCTTAGTAACAACAACAACAATTGTCAGCCAACAATTAGCAATTAGCCATTAGCAATTAGCCATTAGCTATTAGCAATTACCAGCTTACTTGAGATCGCTCTTCAACAACTCGCTTATAAACCCACTCAGTTTCATTCGCCAGCTTTGGCCAGTTAAATCGCCGTTCTAAATCTTCATAAGCATTGTCAACCAACCATTTTGCATAGCCCGGATTTTTTAACACTTCCAAAATTCCCCAGGCCAAAGAATGTGGATTATTAGTCTGAGTAACCACCCCCGTCTTAGTATGCTGCACCACCTCTGGCAGTCCCCCCGTATCTGAAACTACCACCGGCACCCGCGCCGCAAAACTTTCTAGAGCTACAATTCCAAAAGGTTCATACAAACTAGGAAAAACAGCACAGTCAGCCACAGTTTGGAATTTATCGAGATATTCCTCAAACATAAATCCCGTAAACAAACACTTATGCCAAATTCCTAATTCCCAAGCTTGATGTTTTAGGTGTTCCGTGTGACCACCACCAATAATTATAAACTTTGTATTACCCTCCGTTGCCCACAGTACCATCGGAGCTGCATTCAGTAATACGGAAATACCTTTTTCGTAGGTCATTCGACCGACATAATAAACTATTTTCTCATGATCGTGTGCAAATTTACGCCTAAAGTTTAAAGCATCAAAATCACTCCAGCGAGGCTTTTTCTCTGGTCTAATCCCGTTGTAAATAACTTCAATTTTATTCCAAGGAGTAGCTAATACCCGTTCTACTTCCCGCCGCATATATTCGCTACAGACAATAACTCGCCAAGCATTGTAGGCCAAGTCATTTTCCTTACCGCTGATATAGCGGTGTTCGTTGGCGTGGAGACCATTATGGCGGCCGTATTCCGTCGCGTGTATAGTGGTAATCAGTGGCACTTTAAAAGTGTGCTTCAGTGCGATTCCTGCATCTCCCACTAGCCAGTCGTGAGCGTGGATCAGATCGAAGGGCCCTTCTTCTAGCATAATTTTCCCCCCCTGGTGTCCCATGCTTTGGTTCATGTTGACAACCCAGTGGAAAAAGTCATGAGCTGGCCACACTGGTACTCGATGTACCCGCAGTCCCTCCACCACCTCGTACATGGGGGCTTGACCAAACTCTACAGTAATTAAGTGAATTTCATGTCCCAGCTTGACTAACTCTGGATATAACTCAGCTACATGACGAGCTATCCCTCCCACAATTCGAGGCGGAAATTCCCATGCCAGTACCAAAATCTTCATTGTGTTCAACTCCCACAAGTTTATATATCTTAAACTTTAGTGATTATTCACTCCATTCTAATTGAAGATAGGCTAATTGCTAATGCTAATCATTAACGGTTAATGGTTAACGGTTATCTTAAGATTGGTTTAATCTCTAGGGTAAAATTCTTCCATGCAGCTAAAGAATTTTGTTTGGAAACAGTGCCTTTTTGCATCAAAATTACGCCATCTCTAAAGCCAATAATTCCATACTCTCCAGAATCAGAAAGTTGCTCGATCAGGGGTGCGATCGCACGCAATTGTCCACGTTCGCGCTTGAAAGCTTTTTGATATTGCTGTAATTGCCAGAGGTCTGCAATTATATATTCCATCTTTACCACTTGTCGTGCATCATTCCGCAATTCCAGCAGTGGTAGCCTCAGAATTTCCCGGCGACTCGATAAATGGGGGACGATGTAATTAGTCGCAGCTACGCTAGCATTGGGTGGTATCTGAGCCATTAGCGATCGCATCTGATTTACGTGCTGCCACTGACGAGTTAAGGGTACGTAAACCCAAGGTTGAACTGAATCTGGCAAAATAAACGAAAAAGTTTGATTGGGATTAGAAGTGAAGGTGAAAAACAGCGACAAACAGAGGCAAAATGCCCAAAAACGCTGAAATCTTAAGGAT
>DATGYA010000039.1:0-7598 GCA_035298405.1 Kamptonema sp. | reverse complement strand
TCGGTCAAGTCGGCTTCAATCCTGGCACAGCTTGGACTAGCGGCAGCATTAGCACCGCCGATACCGATCTGCGGCGCAAAACTAGCGTTATAGCAGGTTCTACCAATCCCCAACAAACCTTTAACCCCAGTCTGCAATGGGACGCATATCCCCCTAGCGACACCAGCAACCTGGGAACCCACACAACTCTAGCGCGGGAATCCCAACGCATTTACGACATCCAGGGAAATGCCCACCGATCGCCTTTAGAGAACCAGTTATTGTCAAAAGTTCCAGGGATTGTTATAGCCGTCCAACCCAATACAGGCAGCGTCCCGGAAGCGACAAACGGCGGCTTCTATATGCAAGATCCATCGGGGGACGGAAACATCGCCACCTCCGATGGCATTTTTGTGTTTACAGGTTCGACACCCAGCGTTAAAACAGGCGACTCAGTAACAGTTACAGGTATTGCGACTGAAATCCGACCTAATAACGATCCCAAAAATCTCACCGTCACAGAGATTGTCAGTGCATCTTACACAACAGTATCAACAGGCAATCCCTTACCCGCTGCTACAGTAATTGGCAACGGTGGTCGGATTCCGCCTACTACAATCATCAAAAGCACCGTTGGCAATATCGAAACCAGTCCCGAATCCTTCAACCCTAGTACCGAGGGGATGGACTTCTACGAAAGTATGGAAGGAATGCTGGTGCAGGTAAATAATGCGATCGCAGTCAGCCCCAGCAACAACGAAGGCGAAATTTGGATCTTAGGCGACAACGGTGCAAACGCTACTGGCCGCACATCGCGCGGCGGTATTGCCATTAGTTCAAGCAATCCGATTGATTACAACCCAGAACGTATCGAGGTAGACAATACGCTATTTAAAGGCACAAATACCTCCTTGACTAATCCCAGTGTCAACGTCGCAGCACAACTGGGAACGATAACGGGGATAATTGACTATAGCGATCGCAACTACGAACTGCTGAATACTTCAGACTTGAATCCTCCCCAAAACCCCTTGCCACCAAGTCCAATCGCAGCAGAAACAACAGCCCTCAAAGGTAGTACCGATCAGCTAACAGTGGCTACATTTAACGCCAGCAATCTCGATCCTAGTTCCGAAAAACTGGTTAGCCGCCTTGCTAGCATCATTGCCAATAACCTCCAAGCACCGGACATTATCGCCCTTCAGGATATAGCCGACAACAGCGGGCCTCAAAATGACGGAGTGGTGGATGCTGACAAGAGTTATAAAGCTTTGACAGATGCGATCGCAGCAGCCGGAGGCGGAACTTACGATTATCGGCAAATTAACCCCACCAACAACCAAGATGGCAGTGCCATTAATAGCCGTTCCGGTTTCCTATTCAACCCCAGCCGCGTTACCTTTGTCGCAGGTACAGCCGGAAGTGCCACCAACGCAACAATAGTTAATAGCGGAACCAGTGTTTCCCTGAATCCCGGCCGTGTCGATCCCACCAATAGCGCTTTTAACAATAACCCCAAACCTCTTGCCGGACTGTTCGAGTTTAACAGCCAAAAACTATTCTTAGTCAACAGCGATTTCATTTCCAAGGCAGAAGATGAACCATTATTCGGAGTCAATCAGCCGCCAGCGCTAGTTTCCGAAACCAAACGGATCGATCAAGCTCAATCTGTCAATAATTTTGTAGATAGCATCCTGGCAACAGATGCTAATGCTAATGTCATTGTTTTAGGCAGTTTAAACGATTTTCCTAACTCCGAACCGTTAAATGTTTTGAAAGGTACGCCGAAAGGACAAGGAACGGCTGTTCTCAGCAATTTAGTAGATAATATAAAATTGCCAAGCGATCGCTACACCGCAATTATTGACGGTAACTCCGAACCGCTAGATCAGATTTTAATCAGTAAAAATCTCCGAGACAAAACTGCTCCCGAAATCGACATTGTTCACGCTAATTCCGAATTTGTAAGTAATTTTGCCGTAGACTCAGTGCTGCGGGAACCTGTATTAGCTCGCTTCAATTTCGGCACTAACATCGCCTTAACTGTTTCTCCGGGAGCCTTCCCAGATATCACTCCCGCAGGTACGCTTAAGGGTACTGTTACCCGTACTGGTAACACGAGCAATCCAATTGATGTGACTGTTACTGTCAGCGATTCATTGCAGGCTAATTTTAACGGCGCGATCGCCAAAGATTTAACTATTGCGGCTGGACAATCTGCGGTGGACTTTGACATCAATGCCGTCAACGATCAGATTGTCGATACTACTTGGAAAACAGTAGAACTGACAGCGGCAGCTAAAGGTTACACTGATGGCAAAACCAAAGTCACAGTGATTGATGATATTACAGCAGCCGTTCCTGTTGTTGCACCATCTCCGAGTCCACTACCTTTTACTGGCGAATTACCTGTAATAGGTAACAATTCCAGCAGCAATAGTAGTAGTAATAGTAGTAATAGTAGTAGCACTACTACTACTATTAATATCCGCCCCGACGATCCAATCTCTAATCCAATTACTTTAGACGGCAGTTTAACTTTTAACTTTGACTATTCCGCAGATGGTGCTAAATTCGGCACAAGCAGCGGCGATACTCTTACTGGAAATGATGGCAATGACATTCTGATTGGTGGCGACGGTGAGGATTGTTTGGCAGGCTATCTAGGAGATGACATTCTGGATGGAGGAGGCGGTAACGATAGTTTATTTGGCGGTAACGAGAGAGATACTTTGGTTGCAGGGGGTGGTAGCGATATAGTTTGGGGTGAAGAGGGCGCTGATATTTTGGACGGGGGATTAGATAGCGATACTTTGTTTGGGGGAACAGAGAATGATACCGTTTATGGCGATCGCGGCAATGACAGCGTTTTTGGGGATCGAGGCGATGACTTAATTTACGGCAACGATGGCAATGACAGCATTTTTGGCAATCAAGGAGTTGATACAATTTCTGGCGGTGAAGGTGAGGATAGTATTTTTGCAGGTAAGGACAGCGATTTAGTTTTTAGTGGTGCAGGCAACGATTTTATCTGCGGCGATGTAGCAGATGATTACCTCAGCGGTGAGGCTGGCAATGATAAACTCTGCGGCGTTGAAGGTGCGGATACGCTCTACGGAGGCATTGGAAACGATACCTTGGAGGGAGGAGGCGATCGCGATACTTTAATTGGAGGTACTGGCGCTGATGAGTTAAGCGGCGGGGTTGGCAGCGACGTTTTTGTTTACTCAGATTTGAGCGAGAATGGTGACACAATCCTTGATTTTGCTGCCGGAGATGGCGGGGATATCCTCAATTTGCAGCCGCTATTGAATAAAGTCGGATATACGGGTTCTAACCCTATTAATGACAAGTTTGTGCGACTTGTTCAAGTAGGTGCGGATGCTGAAGTGCAAATAGATTCCGATGGTGCTAATGGCCCGAATAGTTTTACAGCTTTAGTGACTTTGAAAAATGTTACTGCTGGTAATTTGAATGCTACTAATTACAAATTTTAGGGATATCCCTGTTAGCGATCGCGCCTACGAGGAGAAGCAGCGCGATCGCATTAATCCTAAACTTGTCAGAACTATTAGAACAGAATAATGTCAGACTCAGTGAGATTAGGTCTGCCATTCAGGTTGACCAGTGGGAGCAAACCGCCAGCAGCACCAGCGTTACTATCAAAGTAAAGATTGCCGCTTTGAGATTCATAAACGAGGAATCCTGTAGTTGGTGAATTTGTCTCCACGTTCGTACCCGTAGCTGCACCACTCTGAAGTACAACCAATTCTGGATCTAGCGGTTGGAAAACGCCTGCGCTGACAGACGATCCTGATAAGTTAAAGCCAGTTTTAGATATGGCGATCTTATCTGAACCAATTACAAAATCGGAGATCGCATCAATTGTTCCGGCTACTCTTCCACCTTCACTTGAGTTGAAATAGAAGAAAGTATCGTTCCCAGATCCGCCAACCATCAGGTCGTTACCAGCACCACCAATCAAGCTATCATTCCCGATACCACCATCAAGATAGTCGTTGCCATCACCGCCAATCAAACTATCATTACCTTCATTCCCAAAGGCGCGATCGTCTCCACCTAAAAGATCGATCGTATCGTTACCATCAGTACCAAAAAAGCTGTCACTATTTTGGGTTGCGATCGGTGGTTTTTCTTGTGAGATATAACCAGAAAGGCTAGGAATTTGATAACCTTTATCTGCCAAAATTGCTAAATCTGCTCTTGTCGGCAGTCGTTGACCACCACCTGGTAACATAACTGGTGCTTGACCATCAATTCGGAAGTTTTGCTCAATGTGAGGATTACCACCTGGCATGAATGGAATCGGATTACCACCGTTAACATTGAGGGCGTTGGGGCCTGTTCCCTGAGTGCCTGGATAAAATCCGAGGGAGTGACCAATTTCGTGTACGGCAACACCAATGAAATCAGCTTGGGTTAATGGAATATCATCAACAGTTGTAGGTGTTGAGTCAAAGAACCAGTTAATATTTGAGTCAAAAGATATGCTTCCAAAAAGATCGCCTGGTCGTGCTGCCCGAACACTACCTCCAAAGTTTTTCATCTGACCAGAAACCAGTTGTCCCGCTGCATTTGAATTACTACCAAAGACGGGAGATTGACCGCCGACGAACAGAACCATGTCATCGACTTGTGTATTGAAGGTAACAGTTTGGTCTTGCCCTGTAATCGGATGGGTTATTGTCCCCGACATTCCAACAGGTATATCGGGAAAGTCGTTTTTGATGACATCTTCCCAGATTTTACCTGCTGCTTCTAGCGCTGCTTTACGACTAGGATCGTTAAAGAAACCTGTCGTATCGTAACTATAGTCGAACTTGATATTAAAGCCGTTAGGTGCAGGTGTAGGCGTAGGTGTCACCGCAGGTGTCGGTGTAGGTGTTACCCCAGGTGTTGGTGTCGGTGTCACCGCAGGTGTTGGCGTAGGTGTTACCCCAGGTGTCGGTGTAGGTGTGACCGCAGGGGTTGGCGTAGGTGCAGGGGTTGGCGTAGGCGTGACCGCAGGTGTTGGTGTCGGTGTCACCGCAGGTGTTGGCGCAGGTGTTACCGCAGGTGTTGGTGTCGGTGTTAACGCAGGTGTCGGCGTTAAAGTTGGGTTAAATGGTTTCCCATCCGTTCCCAAAACCAAAATATTTAACCCATTAACTCGGCCATCACGGATGTCTCCGTAAGATGGATTGTTTAGTCCGTCTAAAATCTTGTCTGCACCTTTAAATCCCAGAATGGTATCGCTACCTTCTGCGGGATTTATAACGTAGACATTATTACCTTCGCCGCCAATTAGGTAGTCGTCGCCGAGATTGCCATGAAGTGTATCATTGCCGTCACCGCCAAGGAGGGTGTCATTACCTTTGCCTCCGTAAAGTAAGTCCTCGCCTTCGTTGCCGAAGATCAGATCGTTACCTATATCTCCGCGAGCCAAGTCATTGCCAAAGCCAGAATAAACTATATCGTTGTCTTTTCCGCTGTAGAGGGAATCGTCGCCTTGTTCGCCAGAGATAGTATCCTCTCCAATTAGACCAAAAATAGTGTCGGAACCAGAGGTTCCAACGATCGCATCTGCGGTTGCTGTTCCAAAAAATTCCATTATGATTTGCTTCTTCTAGATCCCGTCAATTTGTCTGTCAGAGTCAAACCATCGCTTTTACGTCTATTAGCGGTTTCTGTAATAAAACTTTACAAAACTGGCTTTGCCAACATATTCCTGAAGCGTTCTCAAGATAGTTTTTCAATTACAAAAACTTTATATTTACTCTCAGCCTCCCAAAAAACATAGAGATGCGAGCGATCGCATCTCTACATCAAATTAGGTAGTAAAAACCTACCCTACAAATTAGCTATTCTGCGTCACAGGAGAAATAGGATTTACAGAAGTCTTAGGCCGCTTCTTAATCAAAACTGGCTTGTGAGAAGAATCTGTTACCGGGATCTCTTCCTCCACAGCATAATCTGACCCCATCCAAGCGGGACGACTTTGATCGAAAGTCATTTGCAAAGCCGCAGCCGCGATCGCGTGAGGATCGTACTCCTCAGACAACTGAGACACCAGTGGCAAGAAAGAAGCCATCCGTTCGCCAGCTAGCGCTTCCCGTACCTTCGCTTGCATCTTCTCCAACTGCTTGCCTTCAATCTGCGATCGCGTTGGAATCGTGCGAATCGTCAGAGTTTGGCGGACATGACGCTCAATCAAACGCAACTTCCGACGATCTGCCGCCTGAATCAGCGTAATCGCTGTTCCCTCACGGCCAGCACGTCCCGTGCGACCAATCCGGTGAACGTAGCTTTCCACACTATCTGGCAAATCGTAGTTAATCACGTGAGTTAAATCATTCACGTCCAAACCTCGTGCCGCGATGTCTGTCGCCACTACCCAGCGCACTTGGCTCTGGTGGAACCGAGACAATAACCGTTCCCGCTGCGCTTGGTTCAAATTGCCGTGATATTCGTCAACACTGTGACCAGCCGCTTGCAACTGACCCGTCAGTTCAGCCGCCGCCGCCCTTGTTCGCACAAAGATTAGCGCCGATTCTGGATCTTCCATTTCCAAAATTGGCTGCAAAGCTCGTGACTTAGACCAGCCGCGCGGAATCATGTACACGCACTGGCGGATGCGTTTCGGCGTTGCTTTGGGCTGTTCGACTGTGACGTTAATGGGCGATCGCAAATGCTTAGAAACTAATTTGCGGATCGAAGCCTCCATTGTCGCCGAGAAAAATGCCGTCTGGTGATCGGCCGGTGCAGCTTCCAGAATCTTTTCTACATCTTGGATAAAGCCCATGCTCAGCATTTCGTCAGCTTCATCTAAAACCATCCACTTCAACTGGTCTAGCTTTAGGCTGCCGCGGTTGAGCATATCGATAATCCGACCAGGGGTTCCCACTACAATATGAACACCCCGACGCAAGCGCTGCATCTGACGGTCTATTGACTGACCACCGTACACAGTCAGAACTTGCAAAGAAGAACGACCTACTTTCACTGGCCCATCACTCAGGCCACTCAATTCGCGAATAGCCTCTGTTACTTGCAGCGCCAATTCACGAGTTGGAGTCAAAATCAAAGCTTGAACCGCAGTTATGCTGAGATCGATCCGCTCCAATATGGGCAACGAAAATGCTGCTGTTTTGCCCGTTCCTGTCTGAGCCTGACCCACCACATCGCGCCCAGCTAACAAATGGGGAATTGCTTGGGTCTGAATGGGTGTGGGTTCACTAAAGCCTAATGTTTCCAGATGGCGAACGCGCTCTTCCGAAATACCTAAGCTTTCAAACGTTAAATTCATTAATTCTCCTAGTAACGAGTTTTAGCCTTCTGAGTTGCCCAACTCGGATGCGGATTTCTGCGATGGTTGCAAAAACTCATAATGAGTTCGATATGGCGTTGTGTCTTTACGCCCATCGATATAATACCTATCGAGTACAGGGCAGCTACGTCGAGGAGGAGTAATTCACCGACTCGACAGCCGTAGCTGGATTTCTGGAATCATCACCCTCTTTTAAGTGGCTTATTCTAAGCATAGCGCTTTACATTCAGAAACAAAACATCAAATTCGTTTATTTTTTTCTACAGCCCTGTAGAGATTACCGCACTGGGGG
>DATGYA010000038.1:0-11171 GCA_035298405.1 Kamptonema sp. | reverse complement strand
ACCACTTTGGCACTTACCAGTCGAAGCAGCGCTAGTGCCTTTAGCAATTTGGTGTTTGAGACACGAGTGGGGAAAAGTAGGAAACTGGTTTTATCTGGGTTCCCTCTTCGGCACAGCAGTGACAGATGGGTACTTCTATGTGACTGGTTTAATTCCTTACTGGCGACAGTTAATGCAAGTAGAACCCGCTTTAGCATTGCCTATTTTTCAAAGCGCGATCGCCGCCGTGCGTAACCCTTGGGGAATTAGCTGCGCGGTTTCCTTAGTCGGAGTGCTCTTAATTGTTGGGATTTTGCCTTTACGCTCTGACAAAACTCACTGGTGGGCCTTTTCAGGAGCAGTATTAGGTACAATTTTGGTAGATAGTCTGTTTTTGTTTGCCGCTGCGACGAACTGAGAATTGTTCGCCTTACTGAGCCAATAATTTTAGATTTGAGCGCACAGCTTGTAGATTTTTTTTTGTAAAACCCATTTGTTGTAACTAAAAGTGAAACAAACAGTAATCAAACTTACGCATTACAGCAAGATGATAATGGTGTATGGCGTGAGTGGTTGTGGTGGTTTGAAGATGTTACCAAAGATGAGAACCTAAAGGATACAAGGCACTTTAATATCACTGAACGTGATGCGATTATCAAAGCTTTCTACAAAGTGTGAAAATGGTATTACCATACAACTTTATGCTATCTTAATTGCTTATCTAATTTTATAACTGATATCTATGCCCGCACAATCGGCGATAAACTCTTAGATAATATTTGCTATCTTCAAGCTTATATATGTCAGAAAAGATTAAAGTACTTATTAACTACCTCGCAGTCTGCGATGGCTTGCTGTCGAGGGGCTATATCGGACAACTGTCACATGAGGCTGAAGAGGCGATGACAGCTATTGATGACGAGTTTTAGGTGACTAAGTAGCCTCAAATTCTGGTTTGAAAATTTTTAAACTGGATTTTGAGGCAAAAAAGTCAATTTCTCTGACCGACCCCCGCGAAAATAATTTTACGGTCGTGGGGGACTGTGCCAGTTACCCGCTTTTTCTTCCTTATTCCGAATTAACGTTAAAATTAACGTTAAATTTAACGTTAATCTGAGATAGGAGAGAAAACTACACCGAGGGTATCCAGAAAGTTACTAGAAACTCTCAGGGCTAACCCTTACTCAATTGACGAGTTTGCTTATCCCAAAATGACCAAAAATAAGCAGCCTCTAGTGGGTTTTACGAGCCGCGTACTAGAAAAATTTATGATAGAGGTCGGAGTTGTTGATATTTCGTTAAAACTGTGGTGACGTTACAACCCACTCCTCATTTGGTACTTCGCACTGATGCAGGCAATCGCTATCTGCCTCTTGTGGGCAGCAATTGCTGGACTATTGGGCGGAGCGATGATAATAATTTCGTATTGAGCGATAGATGGATTTCCCGCAGCCACGCGATGTTGCAACGGATGGAGACAGGTGAGTTTTACCTCATCGATCTGGGCAGTCGCAACGGCTCCTTTGTCAACGGGCGGCGGGTAAGTATTCCTGTAACTTTAAAAAATAGCGATCGCCTAGTCTTCGGTCAAACTGAACTGGAGTTTAACTGTCCCCCTACCAACCGCCTTGATGGCCCATTGATCGAGGCTGACTCGGAAGATTTTACGGCTACTTTAACGGTTCGCAGTTTGATCTCGGTCATGGTAATGGATATCCGAGATTTTACAGTTCTAACCAGGCAACTCGACGAAACTATCCTCTCTGAAGTTATCGGCAGTTGGTTCCGCCAAGCAGGGCAAATCATTCGCCAACATGGCAGTTGGGTAGACAAATACATCGGCGACGCGATCATGGCTGTCTGGTTTCACAAGCCGAATGGTGTCAGTCAGGAGGAAATGCTGCGAATTTGTCAAGCCCTTAGTCAACTTCACAAGGCAACAGACGAACTTAGCAGCCGTTATCCTCTGCCTTTCCCCTTACGAGTAGGAGCTGGAATTAATACGGGCTACGCGATGGTAGGAAATGCAGGCAGTAGCGATCGATCAGATTATACGGCTCTGGGAGATACTGTAAACGCAGCCTTTCGCCTAGAGTCTTGCACTAAACAAATTGGTAAAGATATCGCTTTAGGAGAGACAACTTACAAATATCTATCGGATCTGGGGGGGAGCAGCGCTTTTAAGCAGTACACTGTCGATTTGAAAGGCTATGAGAATCCTACAGTGACCTACGGCGGCACTTTTGCCGATTTGAATAATTTTCTCAAAACAAAAGGCGCTAGCTAGGGAGCGAGGAGGCGGGGAGAAGGGAGAGGGGGAGAGTACAAATAACCACTAACCATTAACCACTAACCATTAACCACTAACTATATTGCGGAAAAACTGTATTGGTGAGATGGTAGTCTCTAAAGAAATGCTGTGTGTAAAAGTGGGAGTATAAACAAATGAAAAGATTAGGTCGCTTTTTGGTCGTATTGAGCTTGCTAGTGGCTTGCTGCGGATGGCTAGGACACCAGAAGGCTCTAGCCGCAAACTTGAACAATTTTGTATTGCCTTCATCCTCTGTATTGGCAGTTGAGACATCGAGAACTAATCGCGCTGATGACAAACTAGCCACAGAGTATGGCAAAAAACTTGATTTGAACAACAGCGGTGTGCGAGACTTCCGGCAATATCCAGGGATGTTTCCGACTCTGGCAGCGTTAATTATTAAGAATGCTCCCTACACAAAAGTTGAGGACGTACTTAATATTCCGGGTCTGAATCAAGCTCAGAAAGACTTACTGCAAGCTAATCTGGATAATTTCACTGTGACTGATGTTGAATCAGTTTTCATTGAGGGCGATAACAGGTTGAATAACGGACTTTACGACTAGAAAAGTCATTTTAGGGCAAACACTGCCATTAGTCCTCTGTCTGTGGGTTGCTGTCTGTATAGCCGTTAGCCCTTGCTGAAACGGTAACGGACAGCGCCTAAAAGCAGCTAATAACTAAGTAATAATGGCTAAATGGCTAATGATGATTTTTCTGCTCCTGACAACCTACCTGACTATTTCGATGTATTAGTTGTTGGATCTGGTGCTGCGGGTTTGTATGCAGCTCTTTGCATTCCAGAGGACTTGCAGGTAGGTTTAATCGGCAAGGAGGCGCTACCGATTTCTGCTAGCGATTGGGCTCAAGGCGGAATTGCTGCTGCGATCGCTCCTGACGATTCCCCTAAGCTGCACGTTGAGGATACTTTGTCTGCTGGTGCAGGTTTGTGCGATTTCGAGGCAGTAAAATTCTTGGCAGAAGCTGCGCCTACTTGCGTTGATTCCCTAGTGAAAATGGGTGTTGCTTTCGACAGATCCGGGGCAAATCTCGCTCTCACCTTGGAAGCAGCACACTCCCGGCGGCGGGTTCTCCACGCTGCTGATACGACAGGGCGAGCCGTGGTCGCGACTTTGGCAGCACTGGCGCGGACTCGCAAAAATATTACGCTAGTTTCACCTGCTTTTGCTTTAAGTTTGTGGATAAATCCCGAAACTCAGCACTGCCAGGGAATGAGTTTGATCTGTGGTTCTCAGGTGAGGTGGGTGCGATCGCCTGCTGTGGTACTGGCAACAGGTGGCGGAGGCCAGGTATTCTCTCAAACTACTAACCCAGCGGTAAGTACGGGAGATGGAGTCGCGATCGCTTGGCGCACAGGTGCTCTACTTCGAGATTTAGAATTTTTCCAGTTTCATCCCACCGCCCTAACTAAAGCTGGGGCCCCCCGGTTTCTGATCAGCGAAGCTGTACGAGGCGAAGGTGCTCACTTAGTTGATGAAAAAGGCTATCGCTTTGCTTTTGACTATCACCCATCTGGAGAACTCGCCCCTAGAGATGTCGTCAGCCGTGCTATTTTTCGCCACTTGCAAAATACTGGGCAAGAGCGCGTCTGGCTAGATTTGCGCCCGATTCCCGCAGAACGTATTCGCTACAGATTTCCTAATATTATCCAGGTTTGCGCTCAATGGGGTATTGATGTCTTTCAAGAACCTGTGCCAGTATCCCCCGCTGCACATTACTGGATGGGAGGTATTGTTGCTGATACCTTTAATCGCACTTCAATTCCTGGTTTGTACGCAGTGGGAGAAACTGCAAGTACGGGTGTTCATGGTGCCAATCGTTTAGCTAGCAATTCGTTGCTGGAATGTCTCGTATTTGGGGCGCAAATGGCACATCTCAAGGTAGAAGGAAGAGGGAAGAAGGAAGAAGGAAGAGGGAAAAAGGAAGAAGAAGGAAGAGGGAAGAGGGAAGAAGGAAGAGGGAACGATGAGTTTGCTGAAGTTAATGCTGAGATTTCAAATTTTATAATTGATAGTTTAGAAGACTGGTCTAGCCAGCGAGCTATAATAGAAGAGTTGCGGAGAGAATTACCGCGTTTGATCTGGCATAATGCTGGGATTTGTCGGGGGCAAAAGACTTTATTAGATGCGATCGCTCAAGTTGAAATGTGGCGCAAACAATTGGCGACCCTTCCCATCAGCCAAACTCTACTTAACTTACAGCCTGGACAAACAATTAATTTTTCTTTAACTGCTACAGATAGCTGCGACTTGCGAACTTGGGCTGAAACCTATAACTTACTTGATGTCGGCTACTTAATACTCAAAAGCGCGGCTTTTCGCACTGAAAGTAGAGGCGGTCACTATCGGCTAGATTATCCTCTCTCAAACCCAGACTGGTGCAACCACACCTTAGTACAACAATATCATTGGAGCAAATCACCAAGAGTCAAGAATCCATGAACTACTAAATCTGCAATTTGGATTAACGAGTCCCAGTACCGTCACTTTTAGGATTCCCGTTTGGATCGGGTTCGTAATTTGCACAGTTGAAAAAGGACGACAGATCGGAATATGTCAGTGTCCCTTGGTTTGAGGTATCGTTGCTAACCTGTGCGACAGCACGAGCTGTGCCCAGCGTACTTAGCTGCACACCGATCCCCAAGATCGCGATTGTTGTGAGCTTAAACAAAGTACCCATATTACCCAAAGCCCCATAAATTCACCATAACAGTAAATGCAGTCTGCACTCCTCCATAGCTTATTATATCTACCATGTCAGTATATCCACTGACATTATTATATTTTTTAAAATTATCTCTGCATAATTTTTCAGAGAAGTTTTCAAATCAATAGTGATTTAATCATTATCAGAGTTTTTAAGTAGAAGGAAAATATTCAGCTTCGATCGCTCTCCACCTACCTAACAGAATTTTAACTGATACAGGGTTAAAATATTCTTAAGACTTAAATAAATTTCACTTATAGCAACCGCCCAGGTAATGAGGACATTCTAAATTAATGAAACCGTTCGGCTGCGGTTTCACGGCGAAGCCCTTGATGCTATTCCCTTCTTCCTCTAACCCCTGCTACCTAGCTATATATATTTTCCTTAATGACAAAGAAGGGGTAAGCCCCCATCTTTGACTCCCTAATCTAAATACTTGACATTTACTGATAGTTAAGGTAATACCAAATTCATCTTTTGATTTAGAGCTTACGCAAAATCACCACAACCCCCCAAGAAAAAGGAGGGGGGCTGTTTCGTTCAACCAAACAACAGTTAATTGTTAACTGTTAAGATTTTTCGGGCAAACTCGCTTCCAGTTTCAGACAATTGCGACCATCTATCTGCAAGCAGTAATCTACCCGATCCATGAGCCTACTCATAATCAGCCAACCATAGCCGCTTTCCTGTTTAGCTTCAGGCTGCGGGGGAAGATATGTATCCATCTCATAGCCTTTACCGTAATCCCAAATTTCTAAAGCAATATCTCGATCTTGTAACTCCAAGCGCACCAACACAGGTAAATTAGGTTGGTCTCTGTGAGCGTGGCGGATCACGTTCGAGTAGGCTTCTGCCAACACCAAACGCAAGCGATTCGACTGGCGGGGCCAATCGATATGCTCTCCTAGCTCAACTTCCAAACTACTCAGCAACCAGTGTTCGACAATAGTCAAAAACCGCAAGTCGCTCGGCACGTGAAGCTCAGTTTTCATAGATTCAAAGAACCTCCAGAGAGAGTATAGTTTGGTCGTCTTCCTGAACTGGGTTATCTGCTCGGATACGAGCGAGTAAATTATCCAAATTCAAAGAACCTTGCTCCTCAACCAGGAGCTGCCACAGGCCTTCTTGTTGGAGCATGGAACGGGTTTGTTGACCGCTACCCTCAGCCTGGTTAGTAACAGTAGCTTCAGTAATGCCATCGCTAGTCAGCAGAAATACATCTCCTGACTTCAACTCGACACTACCTGCTTTCCCTTTCCAGACTGGCAGTATCCCCAAGGGGATGCCACGAGCTTTAAGGAAATTAGGCTCGACAGTCCCAACACCGCTGGCTGCTTGAGCCACCATCTCTGGGTGAGACCAGACTAGCGGATAGATGTGTCCGGCATTAGCATAAGCCAGATGTCCTGTTGACGGTGTATAACGCGCCACCACCATTGTAATGAAGTGGTTATTGCCGATCAGGTCATCTGACATACTGCTATTGATGTTCTCCATGACATGATACGGATCTGGGGAAGTTTCTTGAGAGAGTTCTCGCCGCATCACGGAAATGGCACTGACCATAAACAAAGCTGCGGGGACACCCTTACCAGACACATCCCCCACGGCGATCCAAATGTCCCCCTGAGAATGGACGTAGACTTCAAAAAAATCTCCGCCGACTTCGCGAGCGGGAAAGCAACAAGCTTGAACTTTGACAGTTTCAAAGTCCGGCCAACTTTGGCGCAGCAGGTTAGTTTGAATTTGGCGAGCAACTTCTAACTCGTTACGCATCTGCTGAGCTAAGTCGAGAGTGCGCTGGTAGAGTTTGGCTTGAGAGAGAGCGAGGGCTGCTTGTTCGGCTACACCTTCGATCAACTCGATATCTTCTGCTAACCAAGGATTAGTAGAACCTTCTTGACAAAGGGCTAGGGCAGCGAGCATCTCCTGCTGGTATGTCAGCGGTACTACCACTAGGAGACTACTGTTGGCACCTTCACCACTTTGGTGCAGTTGAGTTTTATGGCTCTCTACCACCTGGATCAGTAAGTCTTCACTGAGAGCTAAACTACTGTTTTTGGCGGTGTCCGCTTGGTAAGAGAAGGAGGAAGATAAAAGATTTCCGCCGTCTACCGGTCGTAGCATACAGTAGTTTGCTTCAAAAGTTTGCCCCACTGTTTTGACAATAGTTTGGAGCATACTGGAGTAGTCCAGTGACCCTCGAATGGCGCTCATCACCTCATTGAAGAGGGATTCTCGCCGCAGAGCTCTGCGGAGTGCGAGGCTGCGTTGCTTGTAGTATTTGTAAGTTTCTGAGGCTTGCTGGATAACAGATTTCAGTTCTTCTGGATTCCAGGGTTTGGTGATGTACTTAAAAACCTGGCCGGCATTAATTGCCTCAACCAAATCTTCGACATCGGTGTACCCTGTCAGGAGAATCCGGATCGTATCGGGAAAGCGTTCGACAGTTCTACCCAAAAACTCAGTACCGTTCATTTCTGGCATCCGCTGGTCAGAAATGATTACTGCCATTTCGCCCTGCTCATCGAGAACTTGTAGAGCGCTGAGGGCGCTGTCTGCTTTGTAAACTTGAAAGTCGCGTCGAAACGTCCGGTACAGCAAATCTAGGTTGTCAGGCTCGTCATCGACTACCATCAGTTTGAGCTTGCTCCTATCTCCCTGACTCATGGAATTCCCTACCCTCAGGCGAATTTATCAGGTTTAAATGGCTAAGATGCATCCAAATAGCACGTTTTTGTGATTCAGTTGCGCGAGTTGACTTGTACGCTGCATCACGGGATGATAGCGGACTCGCCTAACCTAAATTACACCATCATCTAGATTAACGTGAAGTTTGCAGCACTCTTATAGAAATCATGATTAAATATGGTTAGCTGATTGTGCACCCCATCTTATTGGGTGAATCGTTCTGCCAGTCTGAGTTTAGCAGAGCGAGCGCGGGGATTTGTCGCTACTTCTTCAGATTGGGGTTGGATCGGCTTTTTTGTCAACACCTGCAATAGGGGCGAACCCTTGAGTTGGTGCTTTGCCAGGCGATCTTCTAAGCTGTGAAAGCTGATGATTCCAATTCTGCCGCTGAGTTTTAACCACTGGGGTGCTCGTTTGAGGAAGGTTTCTACAGAGGTGAGTTCGGAGTTAACGGCTATCCTTAAGGCTTGAAAGGTGCGAGTAGCTGGGTGTATTCTGCCGTGGCGATATTGGGGGGGGACACAATGGGCGATCGCGCTTGCGAGTTCTGTTGTGGTTTGGAATGGGCGCGAGCCTACTATCTTCCTCGCTATGCGCCGTGACAGCCGCTCCTCTCCGTAAGTATAAAATATATCCGCAAGTTTAGTTTCTTCCCAGTGATTGACGATCTCTGCTGCTGTCAGCGATTGTTGTTGGTTCATACGCATATCCAAGTTAGCTTGATGGCGAAAGCTAAAGCCTCGTGCTGGTGCATCGAGTTGAGCTGAGCTTACCCCCAAGTCTGCTATTATACCGTCAAATGTAGAGTCTTTTGCGGGATAGTTGGCAAAATTCCCGTGCCAAAATTGGATGCGAGTGTCATCTGGTTGGGAAAATTGGGCAAATCGTTGTTTGCAGAATGCGATCGCCTCTGAGTCTTGGTCGATCGCAACTATTGTCACGTTGGGTGCAGCCGCTAAAATTAAACTGCTGTGACCGCCGCCGCCCACAGTAGCGTCTAAATAGTGACCCCCTGGGCGCACAGCCAAACCCTGAATTAACTCCTGGCTCAAAACTGGGACATGGTAAACGCCGATCTCAACTTCTGGGGCCCAGGCCTCCTTCTCAGACAACTCAATCTCCTTCATAATTCAGACAGGCGAAACAAAAATCAACAACCGTCAACAGTTAACAGTTAACAGTTAACAGTCAACAATTACCAATTATGACAAGAATTGAAACCAGAACCGAACCAATGGTACTCAACATGGGGCCACACCACCCCTCCATGCACGGGGTGCTGAGGTTAATTGTCACCTTGGATGGGGAAGATGTGGTTGACTGCGAACCAGTCCTGGGCTACCTGCACCGGGGGATGGAAAAAATAGCTGAAAATCGCACTAATGTGATGTACGTACCATACGTCAGCCGTTGGGACTATGCGGAGGGTATGTTTAATGAGGCGGTGACTGTGAATGCGCCGGAAAAATTGGCTGATATTCAGGTTCCCAAACGCGCTAGCTACATCCGGGTAATCATGCTGGAGTTGAACCGGATTGCTAATCATCTGCTGTGGTTAGGGCCATTTTTGGCGGATGTGGGGGCGCAAACGCCTTTTTTCTACACGATGCGCGATCGCGAACCGATCTTAGATTTGTGGGAAGCCGCTACTGGTTATCGCATGGTTAACAACAACTACTTCCGCATTGGCGGGGTGGCTGCTGACTTACCCTACGGTTGGGTGGACAAGTGCGAAGACTTCTGCGATTACTTCTGGCCGAAGGTTGACGAGTACGAACGCCTAATTACTGATAATCCCATCTTCCGGCGCAGAATTGAAGGACTAGGCACGATTTCCCGTGCTGAAGCGATTAACTGGGGACTGTCTGGCCCTATGCTGCGTGCTTCGGGTGTAAAGTGGGACTTGCGGAAAGTTGACCACTATGAATGTTATGACGATTTCAACTGGGAAGTGCAGTGGGAAAGTGCAGGAGATTGTCTGGCGCGGTATCTAGTGCGAATTCGGGAGATGCGCGAGTCGGTTAAGATTATCCGCCAAGCGCTAAAAGGACTCCCCGGTGGCCCTTATGAGAATTTGGAGGCGAAGCGGCTAGAAGGAGGGCCGAAATCTGAGTGGAATGCTTTTGATTACCAGTTTATTGGTAAGAAAGTTGCGCCAACTTTTAAGATTCCTAAAGGCGAACACTATGTCCGCGTTGAAAGCGGTAAAGGTGAACTGGGAATTTATATTATTGGCGAGGATAATGTGTTCCCTTGGCGCTGGAAAATTCGCGCTGCGGATTTTAATAATTTGCAGATTTTACCTCACATTCTTCGCGGTGTGAAAGTGGCCGATATTGTGGCAATTTTGGGCAGTATCGACGTGATCATGGGGTCGGTCGATCGGTAATCAAAATAATGGTAGAGTATAAACGTATCGTCTGCTAATATATGTACGCAGGCGATACGTTTATACTTGATTAGCTGCATTGAACTCAGGGTAATCTATAAAAAATTCAACCTTTACTAAACTTTTACTTAGCAATAGCTAAAAAAATGCTACGCTAGCACACAATCAATATTTTGTGATGCCAATGAGGCATAATTACCAGCATTTTCATTCAAAGAAAATGAAAAGTTTTCCCGTAAAATTGTACTGTACTATTCTGCTAGCGCTACCTTTATCTTTACTTTCCGGTCGAGTTACAGCACAAATTATCCCTGATAACACTCTTCCCAATAATTCAATTGTTGTTCCTAATAGTAATAGTTTAACTATTAATGGTGGCACGGTAGCAGGTAGCAATCTTTTCCACAGTTTCAGTGAGTTTTCTCTGCCCACTGGTTCAGAAGCTATTTTTAATAATGCTAGTAATATTCAAAATATTTTCAGTCGGGTTACAGGTGGAAAAATCTCTAATATTGACGGTTTAATTCGAGCTAATGGAACTGCTAACTTATTTTTCATCAACCCCAGTGGCATCATTTTTGGCCCAAATGCACGGTTAAATATTGGTGGGTCTTTTATTGGCTCTACAGGAAATAGTATTCAATTCTCTGATGGTAACTCCTTCAGTGCTACTAACCCTCAAGCGCCGCCGTTGCTGACGGTGAACGTGCCAGTAGGGTTACAGGTGGGGGCAAATCCAGGAGAAATTCGGGTTGAAGGCGTGGGGCATGGGTTTACGATTCAAAATATCCGTACAACTCCAGTGAATCGCAGTCAAGCCAATCAGGGTTTACAGGTGAAATCTGGAAACACATTAGCTTTAGTCGGGGGTGATGTGAATCTAATCGGTGGTGTGCTCAGAGCAACAGAAGGACAGATAGCGTTAGGAAGTGCGAGTGGTGGTTTTGTGAGTTTAGCGCCAACCGATTTGGGGTGGAGATTCGGCTACGAGGGAGTACAAAATTTCCGGGATATCAATTTATCGGGGCAAGCAGCCGTCGATGCCAGTGGCTTCGGGAGAGGTTCTATCCAGAT
>DATGYA010000037.1:0-4780 GCA_035298405.1 Kamptonema sp. | reverse complement strand
GTCTTCCTCGCATAGCTGTTGATAATGGTTGATTGTTAGTTGTTAGTTGTTAGTTGTTGGTTGTTGATTGTTATACCAATTCTCCAAATTATTCAGGACTTACGTATCCAACCAAAGAAATCGGTTTTTTTACGAAAATACTTCGTTAACGTGAGTTCGATGGAGTGCGATCGCGACGGACAAGGGACTTTTGGGCTGGCGATCGCCACGAACAAGCAACTTTTGGGCTGGCGATCGCCACGAACAAAAGTTGCATTCACATCACATATAAAACTATGATGGAGCGAAGTCCGCGTGCGAAAATAGAGATCTAACCAGCAAATATTAGACAATTAGGCAGGCTTTTATGGAGCGCAGAGCATCACACTTAGACATGACCGAAGTTTTTTGTGACGTGGATGACTTTTGTCAATTATTTGAACCATTATTAGCACAAATGTTGTTACCAGAAGTAGTGGGGCAAAGCCCACCAAAAACGCGCTTGACTTTGAGCGAAATTATGACAATTCTCATCGGACTTGGAACGTGCCTCTCTCGAAGGCTGGCTGCTGACATCGGCGGAAGTAAAGCAACTGATAGGCGTTAAGCCAACGGTGAGAAAAGGCGAGACAGAGTTGCTGCGGGGGTCATTTGCCTTTGTCAAGGCTGGTAAAATCGGCGGTCAATCAGCCTGGAAAGTTCTCAAGCGTGAGCGATCTCGTGATAGAGATTAATTAACCGGGCTAAAGCTGCTGAATTTGGCTGCTTTGCACAATCTCTTCAACGGTCAGGTTCAATTCAGGGAAAGTTGAGGATAAAACGCGATCGCGACCTCGAAATGCTTGTTGAGAATAACCACTGTCAGAGATAGAAAAAACAAAAATGGTCGGGACTTTAGGATTGCCGAGATCAGCCCTAGAAGCGAAAGTTAAATAGTCCACAATCCAATACTCAAAAATACCGAGCCGTTGGTATTCATCCAGCTTATCAACATAATCATCTTCCCAGTTAGTCGAGGTAACTTCTACTGCTAACTGGATTGGTTCAGCAAGAGCACCGTAAGCTAGCTAATACATTGCGATTCCATACTGAGGCACTAACTACGCCCACATCGGGATTTCTGCCCTGCACAACGCCAGAAGCCTTTTCAGTCCTGACAACTATATCTTTGTCAACAATGTAGTCAGGCTTTAAACGCCTAATTTCGGTTCTTCCCCAAATTTCCCCATAAAATATAACAAAACAACCTAAGATAACTTGTTATATCTTATCTAACTATTGTAAAGATTGGGTTGTTGGCAACGGAGAGGGTGGGATTTGAACCCACGTTAGGTCGCCCTAAAGTAGATTTCGAGTCTACCGCATTCAACCGCTCTGCCACCTCTCCAAGGCTTTTTGAGCTTGAATTTTGAGTTGTTAATTCAAAATCCATAAGCTATTGTACCACTAATAAAGCCCTTTGCCAATATTTTTGTGGATCGGCTTAGAAAAGAAGCGATCGCCTTCGCCAAGGCGCTTAGGGCAAATCCAACTCTTACCTCTAGTTCATAATCCCTTGGGTGATAAGCTGTTCCCTGTTCCCTCTTCCCTAGCTATAATTCTTAAAGCAAGGATGAGTCTGCGCCTTCAGAGTCGAGGGTGGTCTTAAATCCGCCTGCTGGTGTCCAGACGAGAGCACCGTCTCGTCCTGTCCAGAATACTTGGGTATTAGCTTGGTGTAATAGTCCTACGGCATCTGGATCGAGGGAGTTGGCAGATGCGATCGCGAATTGGGGTTTCACTGCTTGCAATAACTCCGCAGTTAAAGTTTCTCCCGACCACCATAGCACCTGAGCACCCGTAATATTACCGCTAGCGACTAACCTTTTTTGAGCTTCTGCTTCTATATCTCCTATTAATAGCCAAGTTTGTCCGCCAATTACTAATTGTACTACTGGCGCTTCGGCATCAATTAACTGCAACTGTGCGGAACCAATGTTAATTGTATTGTTATTTTGCAATGGCAAGTAAACTCCCTTACGAGTTTGCATAGCAGTCAAAAACGACTGATTAGTGGTGTAATAAGTTTGTTGAGGAGCGGGATTATCATAAAATGTTTTAATCGGTAAACGTTCGAGGAGTTTTGGCCAACCGCTGCTTAAACCTAAATAGGAATTGGCCGCGATCGCGAAATCTACTTGATTTATGGCTTGTTGCTGCAAAAATGGCAGCACTGTAAATTTTACTGTATTTTCATCGCCGCTATTGACTAACGTAACTTGCCCCCGATCCTGAAGCACTAAAACAGGTTCCCCCGATGTTGCTAGCACTGTTGCTTGAAACAGAGAAGTCTGAGTTTGCCAAGCTGGAATAATTACTATGCCAATAGCGGCAAGTATAGCAAAAGGTAAAACCGGAACCGAGAAAGACTGGAATAAATTATTTTCCGGTTTTTTGCTTTTCTTTTTCCGGCTTTTTCCTGACTTTTTCGTACTCCCAAATAACCAAACTCCACCAATTATTCCGTATAGCGCTATTAACTGTAATTCTGACAGAGAGCCAACTGCTATGGAGTTTCCTGGTAATTGGGAGAAATATTGTGCGGTTATAATTAGACCTTTTGCTGGATAGTGCAGCGACCAAGCTAAAGCACTCCCTGCTGATGGCAAAATTAATGCAGCTAAGGCGCTAATCATGCCACCAATACTAACTATCCATAGCAGAGGGGCGGTAATAATATTGACTAAAATGCTGTAAGGTGATACAACGTTAAAAATATAAAGCTGTAGCGGTAGTACCCAAACTGAGGCGGCGATGGGAACGGCAATTATTGAGGCGATCGCAGGCGGTAGCCAATCCAACCACTTCATCAATGCCGGGGAAGTAACTAATAATCCCAATGTTGCTAAAAAACTGAGTTGAAACCCTAAATCCCAAATCCATAGAGGATTGATTATCAATAAAATTGTAGCAGCTAATAATAATAAGCCGAGGGGCTTAATTTGCCGTTGTATTACTAAAGCTAATAAAGTTCCAAACCCCATTAAAGCGGCGCGACTTACTGAAGGTTCTAAACCTGTTAGTCCTACTAATAAAAGTAAAGCACCAACGCCGCAACAAAATTGTACTTTTTGGGAAAAACGCCTAGTTAAACTGAGTACCAAAGCTAAAACCATAGAGACTTGAGTACCAGAAGCGGCGATCGCATGAGCTAATCCAACCTGTACGAAATAGTCGCGAATATCATAAGCTAAATCTACTGCTTGTTTGCCGAGTGCGATCGCGCTGACTAGGGGGCCTTCGGGGACACCGAGACCAAGTAGCTGCGATCGCACTATCCGCTGCCGCAGCGCCCACCATCCCCACTTGCTCTGTGTTTCTGCGATCGCGCTGAGTTGGCGGCCTTTAAGACCTGCAAAAGCCCCTTCTCTGGCTAAATATGCTCGAAAATCAAAGGCTCCCGGATTCGAGGGTGGCTCTGGTTTATACAAAGTTCCAGTGACAGAGATGGGATCTCCGGGGTAAACACCAGTTGTTTGCAGCAAAGACACTGTAACGTAGAGTTGGCCGCTCACAAGCTCATTTACTTTTGCCGCTCCATTGCTGCCGTTGATTTCGCTGACTTGATGGCTTTCTAGCCAGAATTGCGATTGCCCGGAGCGAGTTAAGCGGGGAGTGCTGGCAACAGTGCCGCGAACAGTAATCATTACGTCTTCAACGTTACCGCTAGCAGCAATTAATTTACTGATGTCATTGTCAGCGGGTTTAGGCGATCGCACTTGCAAATAAATACTAGCTAGAAACCCGACAATTCCCCCGATCAGCCACAGCCATTTAGGAAGAATTAAAAATGAAGGAGGAGGATCTGTATTGCCTTTTGTCTTTTGCTTTTTATTAGAATTTTGATAAAACTTTCGCAATAGTTTTGGCACAGCAAAAGTCGCCAATGCTCCCACAGCTAACACAATAAATCCACCCCAAGGAATCGCTGTAAACAGTAACCCCAATATATAAGCTAAACATAGAATGATACCAGCTAGTTGATTCATCAAATTGCTAATTGTGCTAATTATTAATTGCTAAACCAGGCAGTTTTTTTGAGAGTTTATCTGTTAGCAACAAAAGTTATCTTAGTTCCCGACCGCTACAAAACTACTATTAACGGTTAACCGTTAACTGTTAACTGTTAACAGTTAACCGTTAACAGTTAACCGTTAACCGTTAACAAACTAAATAGACAAACCGAGATTTAAACCAAACGCTGCATGAACTAGCATCAGTGCCAGCGCTGTAGTGCCTAAATAAGCATGAACTGCACGCAGCACCAATTTATCTCCGCCGAAACCTGTTAGAGAAATTAAGCCATTAATAGCCAACAAAATCAGCAGGACTGAACCCGTCCAAAAATGGGGACTTTCCATCACAGGCTGATGTTGCATCACCAGCGATAGCAAGCCGCCAGTATAGCCTAAAGCCATGAACAAAAACATCCAAGGAGCAAGTTTGCGGTGATCCGATCTGCTGGCGATCGCGACATCTTTATCAGCAGCTAACCGCCCGCGCCATCCCGAAAATCCCACATAACTGCCCATTACAAAAACAACGATTCCCATCATTAACGGATGTCCCCAATGGGTGACAGGTTCAGGAATGCCTAGATTGCGAAAAAAACTGGCGATCGGTTCTAGAAGTTCACTTAGATTCACGATTTGCTCGACACTCTCTAATTTAGCGGTTCGGGGGATATTTTACAGCTTAATGGTTTCTTATTCAAGCACTTTTAAAAAATCCCCATTAAGCGATCGTAGTCTTAGCAGAAAAA
>DATGYA010000036.1:0-12813 GCA_035298405.1 Kamptonema sp. | reverse complement strand
GTAATGTTCTTTTTTTTAGTGTGATGAAAGCTTGAATTAAACGGTCGATGTCTGCTTCTGTATTTCCCAAACTAATAATAAAAGTTAGATGCTTTAACATGGGTAATTCAGCGGTCACGCCTAATTCTTGATTGAGAATTTCATCAGCCTCAAATCCGCTCAAGCCCAACTCTGATACTTTAACAGTTAACCTAGTGCTATCTAAAGCCACAAAACCAGGAGTATTTAAAAGTTCTAAAACTGATAAGCCGGGAATTTTAGCAAGGCGCGATCGCGCTGTTTCTGCTAACAGCAAAGTTTTAGTCATTAACTCCAATCCGTGCATTGCCATCTGTTGACGAGCCGCATCTAAGGATGCTAAAAGTAGATAACTAGGACTCGTAGATTGAACTAATTGTAATGCCCTCTTCAGCCTCTCAATATCAACGCGATCGCCCTTAACGTGCAGCATCGATGCCTGAGTCAATGCGCCGAGTACCTTGTGAATAGATTGTACCGTTAAATCCGCACCCGCGCTCAGGGCGGGAGTAGGTAATTCGGGATGAAAATTAAAATGTGGGCCGTGAGCTTCATCTACCAATAGAGGCATATTATATTGATGGACAAGTTGCGCGATCGCATCTAAGTTTCCACAGACCCCGTGATAAGTTGGATAAACAACCATCACTGCCTTAGCATCAGGATGTTGTTCTAAAACAATTGCTAAAGCTGATGGTGTAATACTATTGGCAATATCCCAAACAGCATCGTATTCAGGCTCAACAAAAATCGGCATCGCACCAGAAAGAATTAAACCAGAAATAGCCGATTGATGGATATTTCGAGGTAAAATAATTTTATCTCCCTGACTGCAAGTAGCCAAAATAGCAGCTATAATTCCGCAAGTTGAACCATTCGCCAAAAACCAAGTACATTCACCTCCAAAAGCCTCGGCTGCTAACTCTTGTGCTTCTAAAATTACACCTTCAGGAGCAAAAAGGTTATCTAACTCCGGCAACTCCGGCAAATCGGCTCTAAACACAGCTATTCCTAATAAGTCAGCCAGCAATTTAGATATTCCCGCCCCCCGCTTATGTCCAGGTGCATAAAAAGGCGCGATCGGCTGATTTACACAATCCCGCAAAGCATCTAGTAAAGGCGTTTTTGCTTGTTGAGAATTTCTACCTAACACACTTAATCCTTTTAATTAGCAATTATAGCGGTTCTCAAGTAAGTGAGGTACGTAGTTGGGCTTTAGCCCTCTTAATTGTGCTTATGTAGCTAAGTGAGGTAAGCACCTAACAACTCCCATTACCAATTAATACTCATACCTCATCTACCTAAGAAAGACTATAGCAATTAGCAATTAGCGATAAATTTTAACTATTTAGGAAGATGTCGTACCTATAAGTATTCCTCTAGATTAAAGATATCAAATTATTAATAAAATTGCCGTGATTTATCCTACCCCCGATCCTAATCAATTTCCCGATCCCATGCCGGGGGTCGTACCAGAGCTCGTTCCCGAACCCATACCGGGGCCCGTACCGGAACCCGTGCCCGCACCCATTCCCCAACCAATTCCAGACCCCGTACCGGAAACAGTACCCGCACCCATTCCCCAGACAGTTCCGGGCCCAATTCCCCAGACAGTTCCTGCGCCTATTTAAAACCTGTTTCCCGGCGGTTCTGATATTCTGACAGATAGTAAGATGTTTTTTAATTACTATGCTCAGAGCCGGAATCGTCGGATTGCCCAATGTTGGCAAATCTACCTTATTTAATGCCTTGGTTGCCAATGCCAAAGCAACAGCCGCTAATTTTCCTTTCTGCACGATTGAACCAAACGTGGGCGTTGTGGCGGTACCGGATGGACGGTTAGACGTGCTAAGCAATATTTCCAATTCCGAAAAAATTGTGGCGACGCGGATTGAGTTCGTCGATATTGCAGGTTTAGTCAAAGGTGCCAGTCAGGGAGAAGGGCTGGGGAATCAGTTTTTATCTCACATTCGAGAAGTTGATGCGATCGTTCATGTAGTTCGCTGTTTTGAAGATGATGATATCATTCATGTTGCCGGATCTGTAGACCCACTGCGAGACATTGATATTATCAATTTAGAGCTAATTTTAGCAGATTTAGCTCAAATTGAAAAGCGAATTGAACGCACCCGTAAACAAGCACGCAATAACAAGGAAGCACAGCTAGAATTAGGCGCACTAGAAAAGTTAGCTGCAATTTTGAATCAGGGAAAACCAACGCGACAGTGCAGTTTAAATGAAGAAGAAGCTGAGGCAGTTAAAGGATTAGGTTTGATGACGAACAAGCCAATTATCTATGCTGCTAATGTGTCTGAAGATGAGCTAGCAGGTGGCAATAACTATGTTGAACAAGTGCGCGAACTAGCATCTAAAGAAAATGCTAAGGTTGTGGTAGTATCTGCTCAAGTTGAGTCAGAATTGGTGGAGTTGCCAGAGTCAGAACGAGCCGATTTTCTGGCATCTTTGGGGGTAGAAGAAGGCGGCTTAAAATCTTTGATTCGAGCTACCTATGAGTTATTGGGTTTGCGGACATACTTTACCAGCGGGCCAAAAGAAACTCGCGCTTGGACAATCCTCGCGGGAATGTTAGCACCGCAAGCGGCCGGCGTAATTCACTCTGATTTTGAGCGGGGTTTCATTCGCGCAGAAACGGTTGCTTATGAAGATTTAATTGCTACTGGTTCGATGAGTGCTGCTAAGGAAAAAGGCTTAGTCCGCAGTGAAGGTAAAGAGTATGTTGTACAGGAAGGAGATGTGTTGTTGTTCCGATTTAATGTATAGGTTAGTTTCACTCAGGAGAAATGTAGATGAATATTACGCAGCTTTTGATTACTTGGCTGGTGACATCAGTCAGTTTTTTTATCATTTCTAAACTGCCGCTAGGAGTGGAAATTAGCAGCTTTCAGAAAGCTATGATTTCGGCTGCGGTTTTTGGGTTATTAAATGCTTTAGTGCGTCCAGTTTTTGTGGCCTTGGGGTTGCCTTTTATTTGGATAACCTTCGGTTTGTTCACCATTATTATCAACGCGATTATCTTTGGGTTAGCTGCTTGGCTAGTCGAAGGATTTTGGTTGCGGTGGGGATTTTGGAGTGCATTGTTGGGCGCGATCGCACTGGGTTTTATTAACTCCTTGCTGTATCAAGTATTAGCTTCTATTAAGCTTTAATAGATAAAGGATTGGGGTTTTGATTTTTCAGAACCCCACACAATACCTATTTCAAAACAATTCCCATAACTCACCGTTAAATAATACAAAACTTCCGCGATCGATTAATTTATGCTGATATAAACTAATCTTGCTGAGTCGAAAACTGGCGAGCACCGATCAAAGAAAAAACAATTGCCCCACCCAATAAAATCGGCACAATATACCAAGGAAACTTAGTTACATCATAAGCCGCCGCCCTCAATCCAATACTCGCATAAGTCAGCGGTAAAAGATAAACTATGGTTTTTAGAGCTATTGGTAAAGTAGCTGGGTCAAAAAAAGTCGCTCCCAGAAACGACATGGGAACTATCAGAAAATTGTTGTACAATCCTACAGCTTCCAGCGATTTTACTGTCAACCCCACAATCACGCCCAAACCGGAAAATACTGCACAATTGAGCACTATTACCAGCAAAAATAACGGATTGAGAAATACCAATTTTTGCGTGAACAAAACTGCTACTAAAATCACTGCACCTGAAGTCAGCAATCCCCGCACAATTCCCGCCAACATTTTCCCAGTATGCAACGCCAAAGGATGTACGGGTAATAGCAATAATTCCTCAAAAGTTTTAGTGTAGATGCGATCGCCACAAATTGAAAATACAGTACCGCTGAAACTGATTGTCATTGACGACAAAGCTACCATTCCCGGCAGCATAAACTCTAAATAATTGCCGCCAATTGCGGGTTTAGGCAATGAACTACCCAATCCCAAACCAAAGGCTAGAATATAGATTACTGGTGATACTAAACCAGCCGCTGCAACTGGGAGGATTCTTACTCGCAAATCTAACCAATCCCCCCAGAAAACGGTCAGAGTATCAGCTAAAATATTTTTGAGTGGTGATTCTTTCATGCTGGAAATGGGAAAGGAAATTAAGACTCATAAATTGTAAAGTTAAAAGCGTAAAAGAGCAAGGCTTGCACAACAATCAATTTGGGACTCAACTACAGAGGATTTAGCAGTAAGATTTGGTGAATTATCTTCTTCTCGCTTCAGCCAAATTGCCTTTATTCCAGCATTTTTAGCGCCTTCATAGTCGGCTTTAAGACTATCGCCTATGTGCAAAGCTGATTCCGGCTGACAACGGTGCTTTTGCAATGCAGTAACAAAAATTTTACTGTCGGGTTTGGCGGCACCTACTTCTGTGGAAATTGTCACGGAGGTGAAAAAATCTGCTAAATTTAGCGCCTTCAATACCGGATAGAGTCGGGAATCAAAATTCGACAAAACTGCTAATTCAATTCCTTGATTTTGCCATTTTTCTAAGGCTGGTTTGACATCAGGATAGAGGAACCAAGGTTCAGTAGTGGCAAAATAAGCATAGAGTTCGGCAAAGAAAGTAGAAAAGTCTGAGAATTGCGAAAATGCGCCCGCTGTTTGGAAAGTTTGGACAGCAAGTTCTCGCCACCATTCAAACTCCATGTCAGGAATTTTTGCAGGTTCTATGCCTGGAAATGCCATCGGACTTGCTGAAGTAAAGCTTTGAATAAAAGCTCGATTTAATACTTTAGGAGAAACCTGGACTCCAAAATGGTTGGCTATTTTGCTGTAAACTTCACCGACACTGGTGCGAACGTTAAATAGTGTACCGACGGCATCAAGAAAAATTACTTTAGGCATTATAAGTCTTCTAATCTAGTTTTATATTTTCTGCGACGTGACAAAAGAGGGATCGTTTTATGTTGGTGCAGATTTTATCAATTGATTTAGTTTTTTGGTTGCCAAATAGAAATCTGGCGTGTTAAAATTATAGCCGGTATTAAACCCATCTTCTTCTCCAACTTCATCAACTCCAAAACCATGTGCAGGAAAATAAGCCATTACAAACAGGCGATCGTTTAGGTGAATGTCAAGCATAGCAGCACCTGAATAAAAACATTCTAGAGTAGTTTTTGCCCCTGAAAAATCTAACTCTATTTGTTTAGCAAGAGCAGAAATTTTTTCTAGTATTTTTGACTCTGTTGTTGGTTCTTTAAAATCGTTAAACTCTTCTTTTTTGTTAGTCATTATCCACCTCCAGATTTAGGGCAACCACAGGGGGATTGCCCCTACTGAAAATTGCTATAGCAACTAACAACTAACAACTAACTATTAACAAGTAACCAATTAGTGTAATAGCATATCCTGAATTGGTTTAGCTATCCAATTAAAACCTACTTTAATCTGGTGATCTAAGGTGGGCATTCGATAGAGATACGCTAGGCGACGGGCTAGGTGAGCCATTTGACCATTAAGTTTAATCCCTGAGCCAGCAAAAGTAGCATTATCTACTCCTAATGTCAACATTTCACCTAATGGTTGAAAATGGAATGGAAGTAAAGGTCTATTGGTGAGAGAGGCCCAGATATTCCAGGCTGTGTAGTCGGCTTGCTGCAAGGCTGCTTGGGCGCTGGCGGGGACTTTTTGACCGCTAGCATCTACACACTCAGCTATGTCTCCCAAGGCAAAGATGGCTGGGTTGTCAACTATTTGTAGTGTAGGTTCTACTATTAATTGACCGCGAATATTTTGTTTGAGGGAGAGCGATCGCACCACTGGTGTGACCATCATTCCTACTGTCCACAACACAGCATCTACTGGTAGAATGTCTACCTGTCCTTTGTAATGTAAGGAAATTGTGTCTGGCCCGATCGCATCGACGGTTGTTTCTAAGTCGATCCAAATTTGGCGCTGTTCTAAAGCATTGGTGGCTGCTTCTCGGTTGAAATCTGGAGATGTCCGTAGGATGGTATCGCTTTGTTCGATCAGGCGCAAGCGTCCTCTCTCGCCGAGGCGATCGCCCAATTTACAGGCTAGTTCTACCCCAGAATAACCAGCTCCAACGACTGCAATCCGAATTTTATCAACTTTGGAGGCTTCTAAAATTCGCAGGCGTTCTTCGAGGCGATAGGCATCGCTAATGGTGCGAAATGGGAAGGCATAATCAACTGCGCCACTGACTAAATCTAGGGGAGTGTCGCCACCCAGGGCCAATACTAGGCGATCGCACAAAATTTCTTTGCCATCTTGCAATTGCACTCGCTTTTCGGCAATATCGATCGCGGAGACTGCACCTTGATAGAACTGAATACCCGTATCTTTCAGCAATTCTGCAAAGGGTGGGGCGATTTCCCAAGTTTGTAATTCTCCGGTAAGGATTTCGTATAGTAGCGGAGAAAACAGGAAGCGATCGCACCGATCCACAAGAATAATTTCAGGTTTTTGAGGCTTAGGGAATGGTAACTGACTCAAACGCAAAGCCGTGTAGAGTCCACCGAAGCCGCCACCGAGAATGCAAATGCGGGGTTGTTGTTGAGTCATAGTTTTTTAGGGAGGCGATCGTAGCAACGCAACTTCTTTCAGGATAACAAGACATCTAGTATTTGGGTGGCAACTTATAATTATAGAAGCAGATAGTTAACCTTTAGTGAGAACAAGAAAAAATTTATATGCAGCAAATAGAAAACTATCGCGGTAGCCTTTTAGGTTTAGCAGTTGGTGACGCTGTAGGAACAACTTTAGAATTCAAACAACCCGGAACATTTACACCTATTAACGATCTCGTCGGTGGTGGCCCTTTTCAACTGCAACCAGGACAGTGGACGGATGACACCTCAATGGCATTATGCTTAGCAGAAAGTTTAATTGAGCAAAAAGGCTTCGATCCAATCCATCAATTGCAAACGTATTTACGGTGGGAGCGAGACGGACATTTGAGCAGTACGGGAGAGTGTTTCGACATTGGCAACACTGTTCAACAAGCACTGTGGAAATTTGAAGATACCGGAAAACCTTTCTGTGGTTCAATAGACCCTTTGAGTGCTGGCAATGGCTCAATTATGCGCTTAGCTCCCATACCTTTATTTTATGCTAAAAACCCTCTGGAAGCCATAGAGAAATCAAAAGATAGTTCGCGCACAACTCACGGTGCTGCTACTTGTTTAGATGCTTGCCGATACTTGGGAGCTTTAATTGTGGGAGCTGTTAATGGAGTGAGTAAAGAAGAATTACTTTCTGAACGCTACAGCCCAATAGCTGGATATTGGGAAGAACACCCGCTAGTAGATGAAATTGACGAAATTGCAGCGGGTTCTTTTAAACGCAGGCAACCCCCAGAAATTAAAGGCACGGGCTATGTTGTCAAATCCTTGGAGGCAGCTTTGTGGGCATTTTACCACAGTAATTCGTTTAAAGAAGGTTGTTTATTAGCTGTGAATTTGGGCGATGATGCCGATACCACGGGTGCTGTTTATGGGCAGTTAGCGGGTGCAGTTTACGGAGAAAATGGTATTCCGGAAACTTGGCGATCGCAATTAGCTTACCTTGATTTGATTAAATCTTTTGCCGATCGAATTTTCTCTTTAGCTAACTCTATGTAATATAAGTAGTCCGAAAAAATAAAGTTAACTATGAGGACAAAGGAACAATGATCGAGATTAAAAATGTAAGCGGCACTGCTTTTATCATTGCACAATATAGAGCAGATGGCAGTAAAGACACTACACCCCTTTACCATGATGAAATTGTAAAGCTTTTCCTCACTAATGAAACAAAAAAAATTGCTGAAGATGCCGCAAAAAATTTTCCTGCTGCCAAAGAAATGGTCAAAATCCGCACCAAATATTTTGACGATACCCTCTCAAAAGAAATTTTACAGGGCTGCAAACAAGTAGTAATTTTAGGCTCAGGTTTAGATACCCGCCCCGCCCGAAAAAATACCCCTGGTGTAAAATATTTCGAGATAGAAAATGAAACCACCCTTAAATTCAAAGAGGAAATCTTAAATGCTAACGGTATCGCTGCCGATGTCAGCTACATTCCCGGCGATTATATCAAAGATAATTTAATTGCTCTGCTCGATCGGCATCATTTTAACTTTAACCTTTCCACATATTTTATTTGGGAGGGAAATAGCAGTTATCTGACAGAAGCAGAAATAAATATTGTCCTGAAACAACTTCGAGAAAATGTTGTAGAATTTAAAATATCCTTTGATTATATGTCAGATCAAGTGATTACCAGAACCACAGGCTATTCAGATATGGATGATTACATGAATAAGCTAGAACAAATGGGTGCAATTTGGAAAAGCGGTTTTGCCAATATTGAGCAATTAGCTAACCAGGTAAATCTCAAAGTAGTAGATAATTTCTCAACGGCTGAACTGCAACAAGAATATTTCCCCCATCCTTCCTTGAAATCTAATATTTTTAGATTTTACTTCCTTTGCACCTTAGAAAAATATTGCGAGAGTAAGTCAACATAATATTAACTCAAAAACTACCTTAACCTCAATTACTAATTAGAAATGCCAAAAAAACAGAAGTTTCCTTATCTAGTCGGTTCCAAATGGACAGCCCAGCAGAAAACCTGGGGATGGCGGCACTTTCAAGTCACAAACAGAAAAAATCAAGGCAAATGGGTATTTGCCGAAATGGTAGCTGCCTGCGATCCCGCAGTTCGTTTTTGGCTCAACGCCCAACAGCTAAAAGACCATAGCCTCTGGCAAGCTGGATGGCAGTCTACGCAAGAATTAGAGGACTTAGAAACCTAGAATTACCATTAATAATTTAGCTGTACGTCTTCCCTTTTTTACCATTATGTGGTTGGATAGATAAGCAGTATCAGCAGGTCAGTCGGGATGGGGAGCAAGATAGCAACACCAATAGTAAAATTATCACCAGTAGCGATCGCGAACACTGAAAAGGAGCCAGAGTATAAACAATTAGAGTTATTTGAATGGAAAGTAGAAGATAAATTTCTTGAATCCAACAATATCCCTAGCTCTCAAGTTCGCAGAAAAAATGGTTTAATTTGCCTTAACGATATGTGGCGAGTAGCAGGCAGCGTTAAAAACAAAATTCCCTCTCGTTGGATTGCACTTAAGCATACACAATTTTTAATTAAATTGCTGCGAACTCAAGTCAACGGCGATATTTATCAAATTTATCGAGGGAAAAATGGCGGTACTTTTTCTGTAGACGAACTTGCCTATAAATATTGGGAATATTTGAGCGTACAACGCCAAGTAAAATTAACCGAAAAGAAGGTACAGAGTCGATTAGCTAAAAGTCTAGGCGTAGTGAAGCGCGAAGTACCAACTTTAGCGGGTAAAATTGATATTTTAACAGCAAAAGAGTTAATTGAGGTAAAATCAGTTAATAATTGGAAATGCGCTGTAGGTCAAGTTTTAATTTACGGTGAGTCTTATCGCGATCGCCAAAAGCGGATTCACCTTTTTGGTGAAGCTTCCCCCGGATTTCTGAGCATGATTCGCTCCTATTGTGCTGTCTTTGATATTGAAGTAACTTGGGAGTATTAGCAACAGGACTAAAGCCAACAGACACACTTAAATTAGCTTGTAGGATGCGTTATACTGTAGTTATGGATGAGCAAATCAGGCTTTTGAACTCTGACGCACCCTACTAATTTTACCTATTGCATAAGTCCTAAGTAATTGAACCCACAAATAGACTTTCTAGGATTTGGTATGAAAAAACAAATTACTATCTCCTTGTTCCTGCTAATTAGTACAATCTTGGCTGACAGCTTTACTCTAAGTGCGATCGCCACTCCTACAATTGCTCTAAGCCTTACTCAGCCTACAAATATTGCCGCCGAACCTCCAGCTTTATCGAAAGTAGTCTTGACTTTGCAAGACCTTCCCCCCGGTTTTATAGACATATCAGATCGGATGGAAGGACTCAAAAAGCAGTTTACCGAGGTCAGTGGACTAGATGCGGAAGGCCTCTTTGCTTTCCAAAAAAGTGATAATAAGCCGATTCAGTTAATTATCGGCTTCGCAATGCAATTGCCTACCGAAATCGAGCAATCTAGCTTTGATACTTCTATTCGCGAAGGGGTATTTGCACAGGAAATACTAAAATCCTTAAATAGAACTGAATCACAGTTTAGCGATCTCACATCACTACCGCTAGCAGATAATATTGGCGACGTATCCGGTGGGTGGAAAACTACAGGCAACGTCAGAAACCGACCTACTAGAATTGACGCAGCAATATTTCGACGGGGAAATTTAGGAGCTTTTTTGATAAGTTTTTATGTGGAAGGTGATAGTCCCAGCATTGCGATCGCAGATGCGGCCCGGAAACTTGATAACCGCATGGTTGAGTTAATTCAACCACCACAAAATCAACCTCAATAAGCGCGATCGCGACCTATAATAGGTTACACGATCGGAAAGTTTATTGCTTCTACCTCAACTTATGCCTGTTGCTGTTTCCCTCCAAAACGTCTGCAAAACCTACAACAATGTCCCCGTAGTTAACGACCTCTCCTTTACCATCGAAGCCGGAGAAATGTTCGGTCTCCTTGGCCCCAACGGTGCAGGCAAATCTACTACAATTCGGATGTTGACAACCCTGACTAAACCCAGCAGCGGTATAATTCAAGTAGCCGGATATGACGTAGTGCGAGAAAGCTTGCAAGTCAAGCAACAGATCGGGGTTGTTCTACAACAAACTAGCGTCGATCTAGATCTGTCCGTATGGGAAAATATGGAATTTCACGGCAGACTCCACCACATCCCCAACCCCAAGCGACAAGAATTAATTAATAGGTGGCTCGACTATGTGGAATTAACCCCAAGACGCGACGACTTAGTAAAAACTTTATCAGGAGGAATGAAGCGGAGATTACAAATTGCCAGAGCTTTATTGCACCAGCCACAAATTTTATTTTTAGATGAACCAACTGTCGGCCTTGACCCTCAGACTCGGCGGCGAATATGGGAAATTATTCGAGATTTAAACAAACAGGGCATGACGATGCTGTTGACAACGCACTACATGGATGAAGTAGAATATTTATGCGATCGCATCGGCATTGTAGACGGTGGAAAATTAATTGAATTAGGTACTTTAGAACAACTGCGCTCCGCTCATGGAGCAGGATTAGTAATGAAACAAATAGGAGATAGGTGGGAGTACAAATTTTTTCCCAACCTCGAAGCAGCTAATATTTATCTCGACCAACAACCAGACAAAACTGGCATGATGGTACGCCCTTCTAACTTAGAAGATATTTTCGTAGAATTGACAGGGCGACAATTAGATTGAATTAAAAATTAAAAATTAAAAATTAAAAAAATGATTAAATTACAATAAAAGTAAAACAAGGGGAAGTACAATTGAGAAGGCTCAATATTTGAGAAGCGCGATATGGGAGCAGTGAATAAAGATATTTGCGTCCGCACTTTTACGTTCTCAGTTATAATAGTCAAATTATGTCAATCTATAGATCAAAAGTCTCAGACAGGACAAATAATTGCAAAACAGCTATTGAGGTCGGGAACATCTATCGGTGCTAATGTTGAGGAAGCCCAAGCTGCACAGAGTAAGGCAGATTTTATTAACAAAATGACGATCTCTCTCAAAGAAGCTCGTGAAACTAATTACTGGCTGCGGCTACTTGTGGCTACGGAAATAGTCCCAAAAGAGCGAACTGGTCAAATACAAACAGAAGCAGTAGAGCTGATGCGAATTATTGGTGCTATAATTGTTAGAACCAAACAAAATAATTAAAAATTAAAAATTAAAAATTAGCAGTTAAGAGTTCTTTATGATTTTTTAATTTTGACTTTACTCCTTTAATTTTTAATTCTATTTCTTTCTAATTTTTAATTTTTAATTTTTAATTTTTAATTTTTTAATTCCCCCAATGTCTCGTTTAGCAACCAAAATCGAAGCCATACTCTACATCAAAGGTCAACCAACGTCAATCGCAGAAATTGCGGAAATTGCCAAGTGCGATCGCGGTGAAATCAAAGACGCTCTCATCGAACTCATGTCTGACAGCGCTCATCGAGATAGCGCCTTAGAAGTCGTCGAGACACCGGGAGGGTATAGCCTCCAACTCAAAGAAGAATTTGCCCCTTTAATGCAAAGCTTAATTGCCCCAGAATTGGGAGTAGGAGCCTTGCGAACATTAGCTGCGATCGCCCTCAAAGGCGGCCTCTCCCAAACCGACTTAGTTAACTTACGCGGTTCCGGTGCTTATCAGCAAGTTCAAGAACTTGTCGAACTCGGTTTTGTACGTAAACGTCGGCAACCAGAAACTAGGTCTTATTGGCTACAAGTGACAGACAAATTTCATCGGTATTTTCAACTAGACCAGTTGCCAAAACAGCTAACACTGAACTTTCAAGCAAATTTAGAGGCAACTGAAGAAGAGTAGTCTAAACTAGAAAATAGCAAGCCTGACACTCAGAGTCACATAATGGTTTTTAACCCTAACTTTTCTGATTCCAATGCCCAACAAACCGCAGCCAACCCGCTGCTGAAGTACCTCCAGCACCAACCTCCAGAAGTTCTCGCTCGCGTCGCCAAGTCCGTCAGTCCAGAAATCAAAGAAATTATCTCACACAACGTCCAGGGACTCGTCGGCTGCCTACCCTCAGACAACTTCAACGTACAAATTACAACAGACCGAGACAACTTGGCTGGCTTGCTAGCCTCAGCAATGATGACAGGTTATTTTTTGCGGCAGATGGAGCAACGGATGCAACTAGAAGAAAATTTGGCAAGCACTCGATCTATTCCTGAGTGAAGGAAGGGGATGGGGAGATGGGGGAGATGGGGG
>DATGYA010000035.1:0-3084 GCA_035298405.1 Kamptonema sp. | reverse complement strand
TGTTCCACAGTTAACCCAATAGCCAATAACCGAGGTACAGATTCGAGTTTGCCTTCGAGTTTGCCTTCTTCCTTAGCTTCAGCTCTAACTTCCTGAAAATACCTTGTCTGTTTTAACTCCTGTAATCCAAACATGGCTTCTATCTCCTGGTGACTAAACTGGGGTAATTTATAGACCATAATCGTCTCTATCAATCCTACAACTTTTTGCTTGAGAGCGGCATCAGAAATTTCTTGCCTAGCTTTGCTGATTAATTCCCTAGCTTGCTCAACAGCAGTTTCCTCATCCTCCACTACTAACTTCGCCATCGCTAATTCTAAAGATAGGTTAGCAGGTTCCCCTAACTCATCTAAATACACCCGCTGCAAAAGAGGGGAAAATCCTACACTTTCCTCGGTAAAAAATCGCCGATAAGGTCTTGGTATGCCCGGATCGCAACTGCGAGAAGCAAAGACTGCGATCGCACGCCAATCTTGAGCAGGTTTATATTGACCCAAATAGACAAAGATTTCCGTAAAAAATCGCCAGTAAAAATCGTCTTTTTTCTGGAATTCCACTTCGACGAAATAAATTAACGAATCGATATCGCCTTCTGGGGGTAAAAACACACCATCAAAACGACGTGCTAATTCCTTGACTTCTTTGGAAGCAAACTGATAGCCTTCAGCTAGAGATGGTGGTTGACCAATAAGTTCAAACACTATACTCGGCAACGTTTGAAAAAGTTGATAGAAAATCGTGTCAGTTCTCATACACTTATACTTTACTACGATTTAACAACGTGCGGACTAAGTTAGCTAACCGCTCTGCACTATCATTGACTCCTAATTTATCCGCAGCATTAGACATTTTATTTAGCTGTTCAGAGTTGCCCAATAAATTTAAAACCTGACTTGCTAAAATCTCTGAAGTTAATTCACCTTGAGGGAAAGACAAAGCCGCACCACCCTTGGTAAATACCGCTGCATTAAAACTCTGGTGATCTTCAGCGGCATAGGGATAAGGAATCAAAATTGCAGGGGTTCCCGTTATCGCTAATTCTGTCAGCGCACTTGCACCAGAACGACTAATTGCTAAATTTGCCCGCTGCAATAATCCCGCCATATTGTCATAAAATGGCAGAGGGAAATATTGGGGATGTTTGAGAGTATCGGCATCGGGGTCATTATTTCCTGTCAGGTGTACTATGCTTGCACCTGCATCAAACCAAGCAGTTGCACATTGCCGCACTAATTGATTAATTCCTACCGCACCTTGAGAGCCGCCCATAGCTACAATTAGGGGAACATTTTCAGGAATTGGTAAGTCCAGAGGTTGAGGTGTGAGAAACTGCGATCGCACAGGCGTACCTGCATAAACTGTCTTCGCGCGAGGCAAATACTGCGCCGCCGCTTCAAAACCGATCGCCACTGCACTGCACCAAGGGCCAAACCAGCGCGTCACTTTTCCAGGCAAAGCGTTAGATTCGTGGAGAATAACAGGTAAACCGAGCGATCGCGCGGCAATAATCGCGGGTGCTGCAATGTAGCCGCCAGTGGTAAAAACTCCCTGAAAATTGCCTTGTTTTAGTAGCTTCCGCACTTCAAGAATTGAACCCGCCAGCCGAGTTAAAATTCGTGCTGTACCCATTCCCAATCGCCCCTGAAAGCCTTCTACGGCGATCGTGTGGAGGGGATAGAGGTGAGAGACTAACTGTGTTTCCATGCGATCTGGGACTCCCAGCCATTCTACTTGATAGTCCCTCAATTGTTCGGCGGTGGCGATCGCGGGAAATAAATGTCCTCCAGTACCGCTAGCTGCGATCAGTAATCGAATGGGCGCATTTGTCAAAATATTTTTTCTCCAATCAGCTCAACAGGTAAAACGATTTTATATGGGAAATTTGAAATTTTAGATTATTATGCTGATAGTTAGCTCCTCCACCAACCTTCTGCAATCTCAACTTGGCAATCTGAAATTAGATTGTCCCCAGTCAATCGTCAGTTGTCAGCAGTCAGAACAGGTGAACTGTCGCCGTGACGCTACCCCTGGCGAATAACCAAACTATCATCAAATGCGTAATCCTTTGACTTCCCTGGCAAATATTTCTAAATATTTTCCCGATCGCTGCTCAGAAACAGACGCGATCGCCTCTCCCTCATTTCGTCTTGGCGCGATCGTACCTTTGTTTCTAAGTTTAACAGTTGGGTGTATTGCAGCGCTGAACATCTCCCCTGCACAAGCTCAAAGCAGGATGGCTACAGGGGGCTTCGCCAACAGATCTGTTGCTCAAACTCCGGCTAATGCACCCGCAGAATTGACAAAACTGATCGGTGAAATTGATGCCGCTGCCAATCGCCGCGACATTAAAGCGGTGATGCAATTTTATAGTCAAAATTTCACCCATTCTGACGGCTTAAACTCCAAAAGTATGGAAAAAGCCCTCACCCAATTCTGGCAAAAATATTCTACCTTGAAATACAGCACAGAACTCAAATCTTGGAAAGCGGAAGGTCAAGCATTTATTGCTGAAACTGAGACGACTATTACTGGCACTCAGAAAATGGAAAATAGAGAAATGAACCTCAAATCTACTATCCGTTCTCAGCAGCGCTTTGAAAATCAAAAAATTGTCAAGCAAGAGATTTTAGCCGAGCGAAATCAGCTAACTTCTGGAAAAAATCCTCCCACAATTCAGATGAATTTACCAGAGCAGGTAAATGTCGGTCAAGAATATAACTTTGATGCTATCGTTCAAGAACCTCTCGGCAATGACGTACTCATAGGCACTGCTCTCGAAGAACCAGTTACGGAAAAAACTTTATTGAGTACCAGTCCAGTAGAGTTAGAGTTATTAGCTTCAGGGGGAGTTTTTAAGATTGGAAAAGCGCCAGCCACGCCAGAAAATCGCTGGATTTCAGCAGTTTTAATGCGGCAAGGTGGCATTACTGTAATTACTCAACGCCTGCGAGTTGTGAACCAATAAAAGTTGTGGCAGTAAGGGTTTTAGCCGAAAAAAGCCTTACTGCAAATTCCGAATTTACGGGTAGCAAATAGCAAGTAAGTAAATCCACCTAATTAAACGTAAGATACCGATGGCTAAAA
>DATGYA010000034.1:0-3679 GCA_035298405.1 Kamptonema sp. | reverse complement strand
TAGCAACAAGGCTTCTGATGGCTCGTGCTGGGCAAGATTCCACCAGGCAGTACCTAAGTTATTTTGCACTCCTGCGTAGTTAAGGGGTTCTCGTTCAGGGCTGTAGCAACATAGAGCTTTAGTATAAGCCGCGATCGCACTTTCTAGATGGGCCACTGGTCGCTCGTGTTGAGCTAAATTCCAATAGGCGGTTCCCAAATTATTCTGAACCGCAGCATAATGTTGAGCTTCTGCATCACTGTCAATATGTAAAAGAGCTTGTTGATAAGCCGTAATCGAGTGCTGCAAACTTTGGGCACTGTCTCGAAATCGAGCCAAATCTCCCCAAGTCGCTCCCAAATTCTTCTGCAACCTAGCATAGCTCTGAGGCTGCACCTTCGGGTCTGTCTGCGCTAGAGCTTGTTGATAGAGTGCAATACTATGCTCTAAATCGGATAACGCAACTGATGGATTTTCCTTTGAGCTTGGATAGCGGGAGAGCATCCAGTAAAGGGTGCCGAGGTCATTTAGGACATCAGGAACCGTCGAGGGCAACTGTAACCCCCCAGAGAGTTGAGTTAAATTTTGGTGAAACTCCCTAATGAGGGCGGTGCATTCTTGAACTTGTTGTTTGTTCCCTTGATGCCCAAAGTCTTCTGTAGTAAGTTCTATTACCTGTTCGTAAGCGCGGACGGCAATTACCAGATAAGTGCGGGAAACATCTCCTGCTAATATGCGATCGCGGTAAAAATTTCCCAAAGTCTGATAAGCCAAAGCTAGCGTCTGGGATGAACACTGTTGCTCGTGCAGCCGTTCAATATATTGCAGAGTTTGGAGGGGTACAAAATTCTGTCCTGTGGCAACGGAGAGTCCATCTCCTCCTTCCAACTCCCCAGATGCAGCCGTTAGTACCAAATCTGCCAGCTCAAGGGAGTTTGGAGTTTTGAGTTTAAAGTTTGGAGTTTTGAGTTTGGAGTCGGGAATTCCTATCTCCCCATCTCCCAGTCTCCCCGTCTTGAGAGTTATGAGTTCGGAGTTTGGAGTGTGGAGTTTGGAATCGAGAATTCCCATCTCCCGCTCTCCCAGTCTCCCGCTCTCCCAGTCTCCCGCTCTCCCCCATAGCTGGCGTGGGTTCTCCTTCAAACTCAAATACGCCCGTGTGCCACCGCCAAAACTCAGGGACTGACTGTTGAATCGTAAACAACCAAGGGCGCGGTATCCACAGCAGCAAATTAAACTGCCATGTTGGAAGGTGGCGCTCAATGCTCCTAAGACTATTCAAAAATGACCATTGTACGGCTGCTGGCTCCCGCGTTAAGCGTTCAGTTCCGAGAATTTGAAAGGCTGGTGCGTGGTTCCTAAAGTATGTTTGTTCAGGCGTGGGACAATCTGCTAACCACTCTACAATCTGAGTGATGGGATTAGGATTGCTCAAGGAAAGCTCTAAGCTGACGAATCGGGGGTAGGGGAGTTTTGAGTTTTGAGTTTTGAGTTTTGAGTTTTGAGTTTTGAGATTGCTTCGTTCCGAGTAATGCTTTGCATTCTTGAGTTCTCTGTCTGGTATCAATTCTTCCAAGTCTCCCGCTGTCCTTTCCCAGGTTTCTGTGTAAGCTAGTTCTGCTTGTAAACGAGCAGCAAGACAATCGCGCAGCCACAAGTCGTCACAAACTGCGATGAAGATTTGACGGCGCAAATTTAGCTTAAGCGCCTGTTTCAAGCGTTGATAGAGCAGTCTATTAGAACTAGAAACTTTGGGGGAAGGAATAGACATCGCGGTCATACCTACACGGGGAAGCGGCGATCAAATCGCATCTATGAGGCTCTTTACCGCAGAGAAGCAGCCGATGTGTACACTGTCTTTTTCAGGCTGTGCGGCACTGGTCAGGATCGTGGGCTGTAGCCAGTTATAGCAGAAGGAAGAAGGAAGAAGGATGAGGTAATAATAGCAAGGGTTTCGGCAATCAAGATCGTCCTAACCGTCTTGGTGGTTGCTATACTTCCTTTTTCACCTTATAGCCATCTTTATTTTAGTGAAACATAAAAACCATGTTTCTGTCTGTTCGGAAACATGGTTTTTTAAGAATTATTTAAAATTAAGAGCCTCAACAGCCTTAAGGATTAGCTTAATTTAGACTGATGAGGCGACAAAGACTAAAACGCCTACTAAAACTAAGCCTGCGATCGCTTGGATGATGTAGTTCCGCTTTTGATTCTGGTTTGGAGGTTCAGCTTGGTACACCTTCGGCTCTTTGGCAAAGTTGTTAAGGCGTCCGCCTTCCTCTTCGATATAGGGCATGAGTAAAAATCCTCAGTTTTTGATATACCCTAACTTTAACAAGAATGTGTACTACAGCAGAGGGGTTTTTTCTTACTTTGAGGTGATGATACCGCTGAGGGGGGAAGAGGCGATCGCGTAATCTTTGACTGGCATCCGCCCCGCTAAGTATGCTAAACGCCCTGCTTCTGCGGCCATTCCCATCGCTTTTGCCATTGCAGGGGCATTTTTTGCTAATGCGATCGCAGAATTAATCAGCAGCGCATCTGCTCCCATCTCCATCGCCAAAGCCGCTTCACTAGGCGCTCCAATACCCGCATCTACTACCACAGGAACCTTAACTGTGTCAATAATTATCTGAATATTGGCAGCATTTCTAATCCCCTGTCCCGAACCAATAGGCGAACCCAAAGGCATTACAGTTGCACAGCCAACTTCTTCTAAGCGTTTTGCTAACAATGGGTCAGCATTAATGTAAGGCAAAACAGCAAAACCTTCTTTCACCAATTGCTCTGCCGCTTCCAGTGTACCAATCGGATCTGGCAGCAAATATTTAGCATCAGGAATTACTTCCAGCTTCACAAAATTATTATCTTCTTGGCCCAGAAGCTTAGCCATTTCTCGTCCCAACCTTGCCACCCGAATAGCATCTTCAGCAGTTTGACAGCCCGCCGTATTTGGCAACATCCAAATCTTATTCCAATCTAAAGCTTCTGCCAACCCTTCATGGCCGGGTGCTTTAGTTTGTACGCGCCTCACTGCTACTGTGACAATTTCGCAACCGGAAGCAACTATACTTTGCTGCATTTCCTCAATACTGCGATATTTGCCAGTACCAGTCATTAAGCGAGATTTGAAAGTTTTACCTGCGATAGTCAGCAGTTTGTCTAGTGGTTGCTTGACAGCTTTCTCCAATGTTTGCATTAGTCTAATTCCTCTCTTTAAACTGGTGAACCCGTCGTATTAACAGATTCTTGTACATCAAATTATCAATTTAGCATCGCAGGGCCTATTATTTTGCAAGCCTTGCTGTATTATATGTTCCAAATCCTTGAAAGTACTTTCTATTTTTCCATTCTTCCCTAGTAATTGTTTGACTTCTAGCTCTGCTGCTCTTTGGCTCAAGTGTATAACCCGCTTCTCTATTTTAGCAAAAACTTCAGTAACAAATCTTTCTGAATCATTAAGATTGTGTTCGGATTAAACCAGCACAAAATCGCTAGCGTCCTTATCAAAATAGTATCGCTGATATTCTGATTCTGCATTATACAACCTGTTTAAACAAGTTTTTTGATTGCATTTAAGAGTAAATTGTTGTTGTTGAGCGATCGCTTTTACTTGATTGCGATCGTACCTGAGAATAAAACCGCCCTACCCATCTCCCCCATCTCCCCCCTCTCCCCTATCTCCCCTATCTCCCCCCTC
>DATGYA010000033.1:0-4633 GCA_035298405.1 Kamptonema sp. | reverse complement strand
GGAGTATTTTTTAGCGGCATTTGCTGGGGAAAAGAAGTGTTTGCGTGACTCAGTTAGGAAGGCGCGGGAAAGGTTACATGGGATGGAGGGTGACTATCCTTGTGCTAGTTGGTTGCCGATGATTTATGAGCATCCGGCGGTTGAACCTCCTACTTGGATTGAGTTGTTGAAAGGGAATGAGGAAGAGCGTCAGCGAGTTTCAATTTGGCGTAATCTTCGGGTTGTTTTGTTGGTAAGTGTGTTGGTGACGGTTGTAGTGATGGGGTTGCGGTGGATGGGGTGGTTGGAAAGCTTTGAAAAAAAAGCTTTTGATCAACTAACAGAGATAATGCCAGATAAAGGGCTGGATTCCCGCTTATTAATTGTTACAGTTACGACCGAAGATTTTAAACAATTGAATAATGAATATCCCCTGCATGATAAAACAATACTTCGGGCTTTAGAAAAATTAAATAAGTATCAACCACGAACTATTGGCTTTGAGATATATAGAGATGTCCCAGAAGGCCAAGGTCGTGTTGAGCTAGTTAAATACTTACAGCAGCACAATCATGTAATTCCTATATGTATGTTTCCTTGGTCAAAATTTCCTGAAGGGATTGCACCGCCTCCGGGTCTACCAGACAATAGACCCGGATTTGGCGAGATTTTAGAAGATTCTGATCGGACGATTCGGCGACATTTATTAGCCATGAAACCAGAGCCATCTTCTAAATGCCAAACCTTCCATTCACTTAGTTTTAACCTAGCTTTAAATTATTGGGAGAACAACCCAAATAGTGGCTTAAAAGGGATTCCAAAACCCCCTGCAATAGAATTCAAAAAAAATTATTTGAAAATCGGGACAACCAGCTTCAAAAAATTAGAAAAAAATCAAGGTTTTTATCAAAAACAAGACCTGCGTGGATTCCAAATTATTTTGAATTATCGCTCACGCAAATCTCTCATTAATATTGCTGAACGAGTAACGCTTATGCAAATTCTCAATGAGCAGGTTAAACCATCTTATATCAGGGATAAAATTGTTCTAATTGGTGTTACAGCTCCAACTAGAGGCAACGAGGATTACAACACACCTTATAACCAAGAAATCCCTAGCTTAATCCTTTTAGCCCAGGGGGTCAGTCAAATTCTTACTGCTGTTGAGGATCGTATACCTCTCATCTGGTTTCTACCTCCATGGGGTGATACTCTCTTGATTTGGATTTGGTCTATGGTAGGAAGTTTTTGTACTATGCGCTTTCAATCACGACTACATTTGGGATTAGCTCAAGGAGCGTTACTGATTATTTTATATGGGGTCTATCTGCTCTTTTTGTTGACAGGAGGATGCGTACTACCGTTTATACCATCAGGATTCGCCTTGTTAGGTGCTAGTGGATGTCTAATAGTTTACAATGCTTCTAGTAAAGACAAATACTAGCTTCCATAACACACCTATGATAAAAACCCAGTTCACCTTCGCTTGGATGCTGGCGGTGATTAATGTGACAAACTGCTTAGTTTTGGGACAGGTGCAGCTTAGTTTAAACAATCTTATAGTGTCTGACTCCCAAAAAACACCAACACAAACCCAAACATCACAAGTAGACGATAGACCTGAAACTGAAGGAAAGGGAGGTACTCGTGGGTCTTGTGAGGAGACAGCAGGCAGACCTTTTACACCATTGTTACCCTTATCTTTTCGTGGCTCTGATTTTTCAGTTTCAACAATTACGGGATATCCGACTTTCTGGTTTTATGTTCCCTACAGTAGTCAAAGTGTCAGTTATGGGAGTTTTTCTTTAGAAGATTTAAAAGGAAATAGGCTCTACAAGCTAAATTTTAAGCTACCCGAAAGCCCAGGGATTGTTAGTGTTCAGCTTCCCAAAGAGCAAAAACCTTTAGAGGTTAATAAGAGCTATCGCTGGTACTTTGAACTTTACTGTTCATCTGGAAAATCATCTGAGTCTAATTTCGTTTCTCGTACAGGTTTAGTGCAACGAGTTTCTAAGGAAAAGCTTGAAGCTCAGTTACAGACTGCAAAGATAGAAAATCATGCTGCTATCTATATTTCTAACCAACTTTGGTATGATATGCCTGATTTAGCGCAGATTCGCAGTCGCCCTACTGACTGGATGAACATCTTAAAAGCTATGGGCTTGGAAAAGCTTAAGGAAGAAAAGATAATTGGTTCGGTGCTGCCACGTTAAAAGGCTTATAAGTATTAGGTATTTATTAGAAAAAAGTAATTTCTATAACCAATTACCGATCAGAACAAAAGGAGCCCAATAATACGAATTAGGCTCTTTTGCTAGAAGTGATAATTGGGCTTGACGGAGTGCTTCAGCTTTATTCACGTTAGGTTTTTTTAGTTCATTATAGAACTGAACCATGAGTTCCCCCGTAGATTCATCATCAACATACCATAATGTTGCTAATGTACTGCGTGCTCCTGAACGCACGGCGACCCCAGCTAACCCTAGTGCGGCTCTAGGATCGCCCTTAGCTGTTGTGCAAGCACTCAAAACCAGTAATTCAATACTATTACCTTTGCCTTCACGTCTTACACTCAATATATCACTTAACTCTTTACTCTGGATCACATCATCATAAGCAACAATAAAAGTCTGTTCAGGATCAGAACTGAATTCTCCATGAGTTGCGATGTGAACCACTGAGGAGTGGAAAGAGTTAATTTTGTCTCTTAAGGTATTTTTGAGAAAACCTTGGTTAATCAGTGGCTTCTCACTATTAGGAAACTCTTTTTTTATATTTCCCAATTCTTGCTCTACATATTGAAGGGGGGAGAAAGGCGCTCTCCCAGGAAAATCTCTTTTTTCACTCACACCAGCCATTAAAACTTTTAAATTATCTGGTTGCCAAGATGTCGGACTGATTAGTTGTAAACCTGGTGCTAAAGCAATAGCATATTTTTCGATCAAATAAGTCCCTTTTTGTGTGACCTCATCATAATCAGATAATACCCCCATTGGAATATTGCGTAAGCTCCCATCTAAGACGAATACCAATGTTTTTATATTAGGGTATTGTCTTAGATTTTCATTAAAAGGTTCAATTAACCATTCATATAATATTTTAGAAATTTTTGGAACTTCAGCAGGTGCATCCGGCTTAATCAACTCCTCTCGCAGATTTTTCAGAATCTCCTCAACTTTTTCTCGTCGTGTATTAGGTGGGCGATAGTGTAATATTTGGTCGGGTAAAGAGACAATAACTTCTAACCAATTCTCTAAAATAATTGGATAAATTACCGCTGCTTTCTTATCAAGGTTATCAATTTGTTTGGTTTTAATTTCAACACAAGCATCTCTAAAAAAGTTATCCAATTCAGCCACCTGAAGACCCTCAATCACATTCCGAGCTTGCTTCAAATTATCCTGACTCGGCTCCGGTTCCCGCAACAACAAATCCACCAATTCCCGATAAACAGGCTCTATCTGATCTCGAAAATCAAACTGCCCATCTCGACTAATTGGGACTAAATCGTTCCGTACCGATTGTAAGGTATTAAATGCCGCCGTGTAAGCAGCGATCGCACCTTGAATATCTTGCGATTCCCTATCCCGCCGTATCCGCCCTAATTGCCACTGCCATTGATAGGCAAGATCTGGTAAATTTAGCGTAAGATTCTGCGATAAAAGTAAAGCTTTGTTCGTATATTGTTCAGCCTCCAACCATTGCTCTTTCTGCTCATAAATCCCACCCAAGTTACCTAAAGCATAAGCTGTTGCTCTTGTATCACCTAAATCCTTAGCTAATTGAACATTTTTTTCTCCTAATTCTATAATTTCTTGCCATGATACATTATTCTGATTTAACAGCGGTAAAGGCGAAGCATTCTTGTCCTTAATCTCTGATTTTAATCCAGAAGTTATCGGTCTGCACGCTTTGCCCATAGCTTGATTATTTAGACAGGCTAAACTCTTCATTAAGCTAACTTCACCATAAACTTTCTGCCGACTTAGTGGTAACTGATTCAATTGAGATGAAATTTCTAACCGCAGGTTTTCAATTTCTTGTAAATACTTGATGTTATCGACAATTTTGGGATCTACTAAAAGGTTTAATCGATTTAAGTGTGCCTGAAGTTTGATCGCAGGAACATTAGTAATACTTGCTGTTTTTTGATAGAAGTCTAATGCTGATTGATAATTTTGGCTTTCTTTATCTTTGAACTCAGGCAAATATCTATTTCTATTCCCCAAGGCTTCGTAAGTATTGCCTAAACTTAGCCAAACTAAGGCAGTTTGTTCTGGAGATTTTTGTTGAATAATAATTGGTTCAACTGCTTGTAGTAACTTAAGAGAATTGTCTAAATAGCCAAGTTTTCTTAAAATATCGCCCATCAGACGCACTCCTGTTAGTTGGATGCTATCAAAATTGGGATTAACTAATTTGTCTTTGTCTTTGTCTTTATCTTTTAATTTTTCATTAATTGACTGTTCACAGGTTTGATTAGAAACTGTAGATTTTACTTGATTATCCCATCCAATAACTAGAATTAGGGCTTTGCACGCTGGTTCATAAAACCCTAATTCTTGCATAGCCTTGACTTCGGCAATTAAGCTACGCTTCTGCGGTGATTCATCCTTTAATTCAACATAAATCTTAGTAGCTTGTTCATAAGTTT
>DATGYA010000032.1:0-6393 GCA_035298405.1 Kamptonema sp. | reverse complement strand
GTTAAGCACCTCAGAATAAGCTTCATCCAACCTGCGCCCATCAAGTCTACACCACAGACCAGCCCCCTTGCGGCTGGTTTTTTGTTGCGACAATGACGCTCAGATTGTTCTGAAGTTTGTTCTGAAAAAAATAGATCCTTAAAATTGCCATTAAACCTTTACCCTATATAAGTTTGAGTGTTAGAACAAAAACTCTAGTATCCCCGGACAAAAACTCTAGTATCCCCGGACAAACTCTCTAGTATCCCCGGACAAACTTTTTTGGGAACTACTGCTATACATAGTTTTCAGCCATTTAGAACAAGCCTGATCAGTCTAATAAGACTGATACACTTGCAAACAGCCTTTTGCGAAAGGTGAGACAAAGAGTTATTCCGCTACCAAGGAATAGCTCCCGTGAAACCCTGCACAAAAAGACTGGCTGCATTTACCAACGTCACTCAGCCTCAACCCCTACGAAAAGACCCCTCAACCCAGCCTGACCCCATCTGGCCTTCCTTCCATTTGACCAACACCGGGGGTGTCCAATGACATCACCCATCTCCCCTTTGTCTGAATGGCTGGCTTCAGCCATAGACCCCGACCTCATCGCCCTCAACGTCCAAACCCTAGAAGGCGACACCCCCTACCCCTACCTCCTTTCCGAAATCACCGCCGCCTCCGGTAGAGTACACCCCGACGCACAATGGCGATGGGCCAGAAAACACTACAGCCACATCGAAGCTGGCGGCTGGTGGTGCTCAGGCCTTGACCCCCTCAACAACTGGCAGCCCATGTATTGGGGCTGCTTCAAACCCCACCAACCCCGAAACGCCTTTGACCCCAAAGGCAAAATCAAACCCGTCAAATACGAACACCCCCCCAAAACCCCCACCAGAGCCTTCTTCCTGCAAGTTCCAGACCACATCTGGGCAAAAGTCGCAGCCCGCTACGATTTGCCCATCGACAACTCAGACAAACAACTTGGCTTCTGGCAATGGGTATGGGACAACAACATCCCCGTCATCATCGTTGAAGGCGCAAAAAAAGCCGGATGCCTACTCACACTGGGTTACGCCGCCATCGCCCTCCCCGGTGTCACCGGCGGTGTCAGAACCAAAACCTCTCAAGGCGAAAAATGCGACCCCTACCTCATCCCCGAACTCCAACATTTCGCCACCCCAGGGCGGGAAATCTACATCTGCTTTGACCGCGACAGCAAACGCCAAACCATCCAAAACGTCAACCGGGAAATTGGCAAACTCGGCCGCCTGTTCGCAGCGGCAAATTGCCCCGTCAAAGTCATCAACCTGCCAGGGCCAGAAAAAGGCGTTGACGATTTTGTGGTATCGAAGGGCGAGGATGCCTTCAGCGCCCTCAAAAATGAAGCGCAAGGCTTCCAATTCTGGCTTGATAGGGAATCATGGCTTTTAACCTATCCCGCCTCTTTAAAGCTAAATTCTCGCTATCTGGGAAAACTCCCCTATCCAGAGTCCGGGTTAGCCTGCATCAAAGCCCCCAAAGGCACTGGCAAAACCCAAGCCTTGACCAACTTAGTCTCACAAGCCCTTGACACAGGCGAGCGCCGCGTGCTGATAATTACCCATAGGATTCAACTAGGTAGGGCGATCTGTGCCAGCTTAGGAATCAACTACATCGACGAAACCAGAGACTCAGCCCTTGGTAAACTATTCGGCTACGGCTTGTGCATAGACAGCCTCCACCCATTGTCTCAAGCTAATTTTAATCCTGAAGATTGGGAAGGTGCGATCGTCATCATCGATGAGTGCGAACAAGTCATCTGGCACGCCTTAAACAGTTCAACTTGCCGCGAAAACCGAGTCGCTATCTTGCAAACTCTGCAAGAACTCATCCACAACGTCTTGACAAGTGGCGGCTTAGTTGTTGCCCAAGATGCAGATTTATCCGATTACAGCATTGACTACTTAATAGCCATAGCAGGTATCCCTATTTCGCCTTGGGTTGTTGTTAACGAGTGGCGACCAAAACGAGGGCGAGATGTGACTTTTTTTGCCACTTCTAACCCGGCTTCGCTGTATGTGCAGATGGAGCAAATTTTGTCTCAAGAAGTCACTTGTTGTGACCTTGAAAGTCGTGCCGAATGCTGTCCTATAAGCTTAAACTGTGCCGAATGTGGTTGTAAAAATCCTGCTGAATGTAGTTCTGAAAGGTGTGTTAAATGTTGTCAGATAAGCCGTGCTGAATATGGCTTTAAAAGTCGTGCCAAATCCTCTCCTATAACCTGTGCTGAATATGGTTCTAAAAGCCCTATTGAATATGACTGTAAAAACCCTCCCAAATCTGATTGCGAAACAATCGCAAAATGTAGCCCAACAAACTCTACTGAATGTAGCTCAAATAACCGTAATAAATCTCACCCTATAGAGCGATATCGACCGCGCATTATGGTTGTAGAAGACTCACAAAAAGTTACAGGAAAATGGTCTTGTCGCAACCTAGAAACACAACTGCAAAAACGCTTTCCTCATCTGCGAATTCTCAGGATTGATAGCGAATCAGTATCAGATCCCAATCATCCCGCTTACGGTTGCATTGACCAACTAAATTCACTCATACAAAACTATGATATCATCATCGCCAGCCCGACAATTGGCACAGGAGTTAGCATCGATATCCGAGGTTACTTTACAGCAGTTTTTGGCATCTTTCAAGGGGCAGTAGCCGTCAATGATGCTTTACAAGCCCTAGCCCGTGTTAGGGATGAAAATGTACCTTGGTTTGTTTGGACTAAACAATTTGGTCTGGGCAAAATTGGCAATGGCAGTTCGAGTTATCGAGCAATAATTAAATCTCAGCAGAAAGTCATTAAAACTAATATCAAACTGTTGCACGGTGTTGATTTTGACATAGATATCGCTCACGACCCCGTTCACTTGCGGACTTGGGCTTTAATGGCTGCTAGAATTAATGCGGGAATGTGGAATTATAGAGAGGCAATTTGGGAGGGATTAAAGTCGGAAGGGCATCGGGTAATGCTGTGTCGAGAAAATCAGTTACAGCGGGAAATTAAAGTTCTGCAAATGCAACAATTGGCAGCTAACAATTGTCAAGACTGGGATTTATTAGAACAGCTAACTGAACAAGCGCAAGAATTAGAAGAGGAGTTGGAAAACTTAGAAACTGTCGCTAATTGTCTCAGTGATGAGGCAAAAGTAATCAGGGAAGAGAATAAAGTAGCTGAGGCTTCAGGAGTTACCAACGCTGAAAATATTACTCTGTCTGAATACCTGAAATTGAAGGAGAAGCGAGCTAAGACCAAGGCCGAACTAGAGCAGCAGCGTAAATATCAATTATGGGATACTTATGGAGTGCCTGTTACGCCTGAACTCAAACTCAGAGATGATGATGGCTGGCTGCCCAAAATTAGCCTGCATTATTATCTAACTTATGACCCTGAATTTGTCAGGTTACGAGATAAAAATCACTTGGCTGGACATCAGGAAAGGGGTAAAGGTAAGGTTTGTCCCCAAGATTTGCGGTTACTGACGGCTAGGGTGGAAGCACTTAAGAAATTGGGAGTGATGGAGTTCTTAAACCCAGATAAAGAGTTTAGAGGGACTGACGCGCTTGCGATCGCTTTTGCTGAGAGAGTTAAGCTTTGTTCTGTTGATGTGAAGGACTTTTTAGGCATTAGTGTCAATGCCAAGGCTAAGCCAATGGAGGTGGTACAGTATATTTTAAGGTGTAAACTGGGTTTTACTTTGCGGCGAGTGCGTCAAGAAAGGTCGGAGGAACGAGATGCTTTAGGTAGACCCAAACGTATTAGGGTTTACCAGTTTGAGTTTCCCCAGGATGGCAGGGAGGCGATTTTTGAGGCTTGGCAGCAGCGGGATACAATGGCCGTGTCGGTGGAAGGTGCACGAGAGTGTTTTGAAGGGGTATCTAGTGGCACAGGGTCGGATAATAATATAGGGATATCAGAGGGTGTGTCACCTCTTGGTTTTCCTCAACAGATTGATGAGGTTGGGACTGTTGGCACAGGGTCGGATAATAATATAGGGATATCAAAGGATGTGTCACCCCTTGGTTTATCTCAACAGATGAATGAGGTGGGAACTGCTGGCACAGGGTCTGATAATAATAGAGAGATATCAGAGGATGTGCCACCTCTGGATGAGGAATTGACTCACGCTACTCAAGTGTTTGGAGTGGAAGCTGCACCTGGGGAGGTATTAACAACTGAAGGAATGGGAGTTGCAGCTTCATATCAGGCGATAGAACCCGAAAATCACATTATTCCCACTTATGAGGTAAAAGTACCCCAAATAGCACCGTCTGAGCTGAAAGTGGGCTCGGTGGTGAGGTTCTGCGGTAAGGTTCAGAAATATGTCGTTAGAGCTGTTTCTGGGGCTCAGGTAATGGTGAAATCCCTGTTTTCGGGGCAATTCGTCAACACTTACGCACACCGCTTAGAGCTTGCAGAAGGGGGGACAGGATGACACTCGCTTCACTAAAAATGACGGCGATTCTTTAGAAGAAAACTAAACTCGCTTTCGTTTTAGTGGTAAACGACAGAACCGGGGACAAACAGGGGACAAACAGGGGACAAACCTGTATCAAAACGGTGTCAAAAAATTGACGACGGTGGTTTTCTACGTTTCTCCGGGCGATCGCCTAAAATAAGGGTTTGTACGAGGCGGTGCTGTTTGTTGTTGCCTCACTGAAGGAATTAGTCAAGGATATGGGAAGATAACGCCAACGATGCCAGCTAACTACACCGAACTCGAAAAACGCCTTTGGGAAGCAGCCGATGAACTCAGGGCCAACTCTAAACTTAAGCCTTCGGAATATTCCGTACCCGTCTTAGGGTTGGTCTTTCTCCTCTACGCCGATTATAAGTTTTCCCAGGTTTCCCAGGAAATTGCAGCCGGAACCAGCAGCAGGCGGCGCACGGTGGGTAGGCGGATTATCAGGCAAAAGGGGCGCTTTATTTGCCGGAAACTGCGCGTTTTGATTATTTAATCGATCGCCCGGAAGCAGAGGATATTGGCGGGGCGATTAATGCGGCGATGAAGGCGATCGCTTCGGATAATGTGATGCAAATTTTGAATACTTGATGAATTAGCCTATTGCTATATTATATGAAACTTCCTAATCCTGAACAAGCTATTATTGATGAGGAAAAACTATCCGGTTACTGTCTCAATCCGAGACATTCAGATGGTCAACACAAAGCGCGGGTGTTTCAATCTGCTTTAGGAATGGGGATAGAGGATGCTGATGAGTTAAGAATGGCATTGCTACAAGCTATTCAAACTACTGATGCCGTTCTCGATAAACGCAGCCCATACGGTCAGAAATATCAAATAGATTTTTTGATGATTAGAGAGGAAAAACAGGCAACAGTTCGCAGTGTTTGGATTGTTCGGGATGATGAAGATTTCCCGCGATTGGTAACGTCTTTTGTTCTATAATAAGAGGTAAAATTATGAATTTGCTAATGAAGTTACTAGATGTGGTAGCATTACTAGAAGATTTGCCAGAGCTTGAATTATATCAGGGGCAGGTGGGAACTATTGTTGAAGTGTACGAACCGGGAGTTTTTGAAGTTGAGTTTAGCGATTTGAATGGTCGGGCTTATGCCATCGAGACTTTAAAGGCTAATCAACTGATGGTTTTGCATCATTATAAGTTGACAGAGGAAATGTTAGTTAAAGTTTAAGGCGAGCGCGTTTTTATAATTTCCAAAACCTCAAAATGGAATCATTTCTATTGCCGGAATCCAGCCTTGGCGAACCCAGTCATCTCAATAATTCTGACGTATTTATTAGCTTGGAGGGGGGAAAGTATATGTTTGCCGCAGTCAATTGGAAGCATAAACTACCAAAACGGCAATCTTATGGGCACATTGACAGCAAGGGTTAAAAGTGCTACTTTGCGGACAAGTGACAGCTTCCCTATTTATAAGCCAGGTCAGATTTTTCTAGAGATGGGCAGACTTTATTAGAGGTTTGAATAATGTTGAGGGCTAATTGGTTGCTCAAGCTAAGACAAAGAAAGAACTAAGCTTGCAAGTAGCTATGAGTTTAATTAGTCCTGTCCAGCCTTATTAAGTAATTGCTCCATCCCGTGTATATCAAATCTCAAAAAACGGTCTTGTAGATTAATAGCACGCTGGATTAGTTGCGGGTCGTCTGTTTCATCTGCTTCCCTTAAAATTTCATTTAATGCCGAAATCAATGGGTCTGTTTGCCATAGACTCGCATTTATCGTTGTTTCAAATTTTTCGGCTAGTGCCTCAGTTAATTCCAGCCCAGATAACGGATCTCGACACGATTCATAGCCGAGCCATTCGAGAAAACCATCAACATCAAACTCACTGGTGGAGCTTGGAAGTGCCTCAATAAAAGCACAAGCTAATTTACGCTGAAT
>DATGYA010000031.1:0-12081 GCA_035298405.1 Kamptonema sp. | reverse complement strand
CTAATCCCCAGAAAAATGTCGTATATAAAACTCCAAAAGTCTTTTTGCCCTCCCAGTATTCCCAGGGTTTGAGGAGATCCTTTTTCATCTAAAAGCGGTTTGACTGCCTCATAAGCTGGCTTGTAATTATACCAGGGAATAGAAGGCCACAAATGATGAATTAGATGATAGTTCTGTCCCAAAATCAAGATATTTAAAATTGGACTAGGGTAAACTCTGGCATTTTTCCAGCGATCGCGTTCCTGAAAAGGACGGTGTGGCAAATAATCAAAAAATAATCCTAATGCCAACCCCACCACTAAAGCAGGTGAAAACCAAAAATTCAAGACGTAGCCTAAATGATCGTATTGAATGGAAATATAAACGATCGCTATCACAAATAAACGGCTGAAAAACCATTCCCAAAGCTCAAATTTTCGCCACAGGCGACGCTTAAAGAAGAAAATTTCGTGGTAAAAAAACCTAGCGGCAATTAGCCACAGCGGGCCACCTGTCGAAACAAAATGGTCTGGATCGTTGTCTGGGTCATTAACATGAGCGTGATGCTGGATATGCACTCGCGTAAATACCGGGAAAGCGAAACCTAACATCAAGGCGCTACCGTGTCCTAGAAGAGCGTTAATGATGCGATCGCGATGTGCTGCATTGTGAGAAGCATCGTGTATAACTGTTCCCGCCATGTGCAAGGCAAGCACATTCAGAGAAAAACAGCACCAATCAGGCCACTCCCAACACCAATAACCTAAGTTAGAAATTGCCAGGATCGCTACTGCACTCAAAAACAGCAGCAGTGTTGGATTAAAGTCACCCGGAGGGCTCAAAAACTCTTTAGGTACTGTCAGTGACCGCCGGGGCTCCGACATCTTTATTTACACTCCTTACATATTTCACCTTTGGGTAGTATATAATACAAGTCTCAAAGAGTAAAGTTTTATAAAATAAGTTAATAGCAGGAAACAGGCAATAGGGAACAACGCGATCGATGTTACCATTATGTCAGAACGGACATTACCTATATTTATACCATATTAACAATGGGAGCAAGTCGTGAAGATTTGGCTATAGACATTGCTAATGAAAATAGCAAAAAAGCGCCTGAGTTTCCCCAAACCAATAACATAAAACCAACAAATTGTCAAATTATAACCTAACTAGGACTTAAAAATTTTTCTGGCGATCTCAGTTGCAGGGAAACGCAATCGGTGTTATCATTATGTCAGAACTGACATAATTTATATATTTGTACTATTTTATGAAACAGCAAGATTTAGCCTATGGACTCTCAAAACCAGAGCAAGCAGCTTGTTTGGCTCAAGGGTGAGGTAAAAACTCCCCCTTTTTCGGCAGCATCACGAATTGAAGCAGGCACATTGCTCAGACAGTTACAACAGGGAGAAATTTTATCCCTTCCTGCCTCTCGACCTATGCCAAGTATCGGCTCTCACTGCCACGAATTGCGGATCAACGATAGTGAAACTGGTAAACAATGGCGAATTATTTACCGCTTTGATTCGGATGCTATTATCATCGTAGATGTGTTTCAAAAGACCACCCAAAAAACGCCTAAGCGCGTCATTGACAATTGTCAGAGAAGACTAAGATTGTATGACACACTCTTAGGATAAACATAATTTTTAAATGAGGTAATATATCACAATGGATGCCATTAAACGCCAACGTTTAGAAGCAGCAGGATGGCAAGTTGGAGATGCCGCCGATTTCTTGGGACTTTCACCCCAAGAAGTTGCTTTTATTGAAATCAAACTATCTCTATGCAAGCGATTGAAGCAGTTGCGTCTCAACCAAAACCTTTCGCAGGAAAGTTTAGCTAAAAAAATCCATTCTAGCCAGTCACGAGTAGCAAAAATGGAAGCAGGCGATCCCTCTGTTTCTATTGATTTAATCATACGGACACTGTTAACAATGGGAGTAAGCCGTGAGGATTTGGCTAGGGATATTGCTGATGAAAATAGCAAAAAAAGCGCCTGAGTTGCCCCAGACGCACAAAATCAATTACTTCTAATACTAAGTTAACCTCTCAATGCCTCAGCGCCACCGCAAACCTCTAGAATTTCTTGAGTAATTGCCGCCTGCCGCGCTTTATTATAAGACAACGTTAAAGTCCCAATTAAATCGCTAGCATTCTCACTGGCGTTATTCATAGCCGTCATCCGCGCTGCCAACTCACTCGCCGCCGATTCTTGCAAAGCACGCAATAATTGGTTATTCAGATAAAGAGGCAAAAGAGCATCCAAAATTTGCACTGGATCTTGCTCAAAAATCATATCTCTGGGCAAACTTTTGACAGGATTAGCCACCTTCTCCCGCGATACTTGAAATTTTCCGCCAGCAGAAGTTAAACGAAAAATTTCATCATCTTGTACTTCTAAACCCTGGGGATCGAGAGGTAACAAAGTTTGAATCACTGGGCGCGAACTAATCAACGACACAAACTTAGTGTAAACTAACTCAATCTTATCCACAGTTCCTGATAGGAATAAAGACAGCAATTCATCAGCAACTTGAGAGGCTTCCGCTGCTGTAGGAATCTGATCTAAATTAGCAAAAGTCGCAGAAATCGGTGCATTGCGACGCTGAAAATACTGAATCGCCTTGCGTCCTACCAAGATAAACTTATAATCAACTCCTTCAGCATTCAGCTCTCTAGCCCGAATCTCAGCCCGTTTGATAATACTGCTATTGTAGCCGCCGCACAAACCGCGATCGCCTGAGATTACTAACAACCCAACTGATTTTATTTCCCGTTTCTTCAACAATGGTAAATCGGCATCTTCAAATCGCAACCGTGCCTGCAAACCGTACAAAACCTGCGCCAAGCGATCTGCAAAAGGTCGAGTAGCAATCACCTGTTCCTGAGCGCGGCGCACTTTAGCCGCAGCCACCAAACGCATCGCTTCAGTAATCTTTCTAGTGTTTTTGACTGACTTAATCCGCTCGCGAATAGCTTTTAGATTTGCCATAAATTTATCCTTTTACCTTCCGAAAAAATTCAACTTAAACCTCAATGGTTAACGGTTAACGGTTAACCGTTAACCGTTAACCATTAACCGTAATTTACGCAGAAACCAAGAAAGTTTGCGTGTACTCAGCGATCCCTTCTTTCAGTAACTTCTCAGCCTCATCATTCAGTTGCTTTTCGCCCTGAACAATCTCCCCGTAACGAGGCTTGCTAGTCCGCAAATAATCCCGCAAACCAACAGTAAATTTGCTCACTTTCTCCACTGGAATTTCATCCAAATAGCCATTAATCCCAGCATAGATAATAGCAACTTGTTCATTCATCGGCAGAGGCGAATTTTGCGGCTGCTTCAGCAATTCGCGCAAACGTTGACCCCGTGCTAACTGGTTTTGAGTAGCTTTATCTAAATCAGAAGCAAACTGGGCAAATGCTGCTAAATCGTCATACTGTGCTAACTCCAACTTCACTTTACCCGCGACTTTTTTCATCGCTTTAGTTTGAGCTGCTGAACCCACCCGCGATACGGAAATACCAGGGTTTACAGCCGGACGCAAACCGGAGTTAAATAAGTCAGAAGAAAGGAAGATTTGACCGTCAGTAATCGAAATTACGTTAGTCGGAATGTAAGCAGAAACGTCACCAGCTTGGGTTTCAATAATTGGCAAAGCAGTCATACTACCTTCGCCTAAATCATTGCTCAGTTTTGCGGCTCTTTCTAACAAGCGAGAGTGTAAGTAGAATACATCCCCAGGATAGGCTTCCCGTCCTGGTGGGCGACGTAGCAGCAGCGACATTTGACGATAAGCTTGGGCCTGTTTTGAAAGGTCATCGTAAATGATCAGGGTGTGCTTACCTTTGTACATGAAATATTCAGCTAAACTTGCACCAGTGTAAGGAGCTAAATATTGCAATGTTGCGGGGTCGCTAGCGTTAGCAGCTACGACGATTGTGTAGTCCATCGCGCCCTTTTCTTGCAGGGTATTGACGACGTTGGCTACAGTCGAAGCTTTTTGACCAATTGCTACGTAAACGCAAACTACGTTTTCGCTTTTTTGGTTAATAATCGTATCAACTGCGATCGCAGTTTTGCCGGTTTGTCTGTCACCAATAATTAATTCTCGTTGGCCGCGTCCCACTGGGATCATCGCATCAATAGCAGTAATTCCAGTCTGCATCGGCTCATAAACAGAGCGACGAGAAACAATACCAGGAGCCGGAGATTCAATCAAGCGGGTTTCAGTACACTTGATTTCACCTTTGCCGTCAATCGGACGAGCCAAGGCATCTACTACCCGTCCCAGCATCGCTTCACCCACAGGGACTTGAGCAATTCTGCCAGTAGCAGTAACAGCCGAGCCTTCTTGAATGCCGAGGCCTTGTCCCATCAACACTGCACCGACGTTATCTTCTTCTAAGTTAAGAGCTAAACCTACAGTGCCGTCGGCAAACTCTAACAATTCCCCAGACATGGCTTTATCTAAGCCATAAATCCGGGCAATACCGTCGCCTACTTGCAACACAGTACCCACGTTAGAAACTTTAACGTCTTGGTCGTACTGTTCGATTTGCTGCCGAATAATACTGCTGATTTCGTCAGGTCTGATTGCTGCCATTTTAATTTTTTAGTGGTTAGTTGTTTAGTGGTTAGTTGCAGGAATTAAAAATTAAAAATTAAAAATTAAAAATGATGGAGTTGAATTTTTAATTTTGCATTTCTAATTTTTAATTAACGTGAAATTACCCTGCACTCAAACGAATCCCTAGACGGCGGAGTTGTCCGCGCAGGCTAGCATCAATTATTTGAGAGCCTACTTTGATAATCACACCGCCAATTAACTCGCTATCAAGTTTTGATTCAATCTCAACTTGACTAGCGCCTGTCATCGCTTGAACTTTCTCCTTAACTGTCTGCTGTTGAGCTTCTGAAAGCGGCACAGCCGAAGTTACTTCCGCCAAAACAGTTTGATTTAATTCGCGGAGTTTTGCTAGATATTCTTTGCCAATTCCCTCTAGGAAATAAATTCTTCCCTTATCTACCAATAGTCTCAAAAAGTTTCGCACGAAGGGGCTAATTCCATCACCCGCTACTTGCTCTAATACTCTTTTTTTGACATCTGGCTTAATTAGAGGATTGCCTAAAACCTGGCGCAGTTCAGCGGAACTGTCCAAGAGGCTTAGTAAGGCACGCACATCTTGGCCAAATTCCTCAGTGAGATTGTTTGACTGAGCCACTGACATCAATGCTGATGCGTAAGGCTGTACGATTTCTGCGTTAACTGTACTCACTACCTGCCTCCCAATAAAGCAATGCTACGGTCGATTAGTTGGTTTTGAGCGCTGTCATCTAAGCTAGTTTTGAGTTGATTTTCAACTCTTTCTAAGGCCATAGATGCAACGACGGTTCTGAGTTGAGCGATCGCTCTTTCCCTTTCTGCATCCAACTCTCTTCCTGCTTCTGCTTTCATGCGTTCAACGTCTTGCGCCGCTTGAGTGAGGATGGCTTCTTTTGCCGCCTTAGCATTCTCGATCGCAGCAGCTCGAATTCGCTCAGCTTCCGCTTGAGCTTGAGTCAGTTTCTGCTGTTCTTCTGCTAAAGACGATGCTGCATCTTTTTGACGCTTTTCTGCCTCATTAATTGCCTCTTCGATGGCCGCTCGTCGTTCACTTAGGGTTTTCACCAGAAAGCCGCGCCCGAAGTAAACCACCACTCCAATCGCAATGATCAAGTTAATCAGGTTGGTTTCTAAAATATTGAAATTCAGACCGAAACCACCTTCGTGACTAGCTTCTACAGCTAGTAATAAAACAGTCCCCATGATATTCTTCCATAAATGCGCTGCTGATTGGGCAAGACTATTTGACCAACGCTGGGCCTAATAGCTTCTCTAAAATTTGGCGACTGAGGGCGTCTACTTCTTGCTCTAGCGATCGCATTGCTTCTTGCTTTTGCTGTTCTATCTCTTTGGCCGCTTGTTCTCGCGACGCTTGAGCTTCTTTTTGAGCCTCAGCAATTTTATCCGACGCTATCTTCTGAGCATCTGTTTGAGCAGCTACAATTACTGCTTGAGACTCCCTGCGACTTTCCCCTAGTTTTTGCTCGTACTCTAGGGCCATTTTCTGAGCTTTCATCAAGCGTTCCTGAGCTGTCAATTGAGTTTTGCGGATGTAATCATCTCGCTCATCCAATGCTTTAGTCAGGGGCTTATAGAAAACTGCATTCAGCACTACTGTTAAAACTAGGAACTGCAACGCCATTAGTGGCAAAGTTGCATCAAAATCAAACACAAAACTTCCTCCTTTATGCAGGGGCGGACTGATTTCCGCCCCTTATTTACAAGCCTTCGATCTTAGGCGAAGGGATTAGCAAATAACAGCACCAGTGCAATCACCAGACCGTAAATGGTGAGGGATTCCATGAAAGCTAAGCTCAGTAGGAGAGTACCGCGAATTTTGCCTTCTGCTTCTGGTTGACGGGCAATACCTTCTACAGCTTGACCAGAGGCATTACCTTGTCCAATACCAGGGCCAATCGCGCCTAAACCAATAGCTAAACCGGCAGCGATCACAGAAGCAGCAGCAACGATGGGGTTCATGATAGTTTTCCTTACCTAAAGTACAAAATGAACAACTGAAAGATTACAAATTGGTGCTATTTGAAATGTGGGTAGTGAAGTTATTATTCATCCTTCATCTTTCCACATTTCCTAAGAATGTTCCTCATGATGCTCGTCGCCATGTCCTTCCATTGCCTCGTGGATATAGGCTCCTGCCAAGGTGGCAAATACCAAAGCTTGAATAGCGCTGGTAAATAAACCTAAAAGCATCACAGGCAGAGGCACAAACAAGGGAACTAGCAGTACCAGCACTGCCACCACTAATTCATCCGCTAAAATGTTACCAAATAGACGGAAGCTTAGGGAAAGAGGCTTGGTAAAATCTTCCAAAATAGCGATCGGCAACAAAACTGGGGTAGGCTCGATGTACTTCTTAAAGTATCCTAAACCGCGCCTGCTGAACCCCGCATAAAAATATGCCAGAGAAGTCAACAAGGCAAGTGCCACAGTCGTATTGATATCGTTTGTTGGTGCCGCTAGTTCTCCCTCTGGTAACTTAATTAGTTTCCAGGGAACTAAAGCGCCCGACCAATTCGATACAAAAATGAACAGAAATAATGTGCCGATAAATGGCACCCAAGGACGGTACTCTTTTTCGCCGAGTTGATTCTTAGCCAAGTCTCGCACGAATTCAAAGGCGTACTCCATGAAATTTTGCATTCCACTCGGAACTCTCTGGATGTTGCGAGTCGCAGCAATGGAAGCTACTACGAGGAGAGCAATCACAATCCACGAGGTGAGAAACACCTGTCCGTGAACTTTGAGATTGCCTATGTGCCAGTACAAATGCTTGCCAACTTCCAACTCAGCGAGGGGAAGAGCATTCCAGGCGTTTAAGACATTTAGCATTTCCATTCAAGAGAAATTCGCTCAAGTGGATGTTTGGCAGGTGGTCTGACCTATTGGCGGTCAGGAATGAAAACGGTTTGCAGCATATAGAAGACGATCGCAGCTTTATAAGTCAGAAATCCCAAGAAAATGGGCAAAATCTGTAGCTGATTCCATTGAGTTGCTAGTATAATCAACCCCATGAACAGAACCAGCCTTGTCTTACTCAGGCGTTGGTTCTCCCTGCCAAGCCGCTCAACGTTTTTAGCCAACATTCTCAAGTAAACCACACCTGTGCACGCCCCAATCAAGTAATTTAGAGCAATGTTGAGGTTATAAAAAATCCACACTGAGATAAAAATTATCCCCATCAAGGCAAGGCTGTAGAGCAACAAATCCTGTTGGAGTTGATAGAAGTCTTGCATGGGATCTTTGGCTGGCTCTGATGAGGCAGAACCAGTTTCGGGAATATCCCCTGTTGCAGGTATGGGTTCCGTTGGTGTGTTTGGCGAGTTCACGCTTGAGGGGTGAAACTAATGCAGGTAAATGGCTTGGCTCTGCAAGTCCATTGAGCATCATATCATGGTGCTGCAACATTACTTAAAAAAGAATTAATTAATGCGATTGGGCGATCGCCCTTTAATAAAGAGGATCTGGTTAGGGGTGACAAAGATTCTAAAACCTTGATGAGTAAAGCTTTGAGGCTTCTTAGCCTTGACTTAATTAGCTCGTAATTTGAGATTTGAGTTCAGAGCAACTTCTAGGTGGCGATCGCGTACCCACTCCGCTGAGGAACGTAGCGCGATCGGGCATCTTATACATCTTAATCTTAAAACCCCTTTTCCCCTTCCTCTTCCATCAGCACCCCAAGCCAAAAGCTAAAGTCCTATTTTATTCAACAGATATATGCCACATGGCAACTTCTTCAAAATCTATCATACCTAATCTTTTGCTGGCGTTCCCGCCAGCGTTCACTAGAATTGATTGGTCCGGGGATAAATTCTCCAGTTACCCAAGTGGTGTTACAGAAATACATATCTTCTTCCACACCAAAAAAATTTTGAATCCCTTCAAGATTGCTTCCCGTAAAATCAGGAGCATACATATCAGCCAATCCCAAATATGCACCTCTAAAATCGCAGTAAATTATTTCAGGATCGCGCCATTCGCAGTTACTTAAATGGGTATTTTTCCAGTCACTAAAAACAATTCGTTTAATGCCATTAAAATTACAATTAGTCAATCTAGCACCGACCAAATTAACGTGACTCAAGCGAGTTTGCCATAAAAAATTAACGCCATATAAAGTAATATTACTTAGATCGACTTGATGCAAAACTAGCTCCCGAAACTCTCTTTCACCTTCATCATAAAGTCTGAGAAATTCCTGAACGTCTGTTAGCCTGTGAGAGTCCGTCTGTACCTGACCATTAGGCATGATAGTTTGACAAAAAATAGTATCTTTTGTAGTTTTAATATCAGTAATATTAGCTCCTGTTAGATTAGCTCCAATGAGAGCAGTACCGCTTAAATCAGCCCCACTCAAATCAGCATTAGTTAGGTCAGCATTAGTTAGGTCTGAATTAGTTAAGTGAGCGTTTCTGAGATTAGCTCCTCTCAAGTTCGCATTGAGCATGAAAGCCGATCCTAAAGAAACTTTTTCCATATTAGCATCGCTCATATTGGCATTAATTAAGCGAGTCCGCCCCACCTGGAAGTTAGCCCATCTCAGATCTGCTCGGCTGAGATTAATATCAATGAAACAAGGCCAGTTAAGACTAGCGTATTTTAAATCAATCCCTGTAAAGTTTCGCTCTCCGGCTCTATACCGTTCAATCATATCCCAGCCAGCGCTGTATCCCTTGGCAATTTCTTGAATACTCATACATTAAGGCAAGTTTCTTCGAGAATAGCAGTACTAAGATTGGCATTCGTGAGATTAGCACCGCTGATTCCAGCTTGATGCAACTCGGTATAGAGTTTTTTTCGTAGAGAAGCTGCCGTGCATCTAAATCAAACAGAGAGACGGGCAGGATGCCCATCCCACAAAAATCCCGATCGCGCTACCTGGGAGTCAGCCAAATTAACTGTTTTGATACAAGCGATCGCACTCCCTCCACTTCTAAATCTACATCAGCTAAAATTTCCCCTACGCTTCGGCTTCCCTCGCAAGCTTGCAAAAACTCAAATTCTACTGTTGACAAATCGACCATTTCATAGTTATAGTCCAAAACTTTCTCACTCGGCCAGCCGAACATACAGGCACTACGTTCAGGAATCGCCGCTAGTAAAATGCGATCGTCTGACCAATCAGCCTTCGGTAAAGGCGATCGCCCCAAGAAAAACTCGTAATGGCTCAATTCCGGGTCTAATAGCTCAATTAGCCGATAACGCTCGCGTTCTGTCAAATCTTGTGCTCTCTCCAGCAATCCCGGCTCTTTCCCTAACAGCCGTTCTAACTGCCAGTACCCCGGATTCGAGAAACCCAGAAACTCTAAGCCAGACGCATCAATTAATTCAAACAGCGTCTCAATGTTGTAGTCAATTTCCTGCGGGTGGACGTACATATCCGCAAAGCACTCGTCTCGCTGATTTTCCATCGACCAACGTTGTTTTTCATACTTGACAAGGCGGTTATTTTCTGGTAAAGAAGCAAATAATTGGCGACCGAGTTTCACACCATCGCGGTAATCTCCACGTAGATCGCCTTGGAGTAGTGCGATCGCCTTTTGCATCAGTTGAATTTCCCAGCGCCCCAATTCCGAATATACAAAAATGTGCATTAGGCCACCATTTCTTAACTTAGGGGCCAAAGCTTGAATGCCCCGGATCGGATCTGGTAAGTGATGGAGTACCCCCACGCAATTAATCAAATCAAACTCACCCTCTAACTGTCCAGCATCGTAGAGGCTAAGGTGATGAAACGCTACCCGTTCGGCACCAGAGCGACGACAGCGCTCTTTCGCCACCTCCAAAGTACCGCTGCTGAGGTCAATTCCCACTACAGACGCTTCAGGGTTGAGATGAACTAAATATTCCGTACTGACACCACTGCCACAGCCAGCATCTAAAATACGAATATCTTGCTTTTGGGGTTTCTGACCCGTACAAAAGCTGTAAGCAGCAGGCCAAAACCAGCGCCAATTATACCCAGGCGGTGGTTCGTCTAGAAAAGGTTCTGGCGGGAACGGATAAGTATCGTAAAGCCGCCCAACGGCAGCACTGATCTCAGGTGTTGTTTCCATAAAGCATTAGAGAATGGGGAGCGCGGGAGCGCGGGAGAAGTCCCAGTTAACAGTTAACCGTTAACAGTTAACCGTTAACAGTTAATAAAACTTATCATTATTTCTCAGATATGCCCTGTTAAATCTATAAAATAAGTTTCGACAGGCTTTTTTAAGAAATGAGGGAGATGATCCCGAAACATTTTAATCTGAGAAATAAGTGATTAGGCTAAAAACCTCAAGCAAGGGGAAAGAAAAAAGTAAAAGGCCAAAATACCTACTTTGACCTTCAACCTTCTTGAACCAGAAAATTAGTCTGGGCAAAAACTGTAACCACTCTCTAATGGAGCGAACAAGATCAAATGACTGTTAAGGCAAGCGGTGGAAGCTCAGTTGCGCGTCCGCAACTATATCAAACTGTACCAGTCGCAACGATTTCGCAAGCAGAACAGCAAGACCGATTTCTAGGACTGGGAGAACTGAAGGAACTACAAAGCTATTTCAGTTCTGGTGCAAAGCGCATCGCGATCTCCGAGGCGCTGACCAATAACTCTGAATTGATAGTGTCTCGTGCAGCAAACCGGATTTTTGTCGGTGGTTCGCCGCTGGCATTCTTAGAGAAGCCAGCAGAACAGGTAAAAGTTCTGGCAGGAGTGGGTGCAGGCACGACGAGTGTCGGCGAAGGCATGAAGTTGGGAAATGTCACCTACGTTGAAAGCGGTAATGGCGGGGGTGGATTCTTTGGAGGTTTGGGTTCGCTGTTTGCTGGGGGCGGTGGCCCAATTCCAGCAGGATTCCAGCCGATTAATGTGTCTCGCTACGGCCCTGGTAACATGACGAAATCCCTACGGGATTTATCGTGGTTCTTGCGGTATATTACCTACGCGATCGTCGCTGGCGACCCAAATATCATTGCGGTCAACGTGCGGGGACTGCGGGAAATCATCGAGAATGCCTGCTCAACGGCAGCCACAATTGTGGCAATGCAAGAAATGAAGGCGGCGGCTTTGGGATATTTCAGGAAAGATGATGAAGCGATCGCGATCGTCACTCAATACTTCGATGTCGCGATCGCAGAATTCAAAGCCCCCACGCCTTCCGACAAAGTGCGGCAGCGCGAAAGCAACGACCAGCAAGGTCTGCAACTACCTCAAATTTACTTCATTGCAGCCGAGCGTCGGCAGAAGTTTGTAATGAAGACTGGCCTTTCGAGTTCAGAAAAGCAAGAGATTATCAAGGCTGCTTACCGTCAGGTTTTCGAGCGTGATATTACCCGTGCTTACAGCCAAAGCGTTTCTGACCTGGAATCAAAGGTTAAAAACGGCGAAATCTCTATGAAAGAGTTTATTCGCCGCATTGGTAATTCTCCCCTGTACCGTCAGCAATTCTACGATCGCTTCGTCAACTCCCGCGCTGTAGAACTGGCAGCCCGCCA
>DATGYA010000030.1:0-15118 GCA_035298405.1 Kamptonema sp. | reverse complement strand
GATGTTGAGCCACTTTATTTATTAAAAATGACTTGCCCTAGCACTAAATTTATTCACGCTTTGCGCGTACCTCCTGATGTAAAATCGGCTAGGGAAGCAATTCGCTGGGTGAATTGGGGAACCGATCCAGAGGAATTTAGCGTGCAAACATGAAAACGATTACCGGGAGTAAAACTAAAGCAACAGTCTGGGTAGTAGAAAAGGGTAAAATCCTCCCTCGATTAGACCAATTAACTACTGAAGAACCCTTAGAGATCCGCTTACTTTCACCAAAACAAACCGTAGCGGTGACAATGCGAACTCCCGGAAATGACTTTGAACTCGCCGCAGGTTTCTTGTATGGCGAAGGCATTGTTAGCAACCGCGAAGATATCCGCCGGATTAGCTATTGCCTAGACTCAAAAGTAGACGGAGAACAGCGATATAATATTGTTAATGTAGAACTCAGAGACGGCTTAATTCCTGATTTACAACCGCTAGAGCGACATTTCTATACAACTAGCGCCTGCGGAGTTTGTGGCAAAGCTAACTTAGAAGCATTACGGCTACGGGATTTTCCAGCAATACCAACAGGCCCCGAAATTTCAGCAGATTTAATTTACACTTTACCCAATAAACTAAAAGCAGCTCAGAGAGTATTCTCAAGTACCGGAGGACTCCACGCGGCTGCCTTATTTGATATTAATGGACAATTGCTCTCAGTGCGCGAAGATATCGGTCGTCACAATGCTTTAGATAAATTAATTGGTGCAGCTTTCTTAAATGGGGAATTGCCATTTAAAGATCGCATTCTCTTAGTTAGCGGACGATCGAGTTTTGAGATATTGCAGAAAAGTCTTGCTGCTGGCGTGCCTATAGTTTGTGCAGTTTCCGCCCCTAGCAGTCTAGCAGTTTCCCTAGCTCAAGAATTTGGCATTACTCTGATTGGATTTTTGCGCGGTGAGCGGTTCAATTTGTATGCTGGAAAAGAGCGGATAGCCTCTAAGTTTTGTTAAACAGTATTTTTGATTTTCTAATTTTAATTCTTAACTTTTTTAATTTTTAATTTTTAATTTTTAATTCTCAAGAGATTGTGCCAGTTTAAATAGTGTAATGCGGCTTCCCTAATCTTAGTCGTACTGTTCAAAATAGGAATAAGCCCACCCCTACAGGCGGGCTCAACTCATGCCAGCTTACCTATAGCTGGGCAATCGGGTCTCAGAGGATGTAGACGTTAAACTTCAGAAAAAGATCCAGTGTGTAGGAAAAATTTCTGACTTACAGGTTTAATTCCTTCTAGCCTCACGAAAGTAAGGGGCGATCGCGGCTTGTGATTGTCCCTCACTGTATTCTGAAATACTCGATCGTTAACATATTCTAGATTTTCCATAATCCCTACGCGATCGCACTCTTCAGTGGCTCAATTCTAAGGAACAAACACAAATTTTTTCCCTAACTAACGCTCTCCAATTTGAATAAATCTTTCCTAGAATATCTACGAATATCTGCATCTGGCTAGTGAGTAAAAGCGATCGCGCCACAAAATATTGTGCTGAGATGGAGCGATCGCACTCTTCACCGACTCATTCCAAAGGACAAGCACAGCTTTTTTTCCCTAACCACCGCTCTCCTACCTGTTTAAGAGCTGCCATCACTGGCTGAACTTCTCGGCCTTTCTCTGTGAGAGCATATTCAACATGGGGCGGAATTTCTGGATAAACAGTCCGCTTGACTAAACCGTGCATTTCTAACTCTCTAAGCCTCAGAGTTAGGGTTTTGGAGCTGATACCAGGTAAAGCTTCTAAAAGTTCATGGGTGCGGCGATCGCACCTAAATAGCTCTCGCAAAATCAGCACAGACCATTTACTACCTAGTAATTCTAGCATGAACTGAATCGGACAGCTACTATCAAAACACCAGCTAGCCTTGATTAGGGAATCAGGCTTAGTTAAATTATGTTTTATTTTCATTTGTTTAACTTAATTAGATGTTAAGGAATAAAAATTTTGTCAGCGCAACTGGGCGATTGAAACCCCTACTATACAAACTAAACCCGCCGACGCGGGCTTCAAAACCCTCGATTTTCTCTAGTCCGCGCAGGTGGACTTCGCTTGTGTAGCCGCGAATTCTATTCGCCTGGGCTGATTTTTATTGTTTCCTTAATCTTTTTTTATAATAGCCTATACAAGCCAGTAAGTGCCAATTTTTTACTTTTGGTAACTAAGGAGAGTTGCCGTAACTATCTTGTAGTTAGGAATAGAAGTAATAAGATGTAAATAGAGGGAATAAAAAAGTCTCTCCGACGAAGTATCTCTCGCTAGGCATAGAAAATCACCCTAAGAATTAACGTTTAATTGCTGGGGATCAATCTCTGACCTATCCCAGATACATTGTTTAACATCATTTAAACGCATTAGTCAAGAGTTCGTTACCTTTCGAGATGAATTGGTAACAAAAGTACATTTAAAAGTTGTGTCTTAAGCTTGTCAGATTGAGCTTAAGCTTGGAGGAACTAAACCCATGCTTGAAACATTAGTTAAAAATACGGATACCAAGGTTGCTAAAGAAGAAGCCCTTGTGCTGTGGTTTGATGAGGTAGGGATTGCAGATATCCCGCTAGTGGGCGGAAAGAACGCATCTTTAGGGGAAATGATTCGACAACTAACCCCCAAAGGCGTTAATGTTCCTAATGGATTCGCGACTACAGCTTACGCCTACCGCTACTTTATTAAGTCAGCGGGTTTAGAAGCGAAATTGCGATCGCTGTTTGCTGACTTGGACGTAGAAGATGGGCCAAATCTGCGACTACGGGGCAAGCAAGCACGGACTTTGATTCTAGAAACACCGTTTCCGCAAGACTTGCAAGATGCAATTACAGGCGCTTACGGGCAATTGTGCGATCGCTACGGCGAAGCCACAGATGTTGCCGTGCGCTCGTCCGCTACAGCAGAAGACTTGCCAGATGCGAGTTTTGCCGGACAGCAAGAAACTTATCTGAATGTTCAAAGTTGCAGTGGCGTGCTTGACTGCACTCACAAGTGCTTTGCTTCCATTTTCACCGATCGCGCTATTTCCTACCGTCAAATCAAAGGTTTCGACCACTTTGAAGTTGCGCTTTCCGTTGGCGTTCAAAAAATGGTGCGATCGGATTTGGCATCCTCTGGGGTGATGTTCTCGATCGATACAGAAACCGGATTTAAGAATGCAGCGCTAGTCACCGCCGCCTACGGGTTAGGTGAAAACGTCGTGCAAGGGGCCGTGAACCCCGACGAATACTTAGTCTTTAAACCCACACTCAAACAGGGTTTCCGCCCGATTTTAGAGAAACGCCTGGGTACAAAAGAAGTCAAAATGGTCTATGACTTGGGCGGTTCTAAATACACGAAAAATGTATCAGTACCACTCTCAGAACGGGGTAAATTTGCGATCGATGACGAGGAAATTCTGCAACTAGCAAAATGGGCTGTTTTGATCGAAGATCACTACTCCGAAGTGCGCGGTATGTATACCCCGATGGACATTGAATGGGCTAAAGATGGGCTTACAAACGAACTATTCATCGTCCAAGCGCGGCCGGAAACCGTACAATCGCAAAAATCGGGTTCTGTATTGCGGAACTATAAGCTCAAAGGCACAGGGAATGTGCTGGTTAAAGGTCGTTCCGTTGGCGAAATGATTGGCCAAGGTAAAGCGCGGGTAATTCTGGATGCACACAGAATTGATGATTTCCAAGCGGGTGAAGTTTTGGTAACGAACAAAACCGACCCCGACTGGGAACCGATTATGAAAAAAGCCAGCGCGATCGTTACTAATGCTGGTGGCCGTACCTGTCACGCGGCGATTATTGCTCGCGAAATGGGAATCCCTGCGATCGTTGGTTGCGGCGACGCGACGAAAGTTTTGCAAACAGGTCAAGAGGTGACAATTTCTTGTTCTGAAGGAGAAGAAGGCAAAGTTTATGAAGGTTTAGTACCCTTTGAAGTCCAAGAAACTGCACTGGATAACTTGCCCAAAACTCGCACTAAAATCTTGATGAATGTTGGCAATCCAGAGGAAGCTTTCGGTTTATCTGCAATTCCTTGTGATGGTGTGGGTTTGGCACGCTTAGAGTTCATTATTGCCAATCACATCAAAGCACATCCGATGGCATTGATTAAGTTTAATGAGTTGGAGGATGAAGCTGTTAAAAACGAAATCGCTGAATTAACCGCGCTTTACGAACACAAACCAGATTTCTTCACGGATAAACTGGCTCATGGTATTGGCATGATTGCAGCGGCATTTTATCCCAATCCTGTAGTTGTGCGGATGAGCGATTTCAAGAGCAATGAATACGCGAATCTTTTAGGTGGTCGCCAATTTGAACCCAAGGAAGAAAACCCGATGATTGGGTGGCGCGGTGCTTCTCGCTATTATGACCCGAATTACCGGGAGGCTTATGCTCTGGAATGCAAAGCTTTGAAGCGGGTACGGGATGAAATGGGTTTGACGAATGTCATCCCGATGATTCCATTTTGCCGCACGCCGGATGAAGGCCGGAAAGTCTTAGCAGAGATGGCAAAACATGGTTTAGTTAAGGGTGAAAATGGGTTGCAAGTTTACGTGATGTGCGAGTTACCAAGTAACGTCATTTTCGCTGATGAATTTGCCGCGGTCTTTGATGGTTTCTCCATTGGATCGAACGATTTAACGCAGTTAACGTTAGGTTTAGACCGCGATTCAGCTTTGGTTGCTCACATTTTTGATGAGCGCAATGAGGCAGTTAAACGGATGGTACAAATTGCAATTAAGGCGGCGAAGAAATATAACCGCAAGATTGGAATTTGCGGTCAAGCGCCGAGCGATTATCCTGAGTTTGCGCGGTTCTTAGTTGAGTTAGGAATTGATTCGCTGTCTTTGAATCCTGATTCTGTGTTGAAGACTTTGTTGGATATTGCTAAGCTTGAGTCTTCGGGTAGGGTGATGGATTTAGCGATGGATGTTGCTAAGCTTGGCTAATTTGGATGGTAAATTATTGAATCAATTGTGATTTCTGTTAAGCTGTTTTAGTAATATTATTACTGGAACAGCTTATTTTTTATCAGCGATCTTGATTGGCATCTAAAAGTTGTTGAATAGTAGGAGCTAATTGCTTCAGCTTAACAGGTTTACTGAGGTAATCATTGGCACCGGCAGCTAGACAACGATCGCGATCTGCCGTCATCGCTAAAGCAGTCAGAGCAATGATGGGTACATCAACTAAGCTGGGATCGCGGCGGATATGCTGCATAGCTTCTAAACCATCCATTCCCGGCATTGAAATATCCATAAGAATTAGATCCGGGTGTTCAGACTTAGCTAAAGCGATCGCTTCATATCCATTTTTCGCCAAAATCAGGCGATAGCCTTTTGCTGTTAAATAGCTGGAAACGCTACTAATATTCGCTTCGTTGTCTTCTGCCAGTAAAATTAAGGAAGATAAGGGAGATGGGGAAGATAAGGGAGATGAAGAAGATGGGGAGGATGGAGAGAATGGGGAGGATGGATAGGATGGGGCACAGGGTAGATCGATCGTGAAACAACTGCCAACTCCAATCTCGCTAGTTAATCCAACTTGTCCGCCGTGAATTTCGACGATACGTTTTACTAAAGCTAAACCTAAACCTGTGCCTTGATATTGGCGATTTAGAGCGCTATCGATTTGAATAAAGGGTTGAAACAACTTATTGATATTTTCTGGAGCGATGCCGATACCTGTATCAATAACAGCAATTCGCATATAATTTAAGGGTGGAAAATCGGTGGCAGTTGCTTGAGTAAGGATGTGAGGATAGGTGACTTCTAAGGTGATGCGTCCTCCTTCTAGGGTAAATTTAACTGCGTTGTTGAGTAAGTTGATCAAAACTTGGCGAATGCGTCGCTCATCTACTAATAAATCTGGTAGATAAATCGCGTTGGGAGGCAGTTTAATCTCTAATTGAATACGTTTGTGTAGGGCCTGTTGTTTAATAAATGCCAAACTGGATTGACAAAGTTGTGACACCATTACGGGAGTGCAATCGAGTTCTGTTTGACCCGATTCAATTTTGGCAACATCGAGAATATCGTTAATTAGTGATAACAAATGCTCGGCACTTTTCTCTACGGTTTGTAATGCTTTGATTTGTTCGTTGTTAACATTACCAAAAATTTCCTCTTGTAATCCCTCAGTCATACCCAGAATTGCATTCAGAGGAGTACGCAGTTCATGGCTCATGTTGGCGAGAAATTCATCTTTGAGGCGAGTGGCGCGGGCGAGTTCTTGGTTGGTTTGTTGCAGTTGAGTTTCGTATTGCTTGCGTTCGGTAATATCTCGTGCTACCCATGTCACCTCTGTCTCACTAATAGGGGAAATAATTGCAGAAAACCATAACAATTTACCTTGTAGAGTCAGAGAATAGTCAAAGTGGATTGTTTCCCTAGATTGCACTACTTTTCGGACTTTTTCTACCCAGTCTTGATGTAAATCAGGTTCAAATAAAAACCTGATAGTTTCATTCATTACTTCCGTCTGAAAAATATTATTCGACAACATATTTCCGGGGGCAATATCAATACTATCGATATCATTATTCTGTAAATTTATAGTAAGAATAATGTCAGTAATGGAATCAAATATTGCCCGCATTTTTTTCTCTGATTGCAATATTTTTTGTTCTAAAAGTTTGCGTTCGCTGATATCCACCACTACACAGATACAACGGCTACTGGTTTCAGATAATAATGCTACCGCAATGATTACAGGGATGCGGCTACCGTCTTTGCGATAGTATTCTTTTTCCCAAGGGTTGATCTTCTGGAAATTTTCCAGTTCTTCCCTCATCTTGATATCAAGGGGAATATATTCGGGAGGAGTGATATTTCTCCAATTAATCCGATGGGCATTTAGGTCTTCTCGCGTGTAGCCGATCATCTCTAATAAGCGATCGTTTGCATCGACAATTTCCCCGTCTAATTCGGTAAACATCATGCCCACAATATTTGAGGAAAATACTTTTCGGAAAAGGCTTTCACTGGTTTTGAGAGCGATTTCTGTCTGTTTAAGTTCGGTGATATCCGCTAAAATTCCCTGGCAACCAATCACGACCTCTTCAGCATTTTTAATCGGTGTGGCGCTGGTTCTCACCCAAAGATATTGACCATTTTGATGGCGATGTTGGAACTCAATATTCTTGGATTGTTTACCTGCGAGGATATTTTCTCTGTAATCATTCTCTACCAATGGGAGATCGTCTGGATGAACTAGATTCCTTAAAGGCTGACCAAGCAATGTACTGGGTTCCCAACCAAATAGAGCCTCAAATTGCGGGGAGAGATAGGTGATTGTGCCATATAGGTCAGATGACCAGATTACATTGTTGGCTCCTTCTACTAAACGTCGGAACTTAGCTTCGCTCTCGGCTAATTTTTCCTCCATCAGTTTGCGATCGGTAATATCAAAGTGTACCCCAATCATTCTATGGGGTTTGCCTTCGGTATCTCGTACCAGTACCCCGTAGCCTTTAATAAAACGAATATTGCCATCAGGATGAAGGAATCGAAACTCCATATCATATTCTGCTTCCCCTAAAATAGCCTGCTGGATTAATGTTTTGATGCGGGTGTGGTCATCGGGATGGAGCCTCGTTGACCAAATTTCATAGGCTAGATAGGTATCAGTTTGTTTCGTGATTCCATAGAGTTCATACATCTGCTCGTCCCAAAAGAGCGTTTTCTGCACAAAGTTACATTCCCAATAGCCGATATTTCCCGATTTGAGGGCTAAGGCTAAACGTTCCGACACTTGCTGTAGTTCGGCTTCGGCGCGTTTGCGATCGCTAATATCAAAGTTCACCCCAATTATGCTCTGGGCTTGGCCTTGGGCATTTCGGACTACTACCCCGTAGGCTTTAATAAAGTGAATACTGCCATCGGGATGAATGACTCGAAACTCAGTATCGTATTCTTTCTGTTCTAAAATAGTCTGTTGAACAAATGTTTCGGCGAAGGTGCGGTCATCGGGATGGAGGCTATTGGCCCAAATTTCATAGACCACACGGGAATCAGATTCCTTCGTCACTCCATAGAGTTGATACATCCGCTCATCCCAAAAGACTATATTCTGCACAAAGTCCCATTCCCAACAGCCGATATCTGCCGATTTGAGGGCTAAGGCTAAACGTTCCGACACTTTCTCTAATTCAGCTTCGGCGCGTTTGCGATCGCTAATATCTTTGGCAATGCCTAAAAAGCCGATAATTTGATTATTGGCATCCTTAAGGGTGGTGGTAGATAGTAATACTGGAAAGCGCGAGCCATCTTTACGGATATAAGTCCACTCTTGTTCGCTAAAAATACCTTGACGAGCTTTGGCGATAAAAACCTCAAAAGTGGGGGTAATATTCTGCCCTAGTTCTTCTGAAAAAGATATCGCCAGATCGATCGTTTCTTGGCGATCGTGAATTAGTTCCGGCGTGACTTTCCCCACCATTTCAGCGGCGCTGTAACCCAGCATCCTTTCGGCTCCCCCGTTGAAAGTGACGATCGTGCCATTTAAGTCCGTAGAAATAATCGAGTAATTAGATCCATCCAAGATCGCACGTTGCAGGCTGTTAACTTGAGAAAGTTCGGCGGTGCGTTGGGCGATTTTGGCTTCGAGGGATTGATTGACTTGCTCTAGCAATTTTGTCGCCTGTTGGCGTTCCAATTCGGCGGCGGCGCGGGCGGCAAAAACGCGCAGTAGATTTTCTGCTTGCTGTGGATCTGGGATTCGTTGTTTATTGACGATGCACAGGGTACCGATCGCCCTACCATTGTTATCCCGTAAGGCAATCCCAAGATAGCTTTCTGCCTCCATTTCCACTAGAGGCAAATACTGAGGAAACATTTGCTGAACGGAGCTTTCGCAGTAGAATTTTCCATCCTGCAATGCTCGTTCGCAAGGGCTATGGGTTGGATCGCTGCTAAAAGTCGGTTGTAAAGCTCCATTGCTCCATAGGGCTAGGGCGTGAAGCTCTCGATCTATCAATTCAGCAACCATTACAGAGAAAACATTGAGTGCTGCTGCAATGTGTTTCACTAATGCAGGGAAAAAGTCTTGCCCAGTAGTAGCGGCGGTTCCTTCTATCAGATTGTGGAGGGCGATTTCAGCTTGCTGTCTTTTGCTGAGTTCTTGTTGTAACTCTTGATGGGTGGTGGCTTGAGCGATCGCGATCGCCAATTGTACTGATAATGCTTGTAGTAATTCGATTTCTTCTGGTAGCCAGTGGCGGGGGTGCTGGCTTTCTGTAGCATTGAGTAAACCCCACAAGCGATCGCCACAGAGTATAGGTACTAAAATTTGCGCCCGTGTTTGTAACTGGACGAGCATTTCCCGGTGACAATGAGAAATTTTTGCCGTGTCAATATCGGGCATTATGCAAATATGACCTTGGCGATACATTTCAGTGCAGTTTTGCCGGAAGTAAGTGTCAGCAATGCGTTCACCTACCAAAGATATAGATGAATGAGTCGCTTCTGCTAAGGCAATGGTTTCCCAATTGGGATCGAATTGCCAAATGTTGACGCGATCGCAGCCTAATAATTGCCGCACTTGCTCTACGGTTGTATCTAAAATTGTTTGCAAGCTGAGGGATGAGCGGATTTGCGTGGCAATTTCTATAAGTAATTTCTCTTGTTGTGCTTTGGTTTTCAGGGTGGCTGTCCGCGCTTCTACCTGTTGTTCTAGTTCGATGGTGCGATTTTCCAACAGAGTGATTTTTTCGGCTTCTAGGCGCGTGACTTTTTCTTCCAAAGACTCTGCTAATTTGTAGATTTCTAGTGGGTTGAGAGCTTGTAGCAAACTGGTTTGGGTGACAATGCCTAATAGTTCTCCCTCTTCTCCTGTCACTGCTAACCGATTGATGAAGCGCTGCTGCATGATCTCTTGCACTGTCCACAGTGAATCCTCTGGTTTGATGGTAAAGACCGGTGTACTCATTACCATTTGGGCTGTGCAGTTGTCTAGGTTCAGGCCTAATGCCTGAAACTGTACCATGTCCCGTTCGGTTAAAATTCCTACTGGAATTATTAAGGGTTTCGTAGGATTACCAGTCTGTTCCACAATCATCACGGAACTGACCTGGTGGTTTGCCATCAGTTGGGCGATCGCAAATATCGAAGTATCCGGTGCAGCACAAATCACCTCGGATGTCATCACCTCGCTTACCACACGCAACCGCAACAGGTCGATCGGTCGGGAGGTTTGGCGCAAAGTTTCATAGGTGACAAGTCCTACTAGGCGATCCTGCTCATCTACAATTGGCAAATGGCGGATGTGGTGCTGCTGAAGTAGGCTAATGGTAGAAAATAAATCGGTAAAATCTGATTCGTGCAGGGTGATCATGGAATGTCCGATCGCGTTCTCGATGACTAAGCGATCGAGGGGTTGCTGCTGGGCAGTGAGGCGTACTACATCCCGTTCAGTTAAAATTCCTAGTAATCGCTCGTTTTCTACTACTAATACACAGCTTGACTTTACCTGTAGATAGAGTTCATCTAGTTGACTATCGGTGGTTTTGGTGGTGCTACAGAGCGATCGCACGCCGCTCATTAGCGCGATTGCTGACCTAACTGTTGTTTCTGGTGAGACTATCAAGGGATCGCGAGCGATCGCCGATTTAAGTTCTATTGGGGTAAGAGCTGTGGCGCGAAGAAACATGATTTTATAGGGGTTTTATTTTTAGTCTACATTTAGCACTCTTATAGTGTTAGTGTTTGGTGTCACAATCTTTTGGGAACTTAGGATAATAACGGGATTAACGGGACTTAAACAAATTTCAAGCCCAAACAAAGCCTAAATTAACGTGAGTTCGATGGAGTGCGATCGCTACTTACATAAGCTGAGATTGGGCAGGCGATCCCTAACCAGATCCCCAATTAGTGAGGCAATTGGACTCCCTCTAACTCACGTTGATTTATATCTGGCTTAGCAAAATCAATAATTGTTTGGCGATATTGAGGATTGTTCCAAAAAAGATCTCCATTGTTGTGCCTAGCTTTAGGAACCAGTAAAAACCGCTTAGGTTGAGGCGCATTTTTATATAATTTTTGGCTCATTGTAGCAGGAATATAAGTATCGTCAGCACCATGAATGAACAAAACAGGCAGACGCAATAATTTAACTTTAGCAATTGAATTAAACCGCTGTGTCAAGAGGAGCTTTACTGGAAATAGCCGAAATTGACGGTGACGCTCTACCATTTTCTCCATTGAAATAAAAGAGTTATGTACAATTAATCCTGCTGCTTCTGGATGCTTTAACGCTAATTCAATCGCAACTGCACCGCCTAGAGAATGACCGTAAAGAAAAATTTTCTTAGTAGGGATTCGTCTGTTTTTTATTAAATAATCCCATGCAACTTCAGCATCTTGATATATCTGAGATTCACTAGGAAAACTACCTTGACTGCGGCCATAACCCCGGTAGTCAATCAGTAATACTGAAAAACCTAATTTCTGAAAATTGCAAGCTTGATTGACATTGCTGCCAATATTTAAGCCAGCGCCATGCAGATATAATAAAGTACCTAATGACTGTCGCTCGGCAGATACAGAAATCCACCAACCATGAATCCGCTCAATTTTACCTGCATTATTTTTAACAGGCAACCAAACATCTTGATAGGAAATTTGGCAAGATTTTGGCGTATTTTTAACTATTGGAGTCGGATGATAAATCAAGCGAGGTTGCAGAAAAAACAATAATACACAGGCGGATAAATATGCGATCGCAACAACTATTCCTAAAGATAACATCCACCTTAAAACTGGCCGCTGTCTACTTTTTAGCTTCCTCATTATATTCAGGACTAAAGCCAACTGGCCGATATTGTAGGGTGCTAAATAATTAAAAATTAAAAATTAAAAATTATGAATGAATTAAATTTTTAATTTTGCATTTTTAATTTTTAATTTAGTCTGACGCACCCTACAAGTCTATCGGAAAAATGAAGAGTTTAGCTAACTACAAAATTAACTAACTTTCCAGGGACTACAACTACCTTTTTCACATCCTTACCTTCAAGGTGACGCTTTGCAACTTCTGACTCGCGAGCGTACTTTTCTAAAGTATCTTTATCCGCAGTCGTAGGTACTTGAATTGTACCGCGTGTCTTGCCACTAATTTGAATTACTAGAGTAATTTCATCCGCAATTAAGGCAGACGGATCGGCAATCGGCCAACTTTGCTGGTGTACAGATTCACTGTTGCCTATGAAATGCCATAATTCCTCAGCAATATGCGGCGCGAAAGGTGCTAACAGCAGAATTAACGTTTTAATTGCTTCAGCATAAATCGGCGAATCCTTGCCAGAAAAATCTGCGATCGCATTACTCAGTTTCATCATTTCCGACACCGCCGTATTAAACTGATAATCGCCCTCCAAATCCTCCGTCACCGCCTTAATTGCCGTGTGAATTGCCCGCCGCAAATCCTTCTCAGCTTTGGTCAACTCAGCGTTAATTTCCTTGCCATTGCTAACCGGTAATGCCAACTCCGTTACCAACCGCCAAACGCGATTTAAAAAGCGAAATTGCCCTTCAGCATCAGCATCATCCCACTCCAAATCTTTTTCCGGTGGCGCTTTAAATAAAATAAACATTCGCGCCGTATCCGCCCCATATTTTGCCATAAATTCCAATGGGTCAACGCCATTGTATTTAGACTTGGACATTTTCTCATAAAAAACTTCCAAAGTTTCACCAGTCTCCGGATCTTTAGGATTAGCAGCATCTACATCTGCTGAGGGAACGTATTTCTTTGTTACCGGGTTTTTGTAAGTAATTCCTTGCACCATGCCTTGAGTTAACAACCGCTGAAACGGTTCGTCAAAATTGAGCAAACCGCGATCGCGCAACACCTTAGTAAAAAACCGCGAATACAGCAAATGCAAAATCGCGTGTTCAATACCGCCTACATATTGATCTACAGGCATCCAGTTATTTGTCTTCGCCGAATCAAACACCTTTTGCTCATTCTTAGCATCGGGATAACGCAAGAAATACCACGACGAATCCATAAAAGTATCCATCGTATCTGTCTCTCGCTTAGCAGGTTTACCGCAACTCGGACAAGGCACATTTACCCAATCTTCCATCTGTGCCAAAGGCGAACCACCGCGCCCCGTAAATTCCACATTTTCTGGTAAAAGTACAGGCAAATCCGTATCAGGCACTGCTACAGTTCCACAGTCAGGGCAATGAATCACCGGAATCGGAGCTCCCCAATAACGTTGGCGAGAAATTAACCAATCCCGCAAGCGATATTGTATTCGCGCTTTGCCATAACCTTGATTTTCAGCGTAGCGAATAATAGCTTCTTTCGCCTTAGTTGAAGCCATCCCATTAAACTCACCAGAATTAATCATAATTCCCGGTTCAGTGTAAGCCGCTGTCAGTGGTACCTCATCATCGGCGACAACTACCACCTTAATTGGCAACTGATTTTGATTAGCAAATACAAAATCCCGTGTATCGTGGGCAGGTACACCCATGACTGCACCAGTGCCATATTCAAACAGCACGTAATCAGCAATCCAAATCGGTATTTCCTGATTGGTGAAAGGATTAATTGCCATACCACCAGTGGGAATGCCTCGCTTAGGTTTGTCTTCGGCAGTTCGGTCTATTTCGCTTTGGGTAGAAACTTCTTTAATAAACGCTTCTACAGCCCCCAATCTTTCAGGTGTTGTTACTTGTTTTGTTAAAGGATGTTCTGGCGCGAGGACAACGTAAGTCACACCATAAGCGGTATCTGGTCTAGTAGTAAATACGCCAATTTTTTGATCCATTCCCACAATTGGGAATTCTAAATAAGCGCCTACAGATTTCCCGATCCAGTTAGCTTGCATTAATTTGACTCTTTCGGGCCAACCTGTTAATTTATCCAAGTCGTTTAATAACTGTTCGGCATAGTCAGTAATTTTTAAGAACCACTGACGCAACATTTTTCGCTCGACTTGTGCACCGGAACGCCAAGAACGTCCTTCACTATCAACTTGTTCGTTTGCTAATACAGTCTGATCTATAGGGTCCCAGTTAACGGCTGCTTCTTTTTGATAAGCGAATCCACCTTTGAAAAATTCTAAGAAAAGCCACTGCGTCCATCGATAATAATCGGGAGAGCAGGTAGCGACTTCCCGGTTCCAGTCAATAGAAAACCCCAGCCGTTGCAATTGTTCTCTCATCTGAGCGATGTTTTTCTCTGTCCACTTTGCTGGCGGAATTCTTCGCTCAATTGCAGCATTTTCTGCTGGGAGCCCAAAGGCATCCCATCCCATCGGATGCAGCACGCGATAGCCTTGCATTCGCTTGAGTCTGGCGATCGCGTCTGTAATCGTGTAGTTGCGGACGTGACCCATGTGCAGGTTCCCCGATGGATATGGGAACATGGACAAAGCGTAAAATTTAGGCTTTTGTGCATCTTCTGGCGTGTTGTCTAAGCCTTGTTCGGCCCAAACTTTCTGCCATTTTTTCTCGATGGATGGGGCGTTGTATCGGAAGTCCACAGCAATTGCTCCGTACAGATTTGATTAGTCGTGTTTGCCTCAATATTTTGACACAATCCTGTTTCGGATTTGAGTTTTCTCCCTGCCTCAAGGATTGGAGGTAAAATAATTGTATTATTATTGTAGTATAATTTTGCTGATGCGCCTACTCGATTGGATTTACATATCATTGAGGGCGGTGATTTGACTGTAAGCGAGGGCGGCGTTCTTGCCTTGAAGAAGCTTTCACAGAAATAAAATAATAGCATCTATAACCGGATAGGATTAAATTTTATCAATTCTAGCTGATCTAGTTGATGTTGCTTGAGTTCTAAGAAGTTATATAAATAATACCAAATCTGAAAAATGCTCCGATAGTAAAATTCAGATTTGGTATTAGATTGACAGTCCCCCCTTAATTTGAGCTGTGAGTTGTGAGTTGTGAGTTTTGAATTGTGAGTTTTGAGTTGTGAATTGGGAATGCCCCCTCTCCCCCAGCGCTGTTTCATTCTCGGAAAAACCGCGATTTTGTAGGGGTAGTGCCCCCGTGCCTACCCCCCTCACCAACCATCAAATGAGGGTTTCAGACCTCTGGGCGGGCACGGGGGCACCGCCCC